>JBBSBI010000289.1:0-4932 GCA_038251425.1 Polyangiales bacterium
CGAATGCGCTCAACCGGAGCCGCCTCGTACAGCGGCAGCCCGAGCAAGGGGCTATCCAAATGCAGATCAGCGGCGTGCAGGATCTTCATGGGATCCCCCAAAACGGCGCTAACTTCTGGCTTCCCTCGATGGACACGGTGACGACGCTTCTATAGCGCCGTCACGCCGTAAGCCAAAGCGCGAAGCTCCGCGACCTACTTTGACCCGTTGGCCCCACCGACTTGCGATGATGAACCAACACGATAGAGCCCGGACAAATCCGCAGCTTCTGGCGACACCTGTTCGGCGGGAGCCGTCTTGGCTTTGTGCACACCTGGACCTAGCGAGGGCCGAACCGTCGGGCGAGTGCTCTCAACCAAGAGCGGCAGAACGACAAAAACTTGCGTGCCGACCGCAGGCTCGCTCTCCACGATCAGGTAGCCACCACTGGCGGTGATAATGTCTCGACTCGTGGCCAAGCCGAGCCCTGTTCCTGAACCTTCAGGCTTGGTCGTGAAGAAACTTTCGAATAGGTGCTGCCGCACCGTGGCATCCATACCGTGCCCGGTGTCCTTGACCTCGATGCAGCAATACTCGCCTGGGGGAATATCTCCGAATCTGAACTTCTCTGTTCCAAAAATGCTGAGCTGGCTCACCAGGATATCCACCTTCCCGCCAGGAGCCAGTGCATCTCGAGCATTCGCAATCAGATTGGCCAACACCTGCTCCAATTGCCCCCGGTGTGCCGCGACTCGCAGCATTTCATCACTCACTTCGCAATTGAGAGCGACATCGGATCCAAGCAGCCGTTCAAACATTCGCCGGCAATCAGAGATCAGCTGACCCACCCGCAGCACCGAAGGGTGCTCAGCATTCTTCCGGGCGAAACTTAGGACTTCCCGCGTCAAAACCCCTGATTTTTCAGTACAATTTTGGATCTCCACCAGCGATTCGACAAGCTCCGGATCCTCGCACAAGAACAAGGCTCGCGACACCTCAGCGTGGATCACCGTCAACAGATTGCTGAGATCGTGCGCAGAGGTCGTCGCCAGACGCGACGCGAGACCAAGCTTCTGGATGTGGTGGAGCCGAGCCGCGTGCAACTTCTGTTGAGTTGTGTCGCGCACAATACCCAAAATGCCAGACACCTTCCCGGCTTCGAAAACCGGTGTGAGCTTGATGTCAAAGCAATGCCCCGTAGCTTGCTCGGGTCGCACACAGTCGAGCGATCCGCCCAGCGTTCGCCCTTGGAGCACGAACTCAAACACATCCGGCCCGAGCTGTTGCATCAAGGGAAAAACATCTAAGACATGGTGCTCCAACAGCTGCTCACGGGGCACTTCTGCAAGATTGCTGAGTGTCTCGTTTGCGGCACGGAGCGTGAGCCGTTCATCGAGTACGAAGACGCCGTCCGCCGAGCTATCAAGCAACGTCTGCACCAGGCTGTCGGAAGCTGCGTTCGCCCGCCCAGGGGAGCGCTGGACCTTCGAGTCGGGCGCTTGAGAAACTGCGCGTCGCCCCTCATCGCCCTCCCGCTTTGGAGGCAAGGTTGAAAACCCGGGAGGGAAGCTACTCCAAACCGCCTGGCGTGGAGTGAGGTGCAGCGTTTCGACTTTGGTCCGTGTTCGCATTTTCCGAACCTGTAAGGGTACAGACCTGGCGCACCTTGAACACTCCCATCGTGTAGGGCGTTGAACTTTGGCCAGGCGGCCCAACGAACGCTGCAAGCAGTGGCTCAGTCGGACGCTACCGCACGCTGGCGCGAGGTTCCGAGCCCCTCGATACCCAGTTCGACCGTATCGCCAACCTTGAGGAATGTAGGCGGTTTCAGACCAAGACCCACACCTTGGGGCGTGCCCGTGCTGATCACATCCCCCGGAAGCAACGTCATGAATTGACTGATGTAGCTCACGATCGTGGGCACGTCGAAGATCATATCATCGGTGTTGCTGTTCTGAACCAGCTTGTCGTTCACCTTGAGCCAAAGCTTCAAATTGCTCGGATCTATTTCATCACGCGTGACCAGCGTGGGACCGAGTGGAGCAAACGTATCGCAGCTCTTACCCTTCACCCACTGACCGCCGCGGTCGAGCTGGAAGGCGCGCTCCGAGTAATCATTGTGGAGCGCATATCCAGCCACATACTCAAGCGCTTCGTTCTTTTCGACGTAGCGTGCCGTCTTTCCGATGATCACGGCGAGCTCCACTTCCCAATCCGTCTTCTCGGAGCCCCGTGGGATCTTGAGATCGTCGTTCGGGCCCACCAGTGCCGTCGTGGATTTGAAGAAGAGCACGGGCTCTGCCGGAATTGGCATGTTCGTTTCTACGGCATGCGCACGATAATTGAGGCCCACGCAAATAATCTTGCTGGGGCGACAAATCGGGGCGCCCAAGCGCACCTGGCTCGGATCCACCTTCGGACAGCTTGAGCCATTCTGCTTCAACCACGCTTCAAGCTTGGCAAGGCCACCGCCGCCAAAAAAAGCCTCATCGTAATCTGCTCCGAATGCCGAGACATCCACCCAGGCGTTATCGCCCAACACCACACCAGGCTTCTCTGAACCCGGCGAACCAAACCGAAATAGTTTCATGATCTTGACCTTTCAGCTGCTTGAGACGTGAACCAACAACCCACCAAAGCTCAGGAAACCAAAACCCCGCCATCGACCGGCATTGCCGCGCCCGTGATGAATGCTGCCTCATCGGAGCATAGGAAGAGCACCAACGCTGCCACTTCTTCGGGCTTACCCATCCGCCCAATCGGCTGATACTCGGAAAGCTTCTTGAACATTTCTGGCTCCTGACCTGGGTAATTCTTCTGGATAAAATTATCGACAAAGGGCGTGTGCACACGCGCTGGGCAAACGCAATTACACCGGATGCCTTTCTTCATGTAATCGATGGCCAACGAATAGGTCATGGTGAGCACCGCGCCTTTCGTCATCGAATACGCAAAGCGATCGGCCACGCCCACCAACGAGGCTATTGAAGCCACGTTGACGATACTCCCGCCGCCCGTGCTGAGCATACGCGCCACCGCTTCCTTCGCGCACAGGAACACACCCTTCACGTTCACGTTGTAGAGCCGATCCATATCCGCCACGGCCGTGCCCTCAATATTGCCCACATGCGCAATCCCGGCGTTGTTAACCAGAATATCCAAGCGCCCAAACTTCGCATCCACCTCAAGGAAGGCCTTCGCCACAGCCTCAGGGCTCGAAACATCGCAGCCAACCCGCAGCATCTGCTGGCCCTTTGCCTCAACCTTGGCTGCCGTTTCTGCGAGCGCGTCCACCGAAAGATCGAAACCGGCTACTTTGGCACCGCTGGCCGCCAACGTCACGGCGATCGCTTGCCCAATTCCTGAACCAGCACCCGTTACGACCGCAACCTTGTTGTTCAAACTAAACATCGTTGTGTTCTCACTTTGCTCACGCGCTCACCTGGGCACCGGCTCGGGACCATCCAGTGCCAGGGCCCGCGGATAAAACACGCCGCCCAACACGTGGTCAACGGTATCCGTTCGGGTGCCGTTGAAACCAGCGCCAGGCGCTCTCGATGATCTCCGAAATATCTGTGATCTGGGCACGGAAACCCAACTCGTGCTGGATCTTGCTGGGATCGGCGGTGAGCTCTGGGGGATCACCAGGCCGCCGTGCACACGCCTCGATTTTGATGTCGCACCCCACGACCTTCCGCGCCGCGTCGATGATCTCCCGAACGCTGTACCCGCGCCCGATGCCGAGGTTGTAGATCAGCTCCTTGCCGGGGGCGAGCGCATTCATAGCCAAGATGTGCGCCGCGATCAGATCTTCTACGTGAATGTAGTCGCGCACGCAGGTGCCATCTGGCGTCGGATAGTCTTCGCCGAAGATCTGAAGCTTTTCCCGCTGACCGAGCGCAACTTGCAGTATCACCGGGATCAGGTGCGTCTCCGGGTTGTGATCTTCGCCAAGAATCCCCTCCCGATCACAACCGGCGACGTTAAAGTAACGGAGTGCCGCGAAGCTGAACTCTGAATTGGACGCGAGGTAATCCTTGAGCACGCGCTCGCTCGCCAACTTAGACCAACCGTACGGGTTGATGGGAGCCTGGGGCATCGTCTCCACAATCGGCATGCGCTCCGGCTCGCCATACGTGGCACACGTCGAACTAAAGACGATGCGATTCACCCGCGCGGCTTGCATGGCCTGAAGCAGGCTGGTGGTGCCTCCTGTATTGTTCTCGTGGTAAACGAGCGGATGGGTGACTGACTCACCCACGTAAGCCAACGCCGCGAAATGCATCACGCACTCGATCTGGTGCTCCAGCAAGGCTCTCTGTACGGCCTCGGTCTTCCTCAATTCCAGATGAACGAAGGGCACTTCCGGCGAAAGCGCCGCCTGATGCCCGCGGCTCAGGTTATCCAGCGCCACCACGTGATGTCCCTCACGCTGTAATACCTTCACGGCATGTGACCCAATGTATCCAGCGGCTCCGGTGACTAAGACTTTCATCGTGCGTGAGCCATAGTAGACCGCCCTATCGCCCGCAACGTCTTCCGCCGGGTCTTCGACTAGGAGGACGTGGAAATTTGTGCTTCTGTCCGGCGCTGAATGGCGCCGGGCTCGGCCGACCCATGAGTGGAGACAGCGGTGGCAAACGTAAGACTTGAGAAGATCGGTAAAGTCTATCCTGGCAATATTCGAGCTGTCGGCGATGTGAATCTGGAGATCGCCGACGGCGAATTTGTGGTCTTCGTCGGTCCGAGCGGCTGCGGCAAGTCCACCACGCTCAGGATGATTGCTGGCCTCGAAGATGTCACGGAAGGCACCATCAGCATTGGGTCGCGGGTGGTCAATGACCTGGCACCCAAGGATCGTGACATCGCCATGGTGTTTCAAAACTACGCGCTCTACCCCCACATGACCGTGTTTGAGAATATGGCGTTTGGCCTAAAGCTCAGAAAATTCAA
>JBBSBI010000290.1:0-4841 GCA_038251425.1 Polyangiales bacterium
AGTTGGTCGAGAGCCACCTTGTCGGGAGCTCCAACAAATTGCGCAACCACTCCTGCTCAAAAGGGCCGATCACTCGCGCTAGATGTTCAGCGCTTGCCGCACGGACGATCACGAACAGAATGAGTTCGAGCACTCCCACGGCAGCAAGACGAAAATGCCCACCCAGGTTCCAGTTACGTTGCAGCAGGCGAAGCGCAAGCCAACCACCAGCAAGCGCGAGCCCAAGCACTTCATCCCGGCAGGGCGTACACCAACTCGCCCAGGCATTGACCAAGACAGCGCGTGCTCCGGAGCTGGCCATGCTTGCGATGAGCTCGCGGCCGGAGATCGTGGAAAAGCTCGCACTCTCGGCTAAACGCGAGCCGCCAATCACCAAGAGCGGGTCACGGGCCTGTGGCGGAGTTGGTGACGAAGTGCGCTGCGTGAGCTCGGTGGCGGGTGTGCTCGTTGCGGTCCGTGCCGGGGCGGGCTCACTGTGCGGTCGGATATCACAGCTGGCGATTGCAACGGACAGCGCACAACACATCAAACGTGCGACTTCTCTGTTCACCGCGACACGGCTAGCACACTGCGACGAGGCTTGCGAGTCACGATAACCGCTTGATCACAAGTAGGCCTCTGCACATCACACTCGGATGGGAATGCCCAGCACCTCCAAGCGAGGTTGAAATTCGCGAACGACCGTTTCCTCCAGGATCTTCCCGTAAAGTTCGCTCGGCATGAGCCCCCATGAACGTTCTTCTGGCCCAATCGACTCGGTACTCGTCGCGCCCGCTTGATAGAGGGCCCTAAGAGCCCGCACGTACTCTGGGAAGTCTCGGGAAACCCAGCCGCGCGCGTCGGGAAAGCTTTCGAGCAAATAACCCACGAGATCCCAGCCAAACTGGCGGTGACGCACTTCATCGCGGAGCACGCGATCGAGCGCTGCCTTCGCTACTGGTACACTGCATTCCGCGCGAAGCTCGGCGAATAGGGGCACGGCGACGGTTTCACCCAGGCAGAACGAGCGCACGCAGACCCGAACGATGTCGCGTTCCAAAGGATCGCCCCCATGCCTCGGCAGCGCTAGCTGGTTCCGTTCCAAGGCGGGCAGCTCGCCGCCGCCGCACGCTAGGAAAACGTCACGGCCGAGCTCGGCGTGATCGAGTTCGTCGGCTACGATTCGGAGCCCGTCATTGATAAGCTCACGCGGGAGCCCGAGCTGAATCAACCACAGCGTAAGGTGCTGGGTGATGGCACTCGACTGATACTCAGCGACCACGCGACGCGCCCACTCTACGCGCACGAGTTCTGAACACAATTCAAGGGGCTCGCTCAAGAACGCTACCTCCCTTCGGATCCCGAAGTTCCGCCGCTATTCGGAGCGCCCGCAGCGCCCGATGATCCGGCAGTGCCATTCTCACCTGCCACTCCACCTGCGCCACCGACGTTGCAGGCACCGTCCGAGATCCACGTGCCAGGGCTGAAGGTCCCGTCAGATGCTCCCACGCAACCGATCACCGTCCAGGCACCACTGCCGCACAAGTAACCGCAAGCGCTGGGATCCCGTCCGAAGCCGTCGCCCGCCCTACAACTTGAACCCTCTTTTGGTAACTCGCGTGGGCACGGGGCTGGCGGGTTTCCTCCGATAATTTCCATGACCCAGCTGTTCTGCTGGCATGAAAGATACACCGGAAGATAGCCTGTGGGGAGTAGCCCTTGACAGTGATCAGCCGGCCGCTCGCATGCTAGCGGGCGCATCGCCCACCCCGACCCGCTCGGAATCGCCGTATAGGCTTTACACTCAAACTCAAATCCCCGGGGCCCACTTCCGCACTCGCTGGGGACAGCGCAGACTTCTCCGACCGGGCAGCCCTGCCCGTAGTACTGATCCCGGTCAATCTGGGTGACCTGTTCGGCGGTACAAGTGGGAATGCCTACTGGTGGCGCTGGTGGGTTAACGCTTCCACCAAGGCTCACTCTCCCTCCGAGCGGAAGCGGTGGGTTGCTGATGTACCCACCGAACCCGACCGTTCCCCCACTTCCTCCACTTCCTCCACTTCCTCCACTGATTATCGTCGGGTTTGGTGGGTTAACCGAAACGTTGTGCGATTCGTCCGCGCCGACAGCGCTACCCCCACAGGCGGGGACCAGGGCAGCGAACGTCATCACCAGAGGAGAAGAATACTTTCGAGGGGCACGAGCCATGTATGCCACAAAGCACATTCTGTGCCACCAGATGAAGTTGGCAAGATCCGAGATCTCCCGGCTTTTCCCAACGAGGGTTGCCCCTAACGCTGGCACACTTGGCACAGTCAGACTGCGCCTAAGATCCGATCCCCTCCGTTAAAGGTGCTCCGGCGACTTCCGGTTTGATCGTAAGTGATCGAAATTGTTCCATGTCGGTCCAAGTGGAACGGACACCAAGTTAGTGTTGACGCCCTCTCAGCTGCCGCGGAGCGCGGTTGCGGGGCCGCGCAGCAGGCGTGTCAGGTGAGCTGCCCTTTTCATTCGTTGGAAGATAGTAAGCATGCTTACTATCTTGCGCTCGACTTTGAGATAGAGGTCACGGACAAGTTTGGGAGCACTTGGGAGGCGCAACCTCTGCGTAAGCGTGGCGCCGAGGGTCAGTGGCCTTTGCTTGCGTGGGTAGCTACTGGTAGCTACGGGTAGCTACAATTGTCCAATGCGTTCAATAGGCATCAAATCCCTCAAAAATCAGCTCAGCGCCTATGTTCGTCTAGCAGGGGGGGCGAGTGAGTGCTCGCGACAGATAGGGATCGGGTGGTGGCTGAGCTTGGTCCCGAGCACAAGTTGGCTCGAGGTTTTGAGCCAACAGCTACAGATTCTTTGCACTATTTGGTGCACCCGGTGCTCGCGCGTGCGGTGGGCGAGTTTGTTGTCCGAGAGCGAGCCAGCATTGCGCAGCATATCGCCGAGGCCCAGGCGGAGGGCGTGTTGAAGGCTCGTTGAGTAGGGGTTAATCTGAAGCTGACTGAGTCACCGCGAACGAAATAATCGCCGGATTCTGAAAGTCACCCGCGGGCTCGCTGCCTTCGAGGAGCCGCCGCCACAGGGGCACGCGGAGCGAAACACTCAGTTCTGTGTGGCCGAGTTGGTAGCCAACGCGCAGCGCGCCTAAGAGTTCCGTGCGCCCCAGGAGGCCATCTTGGCGGATCTTGCCCTGCCAGCGTTCTGCGTTGTCGTGGCTGACCTCTGGACCCAGGCTGGCGCTCAGCGCAGGGGTGATGTCCGTCCCGGCGTGGGCACCCGCGTAAAACCGCGTGGGGGCTCGATAGCCGTGTGTGTTGTTGTAGAGCGATACTTGGCCTTGAGCGAATGCATCCAAGCTAACGCTTCGAAGCACGGTGCTCGCCTCCAGTAGCAGCAAGGGATCGAAGGTTCCCGTTCCCAGCTGAATGTGTTGGTGTCGGAGACCCAGGTCGCCGAGCTCGAACGGATCTTCCACGGTTCGCCCTAGCGGGACAGATAGCCCAGGCCTCGCCGCCACCCAAAATTCTCCGACTTTCTGCCCAACCCTGAGCAGGACCCACGGATCGGCAGGGCCGTAAATGGTTTCGTTGCGGTGGTGCACATTGGCATCGAGTGGCGTGTAGGCCTGGCCGTCGAGCGTTTCGAAGTGGATCGTCGAGCGCACCGCGCGGAAGGGAAGCTGGAGTTCAAGCCCCAAGGGGCCGCCGAGCGCGTATTCGCCGAAGAGCCGGAGCTCGATGGGATAGATACGTTGGTCGTGAAGGTACTGCGGCTGGATGGGAACTTCCGTGCATTGAGCCAGATCCACGCAGCCAGCCGTATGGATCACATGAATGGCCGTCGCAGCTAGAGATGCTCCAGCTCGCCAAGCACTCGCGTCCAGCTCGCCGCGGCTGCCTGGGGCGCTCGGCATTGAGGGATTGCGGCAGCCAGCACAAGCTAACGCGCGATTCGGCACGGCGACGAGAAGTGCGGCAAGCGCTGCGCACAGCAACCAGCGTGCAGCTGTGGTGGCGCTGCAGGATGCAGCCGGTATCACCGTGCAGCCTCGGTCAGCGCTTCCTCCAAGGGGCCAAACTCTGTACCTGAAAAAGCTTTCACTTTTTGGCCGCGTTTCCCATAGATGATCACGTAGGGCAGCTCTGGCACATTGGCCAGCCACTGTTCCGAAACCTTAGAATCCCAATCCACGATGTTGATCTTTCGGATTGAAACTTGGAGGCCCTGGGCGATCCGCGCGTAAAGATAGGTGTCCAGCTTGCGGCAAGCCGTGCACCAGGCCGCGTAGAAGTCAAATACAGTAATCTTGCCGGCTACCACGTGCGGCTCAAGCGCGGGCAAGGCCTCGCCGGCTTTCACGATCTCGACAACGTCGGCGCCCTTCGGCGGAGCCTTGGGCGGGGAAAAATCAAGATCGGGATGGCACTTCAAGCACTGCGATTCAGGCACTGAGTGTTCAGGGCACCAATCCCCGCGGTCTTTGTAGGCCTTGGCTCGGTCGGGGTGGCATTGGACACACACGGAATCGGGAACGCCATGTCGGCAGGCTTTCCAATCGTGGGTTGTGGCGAGGCTCAGTGCGCTCAGCTTGCCGTGCGCGGGGTTTGCTGCGCAGCTAATCACCGCGCTGGCAAGCAGCAGACAGAGGACAGCCAATGGGGAGCATCTCTGCATGACGATACTCTGCTCGGTCAGCCGCCAGTTGGCAAGGCGACTCAATACCCAGGCGTCGCTGCAGTCATGGGCGAAAGGAAGAACATGTCAAAACTCAATGCGCAGCGCAGGAACCACCCTTCCTCGCCGCCGAAACGTCGCCCACTCTGCAGCAAGACCCAGGCGCTATTAGCTCTCTCAGTTAAGGGCACTCC
>JBBSBI010000291.1:0-4769 GCA_038251425.1 Polyangiales bacterium
CGCAGCCACGCCGGCTCACATGCCCGGAGGCGGCCGTGCGGTTTGCCAGAGCGCCTGCAAGCAGCACTGACAAGACTCGGTGCGACAGCGTGCGCACGTGCCGCCACTCGGCAAGGTGATGGAGCGAGCGCCGCTCGACCGGCCGAGGTAGCCGAAGAGCACAGGGCTTGCGCAGCGACAGCACGAGACGCCTAACGTTCGAACTAAGCGGGCGCGAGCGGTCAGGCGTCAGCGCGGGACCTCCGCTGCGGGGTGGCTCGAGAAGTCTTGGCGTACCTTCTTCTTTCATGCCGGTCTCGCACAGGCAACGCGTCTAGGCGATGCCCGTCTCTACATGAATGTCGAGCAGGCGGGCCAGATCAGTTGGATGCGTCGCCGGCAGGAAGTGGCTGCCTCCAGCGACCGTCTGCAGACGGGCGTTCGGAATGAACTCGGTCAGCATCTCAGCGATGCGCATCATCGCCGGGTGGCCATCGCCGCCGCGCACGACGAGCGTCGATACGGCGATCTGCTGGTAAGCGGACCGTGGATGCTCGAAAGTCGTGCCTGACGACCAGTCGCGAATGTTGGCGGGCGTCGTCTTGACGACGTAGTCGCGAACTTTCGCAGGAAACTCGGCAAAGGTCCCTTCACCGCCGTAGAAGTCGATCACGTGGCGCGCCGCGTCCGGCCGACCGGCTTCGAACTCTGCAAAGTAGTCGCGCGTCATCGCACCGAACATCGCATAGAGGTCGTTTTCCCCCGATGTCTTCAAGAGGCCGAGCGGATTGGCTTCGACCAGCATGAGACTTGCCGGCTTGACCGCGCCTTCGATTGCATGCACAAGCGCCGCAAGGCCACCGAAAGAGTGGCCGACCACGTGTGCTGGCTCGCCAATCCGTTCAAGGATGCGGTCGATGACTTCTGTCTGCTGCCGCATAGTCGCGTTGCCTAAAGGACGGCGTTCGGCAGTCGCACCGTAGCCGAGCAGGCTCGTTGTCACGATACGGTAGCTTCGGGCGAGCCGATCGGTGACGGCCTTCCATCCTGAGCCTGTTCCGAAACTTCCCGGCAGCAGCAAGAGCGCAGGTCCTTCGCCCCGCTCGGAATATTCAACATCGGCAGGAAAGTCGTGCATCGGTCACCTCGCTCAGTTTCTGAGTTGTCGCTGGGCAGTTTGGGTCTGCATGGGTTAGTGACTTTCTTGGCTTCGTGATGCGAACGGGCGTCACCTTACATACGGTCGCCAAAGCTGCAGGCGCCGATGAAGTAGATGACGAGCAAGACGGCGAACATTGCCCGCCAAAGACGAACGTGAGGGGCACGCGCAGAAGCCATGACCCGAGTGGAAATAGTTGAAACCACGACTGCTGCCAACGGCGGAAGCCAGAAAAGAGGCCGGCCGATGTCCCGTGGCGGGCGACCGGAGAACCCGGGAAGATAGACGGCAAGCACGACTAGACCCGTGAGCAGAACAGGCAGCAGTACAGCGGCAATGATTGAGGTACGTGGCGAGCGGAGGAAATGCATGCTGCATGACGCCTAACGGTTGACATGAGCGGCGGGGCAAGGGGCGCGAAGCGGCCCTTGGCACGTCCGCTCGAAGGAAGGGTTAGGGGACATTGCCGAACCGGCGATGCAGGGCGATGACCCAGCCGACCGTGGCCGCCAATAGCAAGGCCAACCCGACAAAGAACGGAACCTGCGGCAATTGCTTGGTAGCGTTGGCATTGGCCTGCACGACGAGCCAGTGCACGAAGCACAGGAACGCCAAGAGAAACAGCGCCAGCCAGCCCGTTCTGCGGGAAAGTGCCTCGAGCGTGGCCCCCCGGCGCTCGGGAGCCAACCAGTAGGCCTTGTTAGGCAGATTGACCCACCGCGGCGGGAGGACAGATGCCAGCCTCCCCGCCAAGGCAACAACCAAAGGCAAGACAACCACAACAGCGAGCATGGAACCAAGGTAAGCAGTGCGCGACATGAACCCATTGGCCGAGCCTGAGGCTCCGAAGTGTGAAGCGACGACGTCCGGCAACGCGTTCCCGCTGAGCCAGACGAACAGGGCGCCGACAACGGCCGAGAGAGTCAGAACTGCTCGCATAAGGGATCGCGGCTGCGATGTACCCTAACGTTTGACATGAGCGGCGGGCCAAAGGGCGCGAAGCGGCCCTTGGCATGTCCGCTCGATGGAAAGGTTAGGCGCCGCGCTCGATGTGTACTTCTCGACATGACGGACAAGTTGACAACCGAGCCCGGGTTACTTGCCGAGAGCAAACACTGGCAGGTACATGATGCTGGAGGTGACCTGCGGGATCAGGAACAAGGCGGCTCCGCCGGCAACAAGGACTGCGAGGCCGCGACCTGGTTTCGCTTTCCGAACAAACCATACGCACAGGACGAGCAACGGCGGAAGAACAAGGGCTATCGGATAGAACCGCAGAAGAAGTGCCGTCGCAGAGGGCAATTCGCTACCGGATCGGGCGAACATTTCTCCGTAAGCCTGGATCAACACGTACGTCATATAACTGGCGCAAGCGGACAGTAGGAGACCTGCGGCGAGCAGTGCTCGGTCTTGGCCCGGACCCCGACGAACCTCGAGCCCTGGCAAGGGCGCTCCGCAATGGGGACATGCGAACGCTTGCTCGGAGATCTCGCGACGACACTCGCGGCAGGGCTTCATCATTTTCGGTGCCTAACGTTTGACATGAGCGGCGGGGCAAGGGGCGCGACGCGGCCCTTGGCACGTCCGCTCGATGGAAGGGTTAGGCGCCGTCCCGTGCGTGCGGCGAAAGGACAAGGGCGGCATGCTGCTCGCTATTTGGTTCGCCCACCGAACGCCAACAACAGACCTCCGACCACAATCGCACCTACGCCAGCCCAGACCGGAACATTGACCGTTTCCTGCTTCTTGGCCGAAAGCTCGAGCGGACCAATCTTGGCGACAGTGCTGTCCTTGGTGTAGCTAAATCCCCCGTAGATCAGGGAAAGAGCGCCCAAGACAATGATGATGATGGCGATGATTTTCATGCTGTTTCCTGACCGAGGTTGACGCCCATTTCCGAAGTGCGCGGTCCGCACTTCGCAAGAGCAATGTTTCGGAACCTTACAGCAAAGGCGGGTGATGAAGGCCCGGTTGTAAGAAATCAACCGGTCCGGCCGGGCCAGCCTGAGCATCTAGCAGACATGGGCCGTCTCACTCTAATCGAAGGGGCTGCCGCATCGACGCCGGCGCCTAACGTTTGAGCTAAGCCGCACACCGCGGCGTGACGCGCTTGGGCCAGAATGAAATGAGGCCCAAGCGTGGCATGCCGTGGTGCGTCCGCTTGAGCGAAGGGTTAGGCATTGCTGACCTACGGGATACGCATGCGACAGCGGCTTGGAGGAGGTTCCGGCACGACATTACAGACTTCAAACGCCTCCGGCTTGATGCCGCCACGAACAGTTCTGTATGGACCAAAGCATTCGATGCTTTCCATGTACAGGCGCTGCCAAGTCTCGCAGTCCGTTTGGTTATTCGGTACCTGGACACGACGCTTCCTAGAAGGCGCGGACGCCGCCGAGGCTGGCTGAGCGGTTACGGGAAGACTACTGCGACTGATAGAAGGCGCCAAAGCTTTGGCTTTCTCGCTCTGGGCGCGCTCAAGTGCTTCGCGCTGTTGCTCGGGTGTCGGTTCAGCGGCTCGGGCATTCACCGGCTTTGCCTTGCTTCGGTACCGTTCGGGTACAACGTCCGAGTAATGAACCTTTCCTTGATCGTCAACCCAGCGATACACCGTGAAGGCAACTGCTACTGACGCCAGCAAGCAGGAGGCTCCAAGAACGGTGGTGCGGAGGAACGGGTGCATTGCGATGCCTAACGTTTGACATGAGGCGCGGCGCAAGGGGCGCGAAGCGGCCCTTGGCACGTCCGCTCGATGGAAGGGTTCGGCCACACTGCCGCTAAGCCCGACGAGAGTGACGAGTGACGTATTCGCGAAGTACGCCGTCCATTCGTGCTTGCCAGCCTTCTCCGGTGGACCTGAAAAAAGCGAGAACCTCTGCGCTGTAGCGTACCGAGACGAGCTGCTTCGCGTTGCCTGACTTCGGGCGACCACGCAAGGAGCGCAACGGAACCATTTCCTCAAGTTGCTTGGCGGTAAGGGGCTGTGCATCCGGATCTGCCTTTGCTGCGGCAGTGATCTTCCGGTTTTCCGCGGTGGTGGGCATGACCACAGCACTGGACTTAGAAACCTTGGACATAGCGATTGACCTCGCGCCGATTCGCACGACGCAGACTGATGATTCTTCGGACCTGCCCGCGATCGACGAAGGCTACGTAGTAGACGACGCCTGTTCGCGGGGCAAGCGCAACCATGCGCACCTCGCCGTAAGCGAACCGGGAATCGAGCCAGACCAGCGCCGAGTCCCAGTCGAGCTCGGCCGATAGAGCGAGCGAAACACCGTGCTTGGCTTGGTTAGTTTCGTCTTTCCCCGGATCGAACTCGATGCGCACGCATTAATGTAGCTACAATAAAGATACGCGTCAAGGGAGCGTCGCCGAGTGGGGCCGAACGTTTGACATGAGCGGCAAGCGGAAGCAGGCGAAGCCTGCTGTAGCTTGTCCGCCTCGATGGAAGGGTTAGGTGACACGGTCACAAGGCGCTGATGAATTCCTCGGAACTGACCTGTGCTTGCCTTAGCGCGCTTGCCAACGTGCCGACCTTCAACTCGGAGTGCAGCGGGATCACGCAGCCTACGGAGCCGCGCCGCAACACGACGTGGCTACCCTTCTGGCGAACTGGGACGAAACCTAG
>JBBSBI010000292.1:0-4744 GCA_038251425.1 Polyangiales bacterium
GAAAGCCGATCCGGCAACGCTTGCCACGTTCCAGGGGCTTGTTCGGCCGAACGGCAAGGTTGCCACACGCAACTACTTGGCTGTGTTGACGAGTGTGAATTGTTCCGCGGCTGCCGCCAACGGCATCGTGGATCGCTTCCGTCAGCGCGGCCTCGGCGATTTCCCGAACGTGGATGGAGTGATGGCGACCGTCCACGGCCAAGGCTGCGGCATGGCGGGTAGCGGCGAGGGCTACGATATTTTGCAGCGAACGTTGGCCGGATTTGCGCGTCACCCCAACATTGCGGGCGCGCTCATTCTGGGTCTCGGTTGCGAGGTGAATCAGCCTAAGGACTTGTGTGAGCATCAAGGGCTGCTCGCGAGCAATTTGTTGCAGACGCTCAGTATTCAAGATGCGGGCGGCACGTCGAAAGCGATCGAACGCGGCGTTCAGTTGATCGAAAAGCTGCTTCCGTATGCCAATGCTGTCAAGCGAGAGCCGGTGAGTGCGAGCCACCTCATGCTGGCCCTGCAATGTGGCGGCTCGGATGGCTACTCGGGGATCACGGCCAATCCTGCGCTCGGTGCCGCGGTGGATCTCCTGGTGCAACAGGGTGGCACGGCCATCTTGAGCGAAACTCCCGAAATCTACGGAGCCGAGCATCTCTTGATTCATCGTGCCGTGAGCCAAGCTGTCGCCGATAAGCTGCTGGCCCGGCTCGAGTGGTGGGAGCGCTACACTAAGCTGCACGGCGCCGAAATGAACAATAATCCGTCCCCTGGCAACAAAGCCGGCGGGCTCACCACCATCCTTGAAAAATCACTCGGAGCGGTGGCCAAGAGTGGAACAACACCGCTCGTGGATGTCTTTGAATACGCCGAACCCATCGCAACAAAAGGCTTCGTGTTCATGGATTCCCCGGGTTACGATCCGTGTTCGGCGACCGGCCAAATCGCCAGCGGTGCGAACATCCTGTGTTTCACTACGGGTCGCGGTTCTGTCTTTGGGTGCAAGCCCACTCCGAGCATCAAGCTGGCTACGAGCACGGGCCTGTACGAGCGCATGCAGGACGACATGGACGTGAATTGCGGTGACATCGTCGACAAAGGGGCTTCGATCGAAGCGAAGGGGCGCGAGATCTTTGAGCTCATCTTGCGGGTGGCGTCGGGAGAGAAGAGCAAGAGTGAGCTTTTGGGGATCGGGGACAATGAGTTCGTGCCCTGGCAAATCGGCGCCGTGATGTGAAGCGCCCGCGTTGGATCGCCGCTGTCGACGAAATACCGATCTGCCGATCCGGCCTAAAAGGCCCCTTCAACCCCAATGCTCGGAATGGTCACCGGACCGATATATTCCGTTTTGCAACCATTCACTGGGTCGCAGCTTTGACTGATCGCTTCTTTGTTGAGCGTTGTGTTCAAGACTTCGAACACAAAGGAAATGTAGCTCTCGGGGGTCGCCATTTGCCAGCGTTTTTCTAAGCGACTATCGAGTCGATAATAAGCGGGCAAACGCTGAGGTTTCTCGAAGGTGAATTCACCGGTACCGGGCGCGCCCGTGTAAAAAGAGAGCTTGCCACCGCTCCGCCAATGGCGTCCCAGATCGTAGCCCAGCGCCCCGTTAAAAACGTGCGTGCGATCAAAGGAAGAAGGAAGCTTGCCAATGTCGGTATAGCGAATGGAGCGCGACAGCGTGTAGCTCACAAAGCCACCGATATGCCGCGAGAGATCGCGCTTAAAGAGGAATTCGACGCCGTAGGCTTGGCCCGTCGTTTTGGTATCGATGCCGATGTCCAGGCGGTCGTCTGCGCGCACCAAGCTGAGCAGATCCGACATATTGAAAAAAACGTTGTGGTAGCCCGTAACACCGAGTGTTTGCTCGTCGGGCAGTTCCAGCTCACCCCCAAAACTGCTCTGGAAGCTTTGTTGCAATCCGCCGCGCAATCCTCCCAGCTGAAAGCCGGGTACGGGGATCACGAAGCTGGGCGGTTGATGGGCGATACCGAAGGCGTTGGTCAGGCTGAATTTCGGGGTGATTTGGTAGTGTGCGGTGATGCGTGGCTCCAAAGCCAGCGCCGCGGCACCGTCGGATGAATAGACATCCACGCGCGCACCGGGTGTGACGGTGACGTCAGGATAGGCATTCCAGACCAGATCAGCATGCACGCCAAACGCGATATCAGTTCGAGAGGGGAAACCTCGGTTGAAGTCCTCATTGTTGTTGATGTCGCCGTTTCCGTTGTTGTTGCTGTTGATGTCGCTGGGTGCCGGGCTAGAGCCGTCTGGCAGCGGTGCGCTCGGTGTGGGCATTCCAGGTTCCATGCTGGCTGCCATACCGCCACTGGAAACGTCCCTCGGGGTACTGGTTTGGTCGCTTTCAACACTGAAGTGATCCAGCGTGCTGTCCGCGCCCGCGCGTAGCAGGGCTGTCGTTGAGAGTTGATTCCTGTACTCGCTTCGCAACCCAACCTTCTGGTCGATCACAAACGTCCGTCCGCCGTCGGCGCGTGTACGGTCGACGCCAAGTGTTGCGGCCGTGCGGAGATCGCTTTTCGAGGACAATTCCTCGTCATATCGAAGGTCTAACCGATGGAATTCAGTACTAAAATAATCGTCATTCGCGGTGCCCGTTTGCCCAAAAAAATCAAACGCCCCAAATGCAAAGAGCGTGACTCGATCTCTCGGTGTGAGCTCATAACTCACCCGGCCTTGATAATCCCAGTATTCCAAGCGCGTGTTTTGCGCGAACAACGAGATGAGAGCCGCCGTGTAGCTGTAACGCCCGGCTACGAGCGCATTCCCGCGCCCTTCGTCAAAAGGCCCCTCCACGAGCGCACCCGAATCAAACAAGCGCACGTTGCCCTCCCCGCGCCATTTGAGTTCGGGTGCTTTCGTCTCACCGGCGACAATGCCTCCGGCAAAGCGTCCGTAGCGGCTAGGGTAAGCGCCTGGATAGAGATCCACACTTTCAACGAGGCCAGGATGGATGACCGAAGGGCCCAAGCCAGCATGATACAAGAGCGGTACCTGAATGCCGTCCAAAAAATATCCGACGTTACCCGGTGGCGCTCCGCGCACATAGAAGAAAGGGATGCCTGAAAAGATAGGCGTGACGCCGGGCAACGCCTCAATCGCGCGAAAAGGGTCGCCGAAGGCTCCGGGAAGTTCGCGCACTTCGGCGCGGGAAAAACTGCGCACCGTGGGCTCATTCCGTTTGCCGAGAACCTCCACTTCGAGCGCGGGCCCGCGGGGCGCAGGGTTGCGTGGTGTTTCCCCGGCGCTGGCTTCCGTGGGCGGAGTGGGCGCTGTTGTCGCTTCGGGAGTCGGTTCGGGTTCCGTGAAGTTGAGCTCAAAACGGATCTTGGACGGCAACGCTTGGCTGCCCCGCCGCGCCGGCGAAAATCGAAACAGAACTGCGGCCACCTTAGCCACGCCGCGGAAAGGCTCGTCGCCAGTCACAGCGTCAACTTGCACGACGTTGCCTTGCGCATCCAGCGTGAGGAGCAAGATGACAGCCTGATCTCCATGCGCGCCGTCGGGATACGGAACGACGGGCGCGTGCAAGAGCTTGGGCATCACAATGGCAGGCGTGGATGGCGATTGAGACGCTGACGATTCAGTGGTTTGGGCCGCGGCTGGAGCTTCCGTGGCGGAAGGTTTCTCAGCGGCCGCATGGCGTGTTACGCCAAAGAATGCGTTCGCGAGTAGCCAGCACATCCGCCCGTGACGCTGCGCGGTTTTCATGTGCGAACCATTGCTATGTGGGGTGACGTAGGCAGGTTCAACTCGCGGAGCCTTGGCCAATTGGCCTGAATGTTTCCAGAGGGTTTCATAATATTAGCTGCCCCGGTGCGTCCGAGGATAGTCGGCATGGCGCGACGATCGACGGCGAGGCATCGGTCGAGCCCTTCATTCGCTGTCGATTTGGGGTAATGCTGGAGGTGTGAGCAGCCCGAGCAGGCTCGGCAGTTAGATAGAGATAGCAATGAAGATAGCAGTTCCCAAGGAGATTCGACCCGGTGAGCGGCGAGTCGCGATAACGCCCGAAGCTGTGGCCAAGCTCATTAAGCTTGGCTTCGAAGTGTTAGTTGAATCCGGAGCCGGTGACGGCGCCGCGTTTGACAATCCGCTTTACGTGCAAGCAGGAGCCAGGATCGTCGAGGGCACCCGTGAGCTCTGGGCAGAGGCAGACCTGGTGCTGAAGGTCAACCCTCCGGAGCAGCACACCAAGTTGGGCGTGCACGAGGCTGATCTGATGTCGGAAGGCAAAGTGCTCATCAGTTTCATTTGGCCCGCTAAGGCCGATGAATTGATAGCGCGCTTGGCTGTTCACAAGGCCACCGTGCTCGCGATGGATCAGGTGCCGCGCATCACGCGTGCGCAAAAAATGGATGCGCTGAGTTCCATGGCAAATATTGCCGGGTACCGTGCCGTGATTGAAGCCGCCAGTTACTATGGACGCTTCTTTACAGGGCAAATAACCGCTGCTGGAAAGGTGCCTGCGGCGCGCGTGTTCGTGATTGGAGCCGGTGTTGCTGGCTTGTCGGCGATTGGTGCTGCACGCGGGCTCGGGGCGATCGTGCGAGCTTTCGACACACGTCCGGCGGTGCGCGAACAAGTGCAGAGCATGGGCGCCGAGTTTGTCGAGCTCAAGTTCGACGAAGAAGGCGAGGGAATTGGCGGTTACGCCAAGGAAATGAGCCCTGCGTTCATCGAAGCTGAAATGGCTTTGATCAAGAAGCAAGCTGCTGATTCGGACATTATTATC
>JBBSBI010000293.1:0-4729 GCA_038251425.1 Polyangiales bacterium
GCAGATGTTTCATTCAGTCACGGCGCAAAGTTGGCTCTAGGCAGTCAATCAATGTTATTTGATCGAGTTCACATGTCGGCCAGCCCAGCAAACGCCATTCCAGCGTCGGACGAGCCAGACGAGCTCGATTCCAGAGTGCGCGCCATTAGCGCCGAGGATGATAGCGACAGCCGAGTGCTGCTTTTCGCGGAGCGCGTTTCGATCGAGGTGAGCAAAGTGGTTTTGGGTGGGCGCTACGAGCTTGTCCGCCATCTGGATCGTGGAGCAACCGCGGATGTCTATCTAGCTCGGGACTTGTTCGACGGGTCCAAGGTCGTTGCCAAAGTCCTCGACGAGAAAGCAGCCACAACTCCTGACTTACGTACCCGATTTTTGATCGGCGCTCAGGCAGCCATGAAGATCTGCCATCCCAATGTCGTGCAGATCTTGGAAGTCGAGGAATCCGAAGCCTATCGGCCCTACTCTATTATGGAGGTCCTACGCGGGGAAACACTCGGACACCTCTTGCGGCGCGGAGAGCTTCTGCCGGCGGATACGGCACTGGTGATGAGTCGGCACCTGGCATCCGGCCTCCACGCGGTGCATCAGGCCGGAATCGTTCACCGCGACGTGAAACCCGACAATATTTTCTTGGTCGGACCGATCGGTGAGCCAACCGCCGCGAAAATCCTGGATTTCGGGCTGGCCAAGTGCGACGCGGGCTGTGAAGAAAACGTGGTGCTCGGCACAGGTCAATACATGTCGCCCGAACAGGTGCTCGGCGATCACGTGGATGCCCGTTCGGACGTTTATGCCCTGGGCGTCGTGATGTTCCGAATGTTCACCGGGCATTTGCCCTGGGATCTTGAGCTCGGGGTGGAGCTTCTCCGCCACCAGCTGGTTTCGCCGGCACCGCCGCCCAGCTGGCTCAACGAAGATCTCGATCCACGGATTGAAGCGATTATCCTGCGAGCGCTGTGCAAGCACCCTGAGAATCGTTTTGCGTCGATGCAAGAGTTGGTCGATGCGCTCGATATTATTCTAGGTATCAGTGATGCTCCGCCGAGGCCTATCTTCGATGTCAGCCCCTCGCGTGTTCCAGATTCCTATTCACCAGCCAGCGCTCACGCCCGCGAGAACGCCAAGCTGCTCAACGTCACTATCTCTCTCAGCTAGGCCCCACGCGTGAAGAATCCGACGCTCGTAAAGCTACTTGAAGTCATCGAACGCGATCTCGGCGCCCATGAAGCGCGCTTAGAATTCGGTACTAAAAAGCCAGAAGATGCCCGCACGCTCTGCCTAGAGATCAGCGACGGTTGGCGCCTGGTCGTTGTTTTCAACGAACCGCCCAAAGCCCGAGATACCCTGGTCGAACGCTTGAAGGTCTATGCAAGCTCGTTCGGCGATGCTCCCGAAACTCCTAGCATTCGCCCGTTGTCTGTGGAGAACCCAACCCTCCGCGTTGACGAAACACTGGCCGCGTTGGCGGGTCAGAGCCATGCACGTGCGGCGTTCGTGGTCGACGAACAATCCCCGATCATCTGGGGAGCGTCTCTGCCACGCGAGCAGCTGGATGAGTTGGAAGACTATTTTGAAACGGGTCGCGCCTTCGCCATCCTTGCCGCGCGCGGCCACGATCTCTGGGATACCTTGAGCCTTGAGGAATCCGACCTCAATACGTTGCTTCGCACTTTCTCAGCCCGCGAACAGGCCGACCTCCGAGCAGTGGTGGAGCGCCTCCGCCGCCGCCACTCAGAGCCCGAACGCTACCCCTGGCGCACAGACTTACTGATCGCGCGCGCGCTCACCGAAACAAGCCGCCACATCAAGACGGACAACAATAACGTCCGCTACGTTGAACGCCAAACTAACTATGGCTGCCTAGCCCGGGCTTTTGCCTCGATTTATCGAGTCGTTTTGGTGTTCGACCATTCGTTCTCGGAGCTGCACGCTGAAGGTGCTTTGGTCCGCGCGCTGCCACGGTTGGAACGCATGGTGCTCTCGCTGCCGCCGATTGAACCTCCGCCCCGTGGGGCGAAGGTTGTTAAGCTGCCGTTACGTTAGCGGCAGTCAGTGGCTCGCGATGTTCAACTGAGCGGGCCGGAACGTATCCGGCCCGAGTTATTGAATGTGACGCTATAAGTTTAGCGACAGGCCTGAGTTCGATCGTAATTGTAACGAGTCGTCGCATTCTTATCAGGACAAAAGTCAAAATAGATCGGAGGCAGCAAGATGGTCGAGGCCTGTGCGCGAATCGGAGCGCCGACGACATCGATATACTGATACTTCGATCCGCAGTAAGTATAAGGCGCCGCATTCCCACAGGCCGCGGCGACGGGCCCAGTGTAACCAGCTTCGCAAGCGTAATTCGCAGGATCGCACGCGGCATTTGGATTGGCATTGGTTCCCGCAGCCTCCTGGCTTTGCACACCGTCGCAATCGTAATCCCAGCTCTCGTTTTTGATGTTATTTACAAAAGACCTCGTAGAGTACTGCGTCTGTCCAGGATGCGCCAAAGGTTCGGTGTCTCCGCAATCCCAATTCACATTGTTGATGGGGTCGGGCGCGAGTGTGATCCAATGGTTGGCACTACCAGGAGGGCACAGGCCCGCCTTCGGGGGCGGCGGATTGCACTCGGTAATGTAGTCCGTGCTTCCTGAATAACCGTCGCCATCGCAGTCTAGGTAGTATCGCGTGGATGAAGTGTCGTCAGGGGTTGCCGGATTGCAATCATTGTCCTTGCCGTCTTTGCACACCTCCTGATTCTTGGAGAAAATCGCAGGATCGTTGTCGTCACAATCGGTACCACAGGTCCCCAGGGCAGTTGAGGATTCGCGGTCATTGTCGGCGTCGATAAGCGGATAGTCACAGCTGCCATCCGCAGGTTTGCAGAGGCTCTGGTGGCAAGCATCCTGCGCAGGGCACGTGACGGGCGTTCCAGGCTTACAGATTGGCTTCTGCGGATTGGTCTTGTCGCACGTCTCGACGCCGTTGCAGGCATTCTTGTCGCCGCAATCCGCGTCGTCCTTGCATGTCCACTTGCAATCGACTTCGCAACCGTCGTTCGGGGTAACGTTGCCGTCGTCGCATTCTTCTCCCTTGTCCGCATCCAGGTTGCCATTGCCACAGCCGATGAGCACGCACGTGTCAAAGTTGCACCACTTGGTGTTGTCCGGGGGGTTGCACAGCGTATTTTGAGCTGGCTTCACACCCGTTGCGCACTTGTGAGTATCTGGCAGGCAGATCTCAGCACCATCGCAGAAATTGCCGTTGTCGCACTCCTGCGTAGTTTTGCAGGTGAATTGGCAATCCTTGCGACAGCCATCCTTATCATCCGTGTTCATGTCGTCGCACTCTTCACCGGCGGCAGTGTCGATGTAGCCGTCACCGCAGTAGCCACGAACACAGCTTCCCTTCGTACAGAAGAACTCGTTGGAAGGGCTCATGAGCTTGGAACCCCCAGCGCCTCCAGCGCCTCCCACGTTCCCAGCGCCAGCAGCCGACACGGGCAAGGCACCCATGGGGGCTGCACACTGCGTACTGTTATCCTTGTTCATCCCCTCAGCAGCACAAAATCCAGCGGTGCAAATCTCAGCCCCGTTGCAAGGATTCTTGTCGTCGCACTCCGTGCTCCCCTTGCACGGAACTTTGACCACCATGAGTTGAGCCGCGCCGGCGGCACCGCCGGAACTCGAAGCCACACCGCCTGTCTTGCCGCTCGGGCCGCCACCAATCCCATTCGCCTGACCGGCTGCCGCGTTGCCATTCGCGCCAAACTTTCGATCTTCGCTGGTGCAAGCACCAAAGTAAGCAACGAGCCCAGCTACGGCTAAGTAGCGTCCAATGTTGTTCGGCATTCTAAGAGTGTCCCTTCGCGATATCGAGCAAGGCCCAGTTGGCCGAGGCCAGCAAAAGTACCACGACCCTACGGTTTCGAGAAGGTCCGGCCGAACTCGCGGTGGGGCGACTTGAAAACACCAGGAGCGTAATTTCTTGGCGCGAGCTCGCGAGCTCAGGATGAGCTCAGTTTTTGGGGATTTGTATTTCTGGTCGGAAACAGGGTTCGCCTTTGGCCCTACCGAGCCCGCGCGCACCGGAAGCCAATATTGTTGGCTCGGGAGGCAGGCGGAGCGTAGGATGTAACGCCGTTCTCCAAATATTCAGGTCCATCATAGTAGTCGCCTCCCCGCAGAACTCGTCCCGCCGAGGGGGTGAAGCTAGCGCAATCATCACACGGTTGGGGCGAAGCGAACCAGTCTTGGATCCATTCCCCCATGTTGCCTGCCAAGTCGGACTGGCCCCACTTCCCATTGCCAGTTGGAATGGATCCCACGGGAGCAATATCAAGGTTACTACACTCTGGACCGCCCCCGAAGTAGCATTTGTACGCCGCAAGCTCCGCGTTAGCGGCTGGTACTGTATCGCCCCATGGGAAGCGTCGCACTTCATCGGCCGTCGCCGCAAATCCCCACTCTGCTTGGGTCGGTAGCCTACCGCCGTCCCACATACAAAACGCTTCGGCTTCGTACCAGTTGACGCAATTCATTGGAGCGTCTTCCCCCGGCACGCCCGTTGCCAGAACTCCTTGGCCTGAGCAACTCACAGCGGTGGATAGGGCTGTGGAGTTGATAGGTAGGCTTGCGTTCCACGCGAGCTGCCAACCGGCGTCTGCCTGGTTGTTGGGGTTCTTGCCTGCAGCCTCGGGGATCATGGTCTGCGAATAGGCGGCAATGAACTTTCGGAAGCGAGC
>JBBSBI010000294.1:0-4717 GCA_038251425.1 Polyangiales bacterium
TCAAGCGAATACAGCGGCAACAAACTGCGCTTCATTCGACCCCTCCCGTGAGCGCAATGAAAAGATCCTCAAGGCTCGGGCGCCAGCAACTTGCCGACTCAAGACCGAGCGCGGTTAGCCTTTCGTGGCATAGCTCAATCGGAAGCTTCAGAACCACCTGAATTCCAGCCGCATCGCGCACCACGCGAACGACCGTGGGTTCGGCGCTTAGCCCGTCTATGCCCGTGTCCGAGTGCATCAATGCTACGACGGAATAACCCTCGCGTATTTTATCGAGCGCGTCATCGATCACAACCGAACCCCGATCAATCACGACAAGCCGTGTCGCGATTCTTTCGACATCTGTCATGTGATGAGAAGAAAAGACGATGGTGCTTTCTCGATCGGAGAGCGCCTCGAGAGCCAGTTGCATGAACTCCCTGCGTGCAGCCGGATCAAGGCCTGAAGCGGGCTCGTCGAGCAAGAGGAGCTTTGGCTTGTGCGCAAGGGCCGTGATCAGCAGGAGTGCGCGACCCTGACCACTGCTGAGAGAGCCGATATTCAACTTCAACGTGAGGGCGAAGCGCGCCAAAAGCTTCTCGGCAAAATCGGTATCCCAATTGGGATAAAGATCAGCGTAGATTTCGAACAAATTTTTGATGAACAGATGGGGAGGCAACAGCTGCCGGTCTGGCACGTAGCCAACGCTCCGCTTAACCGCCACCGGATCCCGTTTCGGATCGAGGCCAAAGACACGCACTTCGCCACTCGAGGGATTTGACGCAGCCGCTAAGATCCGAAGCAGCGTTGATTTCCCCGCTCCGTTGCGCCCAATCAGCCCGACCACCTCGCCCGGACCCAGAGAAAGGTTCACATGGCGAAGTGCCGGGACTTCGCCATACGCGTGGCAGAGGTCCTTAACCATTAGAATTTCTTCACTCATGATCTTCATCTTCCTCGATGTTTCGCGCGCGCAACTTGCGCAGTGAACGCCACTCCTCAGACAGCATGCTTTGCAGCTGGCGCAACTGGACCCCCAAAAGCTGCCCGTCACGCGCCAACCTTTGCGCGACAGGCCGCAGCCGTTCCAGCTTACCTTCTTCCGCAAGGCTGGACACGCCCTCAGCGACGAAGGTGCCGTGCCCCCGCGCGAGCGTCAGGTATCCTGCCCGCTCCAATTCGTCGTACGCCTTTTTGACGGTCAGCGGCGCAATCACAAGCTGCCCCGCAAGCTCTCGGTGTGAGGGCATTTGGTCTCCGGCGCGCAGTTGGCCGGCGGCCAGCGCGTCCACAACCTGGCGCATGATCTGCCGGTAGATCGGGAGTTCATCCCCAGGGTTGACGTGGAACCGCACGCGCTGATATATAGGTCTATATCAGCTGGCATGCAAGCATCCTCTCTCTCAGGTCTGAAATTCTACGGCCTTCTTCTGATCGCGACGCCGACGGGAGCCGTTCTGACCCAGCGTTGGCTCAGCGGCAGCCCATCGGTTCTGGCGAGCTCGGGTTCAGCCGGAAGCGCTTCAGGGAAAGTAAGTGCTGGCTCCGTCTGCGATGGCGCGACGCGAGCGTTGACACCCGTTAAAACCCCTATCGTTGGTACCATCGCCACCTTCGACGACATGGCTCTTGCTCCGTTTACGTCCTACAGCAGCTCCGGGACGGCGGATTTTCGTGTTAAGAAACTTGGCGCCAATACCACCATTGCAGCCGCTCGTGTGACGAGCTCGGGCGCGAAGGAAATCGCTGCCTTCCTATTCAGTTCCCCCTGCACGGACGTGAGTGCACTCGATGGAATCGTCCTTTGGGCAAAAAGCGATACTAAGACGACATTGGCGGTGGGTTTTTCCACACCCGAGCTTTTGCCGGTACAATATGGCGGCGACTGCTTGGGAAACTGCTACAACTTCCACACCGTTTGGCTCGCTCTCACTCCGGAATGGCGCTTCTTTGCGGTTCCGTTTGCGAAGGCCGAGAGGCCCTCGTGGGCTCCACCGTTGGCGTGGCGCGACCTCATTATGGGACTTGACCTCGGAATGAATGGCGCGAAGTTCGATGTGCAAATAGACGAGGTGAGCTTCTATGCGGGTCAACCGCCGCAAGCAGCGGAGCTGCCACCATGATCAGCCACGCTGAGGTGGTTCTTTTACGTACTCGAGTATGCGTTCCCCTAAGGCGACGCATGGCGCCGAAAATCACGCGGTGTCTCCCGCACGAACTTCTTGAACACGAGGCACAAATGCTTAGCATCCGTAAAACCCGCCTTTTCAGCGACTTGAGCAATAGGCAGCTCGGTATCCGCTAAAAGCCTCCGTGCTTCTTCCACTCGAAACCGCGTCCAGGCTTCTGCGGGGCTGATTCCGGTAGTAGAAGTGAACTTGCGTTCGAGTGCCCGACGCGAAGAATGAAGGCGTTGGCATAGAGCGAGTAACCCTTCCGAGTCGATCAAGTGCGTTTTCATGTACTGGAGTGCGGCGGCTACCGCCTTATCCGACGCCGCGACGCCGTCGGTGGATCTGCGCTCCACGACGCGCACGGGCGGCACTTTCCAGTGCAGATTCTTGGGAGCCCTTCCGTTCATCATTTGATCGAGAAGTTCGGCGGCTTCATAGCCAATGCGTTCGTGGGCCGTTTGGATACTGCTGAGCTGCGGATTGGCGAGAGCACAGAGCGTGATGTCGTTGCCTTCACCTAAGATCGCGACTTCATCTGGCACACGAATGCCCAATCTTTGGCACCTTTCGGCGATGATCCAAGCGTGATGGTCCCCGACGCAAAAGAGGCCAATCGGCTTTGGGAGCCCCTGAAGCCACTCTGCCAACTTGCGCTCGAAAATCTTACCCTGCGTGTCGTAATTCCCAGCGATGGCCTCATCAAACGAGTGACAGGCGAAACCTTTGGCATGAAGCTCTGTCGCAAAGCCTTCCAGCCTCTCGTCCTGTTCGTCTCCCGTTCGGCAGTAGTACGCGAACCGTGTGAAGGCTCGCTGTAGGAAGTATGCGGAGGCCATTTCTCCAACTGCGACGTCATCGTTGCGTAGATGTCCGAGCTCCTTCGGGGTGGCCGCATAATGCATGTTAACGGTGGGCACGCCCGCGTCCCGAAGCAGATGAAGAACTTTTTGGTCAGCGCTACTGACGAGGATCCCGTTAGGCTTCTGTCGCAACAGGCCCTTCACACCTTCGAGACTCTGGCCCGCATAATCGAACGTCCACGGTCGGTGGGGGCGCGCAAAAGCAGCTACGCCCCGCAGACAGTCCTGGGGGAAGCCGCTCAGTGTGTAGAGTGCGATACCTACATGCATGCCTTTAGAATAGCTTCATTTCCTGTCTTTGGGCACGACCTGGCACGCGAAAGTACCGATGTACTGTCGCAAAACGCGAAGTTCTGTCCTCAAGAAGGAATGGCCGCGGTGCCGCTCAGCTTGTAACTTGTGGTGAAGACGACTCAAGACCGAGTCCGTCATCAAGGAGCAGAACATGACTCTTTTGGCCCCACTACGCCTTTGGGGATTGGCAATCGTTTGTGCCGCTTCCGGTTTGGCCTGTTCGACGAACGTCGCAGATCGAAACGGTAGTGCACCGGGCACGCCCGGAGCACCCGGAGCACCTAACAACTCGGGCTCAACGAGCAGCGTCGGGGCAGGTTCTGGTGGCTCACCGGGCGGTGTTTCCTCGACACCGGGCAGAGCGACTGGCGGCAACGGCATGACTGGAGCATCTGCTTGCACCGAAGGCACTCCGCTCGCACCTGCCCGAGTCTGGATGCTGACGGACGAACAGTATGTGAACGTAGTGAACGATGTGTTCGGTGTCGCACTCACCGGAAACGACGCCCAAATCACAGCGCCCACCAGTACCAGCGGCAATTACACGAACGAGTCTGAAGCGTTCAAGGTAGATACGGCGGCCGCTCAGGGCTACCAGCGTGCGGCGCTCAAGATCGCCAGCATGGCCAAGCCTTGCGGAGTGAGCGTCACCCCAGCCTGCGTGGAACAATTTGTTCGTGAAAAGGCGGCGCGAGCTTGGCGCCGTCCGTTAGCTGAAAACGAAGTCGCAGAGCTGCTCAAGATCTATAACGACTACGCCAGGTTAGACGGAGCAGATTCAGCGCTCAGTTTGGTCGTCCAAGCGGTACTTCAGTCACCGTCTTTCATCTACAGGAGAGAACTGGGAGTCAACGCGGCGACCTCCACGGCGCCCGTTACGATGAGCGCCCACGAACGCGCCAGTGCTTTGAGCTTTCTATTGCTAAATTCAGGCCCCGACGATGCACTTTGGGCGAAGGCCAATGACGGCACGTTGAGCGACAACACCGTGTTTGCGGCCGAGGTGGGCCGCCTCTTAGCGTTGCCCGCTGCACAAGACCAGGTAAGCCGCCTTGTCGGCTACTGGGCGGGTGTCGAGAAGATCCCCAGCAGTGCCAAGGATTTCGAATTGTTCCCCGAGTACACCGCGACGCTCAAAGCGAGCTTGTATGAAGGTGCGCAAGCATTCGTGCGCGACGTGGTTTGGAGTGGGAAGTTCTCCGATCTTCTCACCTCGCGCAAAGTCTACGCTAACGACAGGCTGGCGGCTGTCTACGGGCTCACGGGTGTCATGGGGGCGGCCTTGGTACCTGTCGAGCTCCCAACGACAGTCCCGGCTGCGGGGCTCCTCACCCAGCCGGGGATCTTGGCGGCCACCAACAAACGCCTTTCGCTCGAAGATCCGATCCATCGGGGACTCTTCATTCGCAA
>JBBSBI010000295.1:0-4691 GCA_038251425.1 Polyangiales bacterium
AAGATAGCGGCGATGTCTTTGGGATCAGTTGGCTTTCAGCCCAGGCCAAGCGAACTCTCCGGCCGCCGACCATGGCAGAACCGCGGTCCCCTTGCGCTCCCAGCGCGCCGCACCAGCATGAACCAGTGCGGTGAGATTCGCCCTCACAGGCTCACTCTGCGATTCGAATAGCTTACTCAACTGATCCAGAGCTACGAAAGCATCAGAGGGGACCGTTTCACCCGACTTTATCTCAACGGTACAAGTTGAGAGGCCGAGCTCGATTACCGCGTCCACCTCGAGACCGTGCTTGTCGCGAAAATAGGTTAACGTGGGTTGTTCACCCTGGTTGGCGTAAGCCTTGACAATTTCCGAGATAACCCAAGACTCAAAAATGGCGCCTCGAAGCGGATGGAGCCGAAGCTGCTCCGGGGAGCGGATGCCAAGCAGGTAGCACACCAAACCTGAGTCGAAGAAATGTGCCTTTGGGGTCTTGGCGAGACGCTTTCCAAGATTGCGAAAAAAGGGCGGTAGGCGAAAGCACAAGTAGCTCGCTTCCAAAACCGAAAACCACTTCTTGGCAGTATTGTGGGTAATCCCAACATCGGCACCCAGCCGCGAATGGTCCAGCACCTGGGCCGTTCGGGAGGCTGCCAATTGAACGAAGGTTTGAAAGGCGGTCAAGTCCGTCACATTCAGGATCTGCCGAACATCGCGCTCGACATAGGTTGCAACGTAACTGCTCAACCACTCGTACGGCTCTACGGGGCGATCGAATAGAGCAGGGTAGCCACCTCGCCAAACCACCGTCCACACGTCGTCATTTGGCCGAGCCGACCGAAGCTCTTGGTACGAAAACGGCAGCAGCTCAAGAATCGCAACGCGTCCCGCAAGTGACTGAGTCACCGCGGCGGTGAGTGCAAGGTGTTGTGAACCTGTAAGTATGAATCTTCCCGGGCGCGGATCGTGGTCCACCTCTGCCTGCAGATAGGACAGAAGCGTGGGTGCGTTCTGCACCTCATCCAGGATTGCTCCCCCCGCGATCGCTCGCAGTAAGCCGCGCGGATCTTCGCGAGCCTGGCGCAGCACGTCGGGTGACTCTAGGGAAACGTACGTATGCTCGGTAAAACAGGCCTTACAAAGCGTCGTTTTGCCAGACTGTCGCGGCCCCGAAACCTGGACCACGGGAAATTGAGTTGCCCGCTTACGCAGCAAAGCTGACATTTTTCTCGGCAACATTCATTTGTAAATACAATAAGTTGGACGTTTGTCAAATTGACTTACAAATAGCCAAGGTCGCGCCTGGGACGATGTCAGGGACGGGTGCGCGATGCTACGGCATTGGGACTTTCGCGCAGATCGCGGGCGTAGCCGCTGGTGGGGTGCAGTCGGCCTTCCCGCCCCAAAATAGGCGTTGGCAGATCACTACCTGCACCCAGACAGTCGCGTCGTGAGCAGCCTCGCCACACCGTTTCTCGCTTCAGAGGTCAGCGGACCACACACGTTCCAAGCCACCGGGTGGGATGACCGAAAGGATCAGTGCTACTTCCATCTGCGGCCCCTGAAAGTAGTGAACGCGGATGGAATGCTCTGAGGCCGAGAGGTCAATGTTGGCGAAGGCGTTCGACGCTGTGTGGACGCCGTCGTTGTTCGTGAGCTGTTTGCCATCGATGTAGAGGCGGGCTCCGTCGTCCGAGTAGAGACGAAAACGATAGGAGCCAGCAGTGCGGACCGTAAACGTGCCTCGATAGTCAATGGCGAACCACTCGTGGCGCCCAGAGATCCCAGGGAAACCTTCACGAAAATTCGTTCGTGGCACGTACAGAGTGCGAGCGTAGAGTGTGCCGACGGGGTGGCATGACTCCACCTCGTCCAGCGACTTTGTGTCCTTCGGAATGAAGCAGAGTAGGCCCCGGAGCATTCCCTTGGGCGTATTGATGCTCTGGGCGAGGCTCGGAATGAACGGTTGTGGCTCGCCAAAATCAGCCCGCTCGTCCTTCCGTTCGAGGATCAACAACGGGTCGGCATAGTCCGTCGAAGGGTTCTTGAAATCCAACGTTGGTTCGGAGCTTGAGCTTGGATCGAGGAGCGATATCTCAACGGCGCCATCAGCGATCGGCGTCAAATTGTCGGGTTCGAGCGCGGCCGCGCCACCGCCACCGCAGGATCTGCTGAGCACAAGCACGACGAAGAGACTGTGTAGGCCAATTGATTGAAAGAGTGAACGGCGGAGACGCCACCACTGGCTCTCCACAAAACGTTGGGGCTGGTGCCGGCCAATCAGGATCTCGACGCCCTTGGCAATACTAGTGCCCACGGTTGCAATAGCCACAGTTGCGAGGGTGATTCGAAGACCTCGCGGTGCTGCGGGGAATGAGCTCCCAGGTAGGCAGTTCAGGCCCACAAACAGCCAAACAATTGCGGCGTTCATCCAGATAATTAGCGACCGTGAGTTTTGGTAATGGGCGACGAGCTCGTGTGCGGGGGTTGGCCCTTCGGGCACCTTCCAAAACTGCGGCAAGTGCGCCAAAACTGTGCCGCCAACGAACGTCAAGCACCCAAGGAGGGCCCGTATTGCAACCGCTGGACTATTTCTCCAGAACACGAAGCCGAGTAGCACGCAGAAGCCGATCCCTCCGAGAACCTGGATGAAAATCTCGGTGGCCGTGTAGGGCCGAACTCGACGCCAGGGTCGAAAGATGTCTTCGTCAGAGTCCATTGTGGTGCAACAGCACGCTGAGAACTCCCAGCACAATTTTGGAAAGTACTTCTGCGACCAGCAGCGCACCCGCAAACAGAAGTCCCGCCTTCGGTCCGCGTAGACCCGAGGCTGTGCGGAAGCTTTGCCATAGCCACGTCACTACCCACACGATCGCCGGAACGGTAACAAGCGACAACAAAAGGAGCCCGGGAGGCGGTGCTTTGATGAGTTGTTCGGGGGGAACGCTCAGCTGATCCTTCATCGCTCCAGCCATCACCGCGGGTATCAAATAGGGCAGCCGGGCCACACCAACGTTGCTCAAAAAATCCACCAATCGCACCTGCCGCACACGCAGGCTAGCGGCACTCCACAACACGACGGCCAATAGCGGCCACGCCACGGCCTGCTCAAGCAGTGCTCCCGCCACTGAAGCCGGGATGGGGGTTGCATGGAGATCGAGCGCGCCGTCAAACCTCACGTTCCAACGCGACAAGATAACACCAGCCAAAGCACCTGCGGCACCCAAAAGAAGGCCCAATGTTGGATTCAAACTCTCAAAGGGGTTGACCCATCGCTGCCACCTAGAACGCTGGCGTTGGCTCAGGGCGTTCAGCAACTCTTCGCCCTCCGTCGCGCTGATCTTTCCCGCCGAAAGCAACTCCAGCACCTGTTCTTTTGTATTCATGTGGCAAGCTCCTTCAATTTTTGTGTCGCTTCTTTCACTGTGAGAGTGCCCTCGGCGATGGCATTCAGGATCTTTCGGCGTTTGGTTTCCAGCGTTTCCTTGTCCGCCGAGAGCTTGGAGACGACATCATTCAAACGGTTTCGAATAGTCGGGTAGCTGAGCCCTCGCAGCTGGCAGAGATCTTTGAGGCTGCCCGAGCAACGAACGAAATCGAGTACGAACTCGAGGTCCTCTCGCCCAAGCCGCACGAGCTCAGGCAACTCAAAGCGCCCGTTGAGCTGCACCGTGCAGCTGGAGCAAGTGAGGCGCGCCACCTCAAGCTGCTCCCGGCAGGCGGGACATTCTGTGGGGAGGCTAGGCATGCGAGCGTATATCTAACCAAAAAATCAATTTTGTAAATCTAAAACTAAATAAATGTGAGTTTATTGTTATAAAAATTCAGTTAGAGAGGGGTGTAAGGCGCCCTATGGGTTGCTGCTCTGCCTGGGTCGGAGATTCTCGAAAGGAGTGTTCATCGGCCCACCGAAGCGCGTGTTCTTGAGGCCGTGTGAGACGAATGTCTCTGAAATAAGCCGGCGCGGGGAGGTATCGAATCGCGCCAAAGGGATCACAACTGATGCTGCAGGGCGCTCCAATAACGTGGTTGCGCTCCTCACTGGCGTGACCACCAAGCGCGAAGTAGTTGAGCTGGCATTGCTCGAGCTGGTGCGAATGCGAACGACCAAGGTCAAGCTCAAAGCCGCGAAGGGCAAACTGAAGTGGGAAGGCGATCTGCGCAAGTTGCGAGCGTCGCGGGTTTGATCATCGTCGACTCATCGGCTTGGATCGACTACTTCAACGGTGCTGATACGCCCGCGGGGCGGCGCCTGGAGCAAGCGATTGACGAGAACGAGTGGCTCGGCGTCGTGCAGCCCAATTGTATCGCAAGTTGAGAAGCAAAGGCGTCACCGTGCGCTCCACGATCGATTGCCTGATCGCGCAAGCCTGTATCGACGGTGATTCCGCGCTGATCACCAGCGACACGGCCGATTTTGCGGGCATCGCTAAGCATTCGGCGTTAGTGCTGGTGCACTGAGAACACCCTTGGCAGCGTCATCCAATCCAACTTTCGGCACCTGGCGAAGCAACCAACCGCGTACGCCGCGCGACCCCTGGGAACCCGCCGGCCCAACTCTCAATAAGTGGGAAAAAGTTCGCATTCCTTTTTTCTGAGGCCGCGGCCTACGACGAAGTACTTTGGGGGCACGAAGTGGTTGCAGCTGCGGACGTGAATCTGGGTGGGCACGCGCAGCAGCCTCGCCACAGCGGCGAATACGCACCGTGGCC
>JBBSBI010000296.1:0-4663 GCA_038251425.1 Polyangiales bacterium
CTTTCGGCGACATCGATTATTTCTTGCTGTCTAAGTGATCGCAGGCTTGGGGCCTAGCGGCGCGGGGATCGATATAAACGCCCACGGGAAGGGCTCCTCGCAAATCAATCCGAGTTCGAGGAGTAGTGGTGTCCAAGCCTCTACAGGATTCTGCCGTTTTCGATCCGCCTCCGGCTGCGACGAGCTTTCGGCGCGACGCAACTTCAGATGAACCGCAACGGTCAGTTTATATTAAATAAAAACGCGATATTGAATCCGGTTAGCGGGCGACGAGCAGTCCACCTTGGGCATCCTTCACCATTTCAAAAAGGTTTAGATTACAGCGTCCCACGGCAAACCATCCGGCCTTGTGTCAGGAATCTGAGCCTCGAGAATCAACAAGGCCCACCGCTGACTGGGAATCGTCGACGCTTGCCCCCCAGGACCGCCGCTGTTCGGGGAACTTCTGCGAAGCAAAAGCGGAAGCGTTCTCCTTACCCGGCACCGGATTTGGGTGAATGAGTCGACCTTGTAAGCCCATGCTGAAGCGCTCCAACTCGCAGTGCAACACGAATTCCTACGACCGATGCTCGGACGCTAGGTGACGCGGCTTCCTCGGATGTTCGCCCTACCCCGGGATTCCGGACCCGGATAATGTCGCCAGTCGCGCCGATCGAGACCGTTACCTGGCGAAGACGTGCCGGAAGCTTGGGATCCCACTGCCCGAAGGCGTTACTGGGCCCGGAAGCGCGCCGGTCAGAAGTTGAAGCGACCGCCGCTGCCGCCCATGGAGTAGGGCGAACGCGAGGAGATCACAGGCCGCTCAAGCTGGTGGCGATGTCGGCAAAGCCTTTGCAACGTGCGAAGCCATTTAACAACGCCGTACACGTCCGCGATCGTCGTTGCCTCGACATTCACGTATCGCCCGCCGCAGTTACCGACGTGCGAACCGAGGAACCTCGCCGTGGGTACTACGAGCGTCGTGAGAACGAGGTGCCCTCGAACGCGACCCGTGTACAGATATCGGACGAATGGATCCGCTTCGCGCTGACCGAGAAGATCGCGCAAAAGCGTCCGCCTCCACCTCCTGCTCCAAAGGACCTGCGTGGCCATGAGGCCGAGAACTGGCAGTACTTCCGGCGACTACCGCTTGAGTACCTGCGCACGGGGACTTCACGCTGTCGATCCTCTATCTCCAAGTGCACTCCGCGAAGCAGTAGCACTTTTAGATTTTGGGCATCCTATGGGCATCGCCGAGGAAGCCTCGGCGTGAACCTATTAGAATCGTTTAAGAATATCGGCGGAGAGGGAGGGATTCGAACCCTCGGTAGGCTTTTGGCCTACGCCCGCTTAGCAAGCGGGTACCTTCGGCCACTCGGTCACCTCTCCAGGCCACACTTGTGAAGGGCCCCGAACCTAGCCGCGGCTGCGCGTGCGTCAAGGGTCCGTTTGAGAAAATGCTAGGCTCGCTTCCCACCGATGCTTTTAACCAGTCCAGAACTTCCGCGGCCGAGCCGCACGGCGGTCGAAAAAGCGCTCAGCCTGCTTGATCGAAAGCTTGGCCCCTCCAAAGTGCTCACCGAACGCGATTCGCTTGAAGCCTATGCGAATGACGATTCTGAGGGTCACGGCTGCATGCCGGACGCCGTCGTGCTCGCGCGAACTCCCGAGGATATTCTCGCCGCGCTCGCAGTAGCGCGTGAGGCCCAGGTGCCCATCACTCCGCGTTCAGGTGGCACGGGTCGCACCGGAGGCTCGATACCTATCGCCGGCGGGATTGTGATCACGACGCTCGGTATGAACCAAATCAAAGATCTTGATACCCGCGAAGGCATCGTCGTGGTGGAGCCCGGAATGGTGCTCGGCGATCTGCATTCTACCGTTGAAGCCGAAGGCTGGTTCTATCCGCCCGATCCGAATTCCTGGTCAAGCTGCGCGATGGGGGGCAATGTCGCTGAGAATGCTGCCGGTCCGCGCGCATTCAAGTATGGGGCAACTCGGAACTATGTTCTCGGCATTGATGCCTTCTTGATCGGTGGCCAACGCTTCTTTGCTGGGCGGCACACGGTCAAAGGCGTCACCGGTTACGATGTCACCTCGCTCTTGGTGGGGAGCGAAGGAACGCTGGCAATTTTTGGTGATATCACGCTCCGTTTGGTGCCCAAACCTGAAAGCGTGATGACACTGCTCGCTCTATTCGGCGATGTGCATCAAGCGGGCACTGCGGTAGAAGAGCTGACTTCACGTGGCATTGTGCCGCGCTGCATCGAGCTACTCGACCGCGGAACACTGGATGCCATGCGTGCCGCTGGCAACCCGATCAATGCCCTGGCCGGTGCCATGCTGCTGATGGATGTGGATGGCAACGAAGCGGAGTGCGAGCTCCAAGCCGAGAAGATCTCGGACGCTTGTGACACGGCTCAGGTAATAGAGTTGTTGGTCGCCCAAGATGCCGCCCAACGCGAGCGCCTCTGGTCCGCACGCCGCGAAATGAGCCTGGCTGTGCGCCGCCTCACTAAGCACAAAGTGAGCGAAGATGTGGTCGTGCCTCGACGCGAAATGGGCGAGCTCCTACGACGCGTGGACGCCAGCAGCGAAAAGCACAGCGTCCGTGCACTCACCTACGGCCATGCCGGCGATGGCAATCTCCACGTCAACTTCCTCTGGAACGACGACGACGAAATCCCGCGCGTTCAGGCCTGTGTCGAGAAGCTCTTTCGCGACACCATCGAGCTACGCGGCACCCTGAGCGGTGAACACGGCATCGGCATCTTGAAAGCGCCGTACCTCCACCTCGAACAATCCTCGGAGCTGATCGCACTCCAACAAAGCATCAAAGCGGTGTTCGATCCCCAAGGCTTGCTCAATCCCGGCAAAATCTTCCCACAAAAATCGCATACCGCCTGCTGACGCACTCGCTCGCACAACACGCTCACTTCCACACGACCCAGCGCCTCACTTGCAGCTGAAAGCAAAGTCACTCCACCACAGCAGAAGAGATAGTAAGCATGCTTACTATCTCAAATCGCACTAACAGGCCCTCCCCCTCACCGCGTTGATGTCTCGCTTCCCCCTCCGTGGCTCAGGACCCTTTGCGAAACAGCTCTTTCCTGTAGTGCTTGAGCTCAGCGATGGAGTTGCGAATATCTACGACCGCATCATGCTCGCCGGCCTTCGGCTTCTCGTACACGGCTTCGTCACCGTACCAAAGCCGCGCTAAAACTTTGAGCGACGAAACGTCCACCACACGGTAGTGCAAAAAGCCGTTCAAGCCTGGCATCCAAGCTTCCACGAAGCGTTTGTCCATCCCGATCGTGTTGCCACAAAGGGTCGCCGGATAGGTGCACCAGCCGCTCACTCGCTCCAAAAGGAAACGCTCGGTTGCCATGGTGTCCATGGTGGAGGCCCGCACGCGCTCCAAGAGCCCATTTTTTTGGTGCATATTGCGCACAAAGGGAGTCATTTTTGCGAGTTCGGCTTCAGGTTGCCAAATATCGCAGCTGTATTCTTCCAACACCTCCAGCTCTGAGTTCGTGATGATGAGCGCTGCTTGGAGAATCACATCGCGCGTCGGGCTGAGCCCCGTCATCTCGAGATCGAGCCAGGCAAGGTTCGTGGGGCTGGGGTTTCGCGGCAGCTTTGGAGCCATCTTGTTTGAATAGACCAGGCGCCGCTCCTTCGCCACTCAGCTCAGATCGGCGATGAGCTGCTTGGCTGCATTGTAGCCACACATCCCATGGACACCTCCGCCCGGATGGGCCGAGCTGGACGCTAGATACAGCCCAGGAATGGGCATTCGATAGCTAAAATGCGGGAAAAATGGCCGAAATATGAGCTGCTGCGTGAAAGCTGCGGAGCCGCCACCCAGATCACCGCCGGGCAGATTGGAGTTTTGTGCCGCAAGGTCCTCGGGAGACTGGACGGCACGGGCTTTGACATGGGTCCGAAATCCGGGCGCCAGCTGCTCCAAGCGTTCTTCAATCGTATCCGCAAAACGCTCCTTCTGCTCACTCCACCCTCCAGGAATCAATGAGGGCGCGTGAGTGTAGCAATAGAGCGTATGTTGATTGGCGGGCGCACGCTGCCGATCGATGAGGCTCTGCTGCCCAACGACCAAGTACGGATTGGTTGGCAGCTTGCCAGCACGCACCTCGGCGGTGAAGCGTTCCAAATCGAGCAAGCTTTCTCCCGTGTGCACCACGGCGCTATGCCGTGCTGACTCAATCTTCCACGGCACTGCGGCAGACAGCGCAAAATCGAGCTTGAACGTTCCCCACCCCTGGCGAAAGTTGCGCGCCTTGCGCAGCACGCCACTCGGCAAGGCACCTGACTCGATCAAGTCGAGGAACAAACTCTTCACGCCCGTCGCCGCCACCACAGCCTTCACAGGCCCGATCTCCAAACCGTTCGCCGTCACCACCCCCACCGCACGGCCTTTTTCTAGCCCGATCCGACACACCCGCTCCCCCAGCTGAATGCGCCCACCGTGGCGCTCCAGCAGTGTCACCAGCGCATGCGTGATCACTTTCGCGCCCCCGATCGGCACCGGAAAGCCACCTGTGGTTGCGTTGGCCGCTAACATGAACCCGAGTGCGGCGCCGAATCGATCCGCGGGACCCACATCCGCGTGCAGCGCCAGCGCTGGCAGCACTCGACGTGCCGCTTCAGTTTTGAACAGCTTCTC
>JBBSBI010000297.1:0-4661 GCA_038251425.1 Polyangiales bacterium
GAAGCTGGGCTCGTTGCTCTCGGGGGGTGCTTGCTTTGTTGAAAGTGAGCACCTCAGTGCGGAGATCTATTTGCGCGTGCAGAACGCGGGCTCTTGGCCCCCAATTGGGTCGGGTTCACCGCTCCTTGAGCCTCGGTGACGTGGTTCGGAGGGTGCAGAGCGTCGTCGGCTACCTGGCCTGCTCTTGCTTCTGCTCCTCCTTCCGATCAATTTTGCACTTCGAATGTCTTATGCTCTCGACATTCTCTTGGATGCACCTGAAATCGTCACGGATAGAAGCCAAATGCGGGCCTTCCTGATGGAGCGTGGTTTATCCAAAGCGCTTTCGGATTGGATCTTGATGAACTTGAAGGCGCTTTCCGACGAAGGGCGCTCAGAATTCACTTGGCGGATTGATCGTCGAGCGTTGGCTGAACTCCACAGTTCGTTCAACCTCGCGGATCTGTGGCCCGTCGTCGAGCGCTTCGGTTCAAGAATCGCCTGCGCTCGGGGAGAACGCTCAGCCTATGTGAGTCTTCCCGACGTGCAGCGCCTTCAGGCAAATGGCGCGAGGGTTCAGACGTTGGCGGGCGCTGGACACTACGTGCACGTGGACGCTTTGCCCGAACTTCTGGATTGGTTACAGAGCCCGATCTGACTGACGCGGTCAAGGGACCCAGCCGGGCAACGCGGCCGCCTGTTTCACCCATGTCGCCAGCTGCTTCTCGTCGAACTCCCCTTCGCGGATGTCAACGTAACGCGTGTCTGGACTCTTGCTGGGCCCAGGCGGGACCGGTCTGAGTGATGTGCCGCGGAAGAAGGACACCTTGATGTATTTCGTGAAGCAATGAAAGCTTAGGAACCAGCCCTGGTTCTGGATCCCATAGAAGGGCGAGTTCCACTTCACGGCCTTACGCACGCCGGGGATGGTGCGCACGATGAGCGCGTCGAGTTGTCTCCCGACGTCGCGTTTCCAGCCTGACAGCGCGTCGATGTACAGGGCCACGGGTGCCTCTCCGTCGCCCTTTGCGATCTGCGGATTACCGCCCGCGAGGAGCTTGGACACTCCGGGCCGGCTAGTGCGCGAGGCGCCCTTGGTGCCCATCACCTAGCTTGTGCCCTGCCTGCTGCGCCGCTTGGTAACGTAGGGCAGCACGAACATGTACAGCCCCGAGAATAGCAGCACAAAGAGCGGGAGGAGTGGCGAATACGTTACCAAACCCGGCGGCTGTCCGGGACGTACAGCCATGACGACGAAGTTCGCGATGACGGCAAGCGTAAAGACAATCGAGACCCAGCGGTGGAGCTGCCGAACCCATTTGCTCATGGGAGCCTCCCGAGCAGGTCGACGAGCTTCCCGCCCATCATCGTCCAGCCGTAGCGCGCGCCACCAAAATTCTGCTTCTGTTCTGGTTTGAAGCCCGACTGCTCAAGGAACAGGCGCGTCCCAGAGGGCGTGGGCGTGAGCAAAAAGGTCACCACCGTTTCCAGGGCCATGCCGCCCACGACCCACGTGTAACTGATCTTCCGGTTCGCCTCGATCTCGAGGATCTGGCAGTTCACGGTGCCGTCCCAACCGGGGTGCGGCTGTGTCTTGAACATGAACGCGGCCCCGGGCTCAAGCTCCAACCCAACGACGGGTAAGAGCCACTCGGTGAGCAGCACTGGGTCGGTGAGTGCGCGCCAGACCTTCTCTGGCGGATGCTGCAAATCGAACTCGAATGATATGGAGTTAGTTTGCGACGACGCTGTCTTATCGATGGGTTTCATGGGTCCATTGTCTCCAGCAGTTTTTCTAGGCGATTGACGTGCTCGGTCCAGAAGGCTCGATAGTGCGCGAGCCAGTCGATGAGTGGTTTCATCCCGCGCGGCTGCACTCGGTAGTAGACACAACGACCTTCGCGCCGTCCGTTCACGAGCCCGGCGTCTTTCAAAGCAGCCAGGTGTTGCGAAACGGCCGGCTGCGAGATGTCGAAGCGCGCCGTGAGGTCCTTCACCGCAGCTTCGCCACGCGTCAGGGACTGGAAGATTGCCCGGCGGCTGGGGTCGGCCAGAGCCTGGAAAATCTTGTCCTCGATCGCGGAAACGCTCACGGGCAATTCATAAGCCATAGCTTATGAATTGTCAACGGGCTTATCCGTTGAGGCGAACCGCGACGGCGCGAAGCGCGAAGCGCCGGCCGAGGCAAGCTCAAGACCAGCATTGAGGCCGGGCGCAGGCCATACGTTCCGACGAAGCTGCGGCGTCTCCCCCGCGCTACTGCAGTACGAGGACTGAGAACACGCTGCGCATCGCCTCGGCCACGGAAGCGCCCGCGAGGAAGTTGTTTTGAAGCGCGCAGTCAAGCGGACTCCCGTTCACCTCAGTTGAGCCATAGGTATGAAGATTCGTGTAGGCCGCCACCTTTTTCACGAGGCACATCTGCACATCCTGCGACGCAGCCAACTCCGCGGAGTAATCTTGGACTCCCTGGAATTTGAAGGCTGTTTCTCCGCCGCCAAAGCTGTGCGTAAAATAACCCGAGGCGTCAACCTGTTGGTTGCCGAGAACCGGCTGGTAATGCCCAAGCCCTGTGAAGTGTTCGAATGCGACGCCCGCGGGATCGATGAGAGTGTGACAGCCCTGGCAACTGGGATCCTGTACCTGTTGGCGCAATGCCTGGTAGCTAATCTGCGGTGGCGGCACCCTACCGTGAGTGGTGGTAACGGGAGGGGGTGGAATGGGTGTGCACAAGAGCTCCTGCATGACGGCACTGCCACGGCGGGCGACGTTGAGGTTGCGCGAAAGCCAAAAACCGCGAGTCAGGATGCCAAAACGTTCCTGACCACTCACATCGACGGGATACCATGCGTCACTCCCCGAGGCCGGATCGTGTGGCACCGCGTAATACGTCGCCAGGCGTTCGTTGAGCACGGAAATGGGGGAATTGAAGAGCCGATCGAGCGAACCCTGACCATCTTGAAGGCTCCACAACACGTAGCGTTGGCCCTCCTCGATCATGAGCTCGTCGATGCTCGCTTGCGCGACTCCCGAGCTGCCCGCGGCTCCCGCGCTTCCCATCGTTCCCGGGGAGCCCCCCATCGAAATGTCTGGCAGGCCAAACCATTCCAGCGTGAACTTCCCAAGCCCTTGCTGAGCGCGAACGTCTGTGAGCATCAGATTAACAACTTCTTGCACCGGCGCGCCGAGCATCTGCCGCACCTCCGGTGCAAACTTGAGATCGCCCCAGATGGTACCGGCCATTGCGCGCGCCACCTCATCGATGCCCACTGGACATGCGCGTGGTGGGGTCACGGCGGGTGGGCCCGGCATTCCAATGGGTGGGCCCGGCATGGGACCTGGGCCTGTGGTCGCACCGCCCACGCCCACGCCTGGAAAACTTGAGCGGCCGCCACTAGCCGTAGCGAAGGCTCCACCAGCTCCGAGTGTACTTCGCGCTCCGCCCGTGAGTGCTACCTGGCCATCTGGGCTTCCCTCGATGAGCGCCTGTCCGCCACACCCAACACCAACGCTTCCTCCACCAATGACGAAAGCTAGTGCACAACCACGCCCAATCTTGCTGCTCGAACCCAATCCCAACCTTTTCATCATGCCCGAGCCTACCACAACGCACCGCCCAGTCGCTGCTCAAACCTTCTTAGGCCTTCTTAGGCTTGGTTCGCCGGTAAACGGCTTTGGCATTCTTGTACATCACCTTGTCACGCACCAGGTTTCCGTGGGGCGCCAAGAACTCTTCCGCAAGGCGGATCTGCTCTCCAAACCCCCCACCCAAATCCGATACCGGCCAATTGCTTCCCCAGATCAACCGATCGGGGCCAAAAGCGCTCAACAATACGTCGAAATGCGCCTGATACGCCGCCAGATTCAGGGGGGATTTCCAGCTCTTATCCTCACTCGGACTCTGGGTATACATGTCAAAGAACGACGAGAACTTGATGAAAATGTTCGGATGCCGGTCGGCAAGGCGCCGCATCTCAAGCTCCCACTCGGGGCTCGGATCGGCCCCGCTCGCACCCGCCAAATGATCGAGCACAATACGAAGGTTGGGTGCTGCCGCTGCTAACTTGGAAACAAGGGGTTTCGGATTGAGCGTCCGCCGGCTCACGATTTCCATCAGCAGTCCGCACTTTTCGATTTCGCGCACCTGCGCGAGCTGGGGTTCATCCAACGTGAGCGCTGGGCTCCACAAGAAGCAGCGCACCCCCACCACCTTCTTCTGCTTCGCGAGTTCGGCGAGGTTTTTCGAGAATTCAGGCGATCCAATCTCCAGCTGGGCGACGACGAAAGGAAAAAACGGATCTTCTTGCGAGCGTAGCTTATGGCTCGCCCGAGCTTACTCTTCGGGAGCTGAAGCGGTTCTTGTTGTTTCATCCAGAGTTGCAGGCTTTCCATGAGCGGCAAACTCAATTCCTGGCGAAGCTTCAAGTGCTCAGGGGTTCGGGCGATGCCCTGCTCAAGGGCGGTCTGCTCGACGATGTAGACTTGGCGAATGATTTCAAGGGCTGTTTTGGCCTCCGCGCCCGAGTGGATTCGAACCACTGACCTTCGGCTTCGGAGGCCGGCACTCTATCCAGCTGAGCTACGGGCGCAGGCGCAAGACTCGTCTGCTTCTGCCCGCCGGCCGCTGGCTACGGCCACGCTGTCCGCCAGTTCGGCCACCCTGACCTAGCGAATTAGCCGCA
>JBBSBI010000298.1:0-4650 GCA_038251425.1 Polyangiales bacterium
CTCATCAAGAGTGCCCGAAGCGGTCACAAGAAGACCGATAGTCTCGGCGCCTACAACAAGCGTCTATTGGCGGGTTGGGACGACGCGTACCTGCTCCGCGTTCTCGGAATCCACTCGTAATTTGGTGCGATTGCCCTGGGGCTGACGTACTTCCGTGTTACGCACTTATTTACCATCGTAAGGCAAAGCCGAATTGGCGCCGTATGATTTCGCGAACAATCCCACGTATTCCTCGCGAATCAGAGCAATCCGCGTCGTAAGCGAAGGTGTTACCCTACGACGCCCCATACCATCTGATCGCCCATGAGCTGAGTGGCGTTACGAGGTGGCGGACAAGACGAAAGCGCTTAGCAGGGCAGCCAGGGCTGCACCCACAGGGTCCGACGCCGCGCTTCCAAATTCTTGCCGAGCGCCAATCGACAGTCTGATTTCGGGATCAATGGCTGATTTGTGACCGGAAGGTGGGAACTAACAATTAGCTCGATTGGCGCGGGCTTCGTACGGAGAGCACATACATCAGGACTTGCTGGTGCTGGCTTTCGGTGAGTGCGACTCGGTGTTTCGTTTGCATCCGGTGAATGGTGGCAGGCCAGCGTTCGGCTGAAAGATGGTCGGGAAGATACAAGGTGTGGCAGCCAGCGCAGATCTGCGCGTACGTCGTGCGGGCGTCGGCAAGTGCTTCCACCGTCGTGCCAGGGAAGCGTTCTTGTGCCGACGCCGCCTGCGCAGCTGTAGGCTGAGGGAGCGAGGACACACACCCGAAAGAGTTGACCCCGAACAATCCTAGGATGATTGCCTGCGTTTGAGATGTTCGACGCCGCAGGCGAGTCGCGCAGTGAGCTCGGGGGGAGGATGCTGGCATGGATTAGCCTATTAGAGATCAAAGCCCATCAAAACGCGGGTTTGAACGTATTCGCCATCGCTCAAATCGAGGTGGCTGCCCGATGAGGCCCCCTTGAAGGCAACCAGCTGAGGCAACACGCTCAAAGACACCCAGTAGCGATCGGAGGCGGCAGAAACAGAAGGCCCCGCGCTCAGTCGCGAATGCTCGAGATCTCCCTCTTCAAATTTGTTCGTTTGCACCAACTCGCCGCCTAAGAAAACGCGCTCGCTCAAAAAGTAACCAACCCCGGCGGACACTCCTAGCTTGAGTTCTTTCTCAGTTTCGGTGCCTCCCATATCCCATTCATACTCGGCCACCGGATTCACGGCGAACAGCAGATTGCCTTGGCGTTTGTCTAAAATGAACTTCGCTTCGAGTTCCATTTCACTTGGCCCGATACTGACTTCACCGTACAGCGCCGTTCCGAGCGCGTCGGCAACCGGATCGCTCAGTTTGTACTTCCACTCGGAAGATATGCCTGCGAACGCAAACTCTGCTTCCCGGGCGCGAACGGTTCCCATGCCCGTGGCATCTGGGAGGTCTACATCCTTGGTGACAGCCTCGAAGTTCCAATAAAGAGCAGTCTGGAGATTCTTCGCTACTCCAAACTCAAACTCCAAGCGTTGATCGAAACGGCTGAAGTAAGCTTCGCGACCGGCGCGCCACGTTGTCCACGGCTCAAGCTCCACGCTGCCAGGATTCAACACTGCCGATTCGTAGCTGTGATTGAAGTGCCGGTCCGAAGCCTGGGCCGAAGGGGGAGCTGCCAAAAGGCAGAGAGCGGCGCTGCTGAAAGCTGCCGTCGTGATCAGCGCTGAACGCCGGGGAGGGGAGGGAGAAAGATTCTTGGAAAACGACATGTTGGGACCATATTGAAAGTGAAAGTCATTTTCAATAAGAAAATGCGCGGACGGAAGAATCGTCTAAAAATTCGTAATTGCTTGATAAAAGTGCACTGAGCCCCGAGTTTAGGGAGAAAGCCTGCGCAATCCTCCGCCCCCGCCATCCCCTTAGCCAGCCCGCGGGTGAGCACGCAGGAGTTCGATAAACGCCTGGGCGGCACTGCCCGCGCGTTTCCCCTTCAACGTGATCAGCTGCAGCCCCCTTCGGATCTCGAGGCCGCGCACCTGCACCACACGCAATTGGCGTGCAGCGACTTCTCGTTCAATCGCCAAGCGGGACACGAAGGCCAAACCAAGGCCAGAAGCCACTGCGTTCTTGAGCGCCTCCGTGCCGCCAAGACTCATCACCGGGTTGAGCACCAGGCCCTGCACGAGCAACGCCGCTTCGACCACATCGCGGGTTCCCGAGCCCTGCTCGCGGAGGATGATAGGATAGGCTGGTAGCTCAGCGACGGCTAAGGCACCGCCCTTCGGGAGCTTGCTGTGTTGGTTTGAAATCAACACGATTTCGTCGTGAGCGATAATCTCTGCCTCAAGCGCGCTCGTGTTCACTAGGCCCTCCGTCAGCCCAAAGTCGAGCCGGCCCTCCAACACCTCGGATTGAACGTGGCGTGTATTGTTGATTTCAATGTCCAGTTGGATCTTGGGATGGCGCTGTCGGAACTGAGCTAGGAGTGGCGGTAACAGGTAGTTACCAATCGTGGTGCTGGCGCCAATTGAAAGCGTGCCGCGGGCGAGACCGCTGAGCTCGGCTAACTCAAGCTCCGCTGCTCGCTCTGCTGCGAAAATGGTGATCGCGTGCCGGCGAAGCGCTTGCCCGGCCTCAGACAAGACAATTCCCCGGGGCAGACGATCCACGAGCGACAGACCGAGGGCGGCCTCCAACTCGGACAGCTGCTTGGAGACGGCAGGCTGGCTCACACGCAACGCGCGTGCGGCAGCAGTGAGACTGCCTTGGCTGGCTACGGCTGAAAAAACCCGCAATTGGTTCAGATTCACAGGAAAAACTTAGCATAACCTAAAGTTATGGTCAGCATAATAATTATGTCCTTTAATTATCTCAGCCGATAGCCCAGATTCGGGGAACGGACATGGGAAAACCTAGAGGAACACATCACGTGGTGACGGCGTCGCTCACGAAGACCGGCACCCCGATTTACTTCACGAGCCAGGGTGGATGGTCTTTTGACCTCCAGCAAGCTGGGCTGTTAGAGACGCCTACCGAGCGCGATCAGAAAGTCGAAGTGGCAAGTCAGAATGAAGCTGAAGCTTGCGACATCTACACTATCTCGGTCTCTGTTGAGAATGGGGTGATCGATCCGTTGAGCGCACGCGAGGAGATCCGTGCCACAGGGCCAACGGTCGCGCTGCGTCGCCCCGACGCCGGTTTCTCCCAGAAAGGAGCTTGAAGCCCATGTATCAATATGACGACTACGATCAGGCCATCGTCGATGAGCGCGCCCGTCAGTTTAAGGGGCAGGTTGAGCGGCGTATGTCAGGTGAGATCACGGAGCTCGAATTCAAGCCGTTGCGACTGCAAAATGGGCTCTACATGCAGCTCCACGCGTACATGCTGCGAATTGCGATCCCGTATGGCCTGCTCTCGGCGCAGCAGATGCGCATGCAAGCGCACATCGCTAGGAAGTACGATCGAGGCTACGGCCACTTCACCACGCGCCAGAATATTCAGTTCAATTGGCCGAAGCTGGAAGACGTCCCCAGCATTCTGGCAGATCTGGCCAGCGTCCAGATGCAGGCGATCCAGACGAGTGGCAACTGCATCCGCAACACCACGAGCGATCCTTTTGCGGGAGTTGCCAAAGATGAACTGGAAGATCCGCGACCGTATTGCGAACTGATTCGTCAATGGTCGACGTTTCATCCGGAGTTCGCTTACCTCCCGCGAAAATTCAAGATCGCTGTCACGGGCACGCCAGGCGAAGACCGAGCAGCGGTGCGTTTCCACGATATTGGCGTTCGGATCGTCGAAAATGCCCAAGGCGAGCGCGGATTTGAGATTTTAGCTGGTGGCGGCCTCGGTAGGACGCCCGTGATTGCCAAGGTGGTGCGCGAATTTCTGCCCTACGAGCACTTGCTCTCGTATTTGGAGAGCATTCTGCGTGTCTACAATCGCTACGGGCGGCGCGACAATAAATACAAGGCGCGCATCAAGATCCTCGTCAACGAAACGGGGATCGAAAAGTTTCGCGAGCAGGTCGAAGAGGAATGGGAGCTCATGAAGGATGGCGCGCTCAAGTTGACGCGCACCGAACTGGCGCGTGTTGCTAAATACTTTGTGCCGCCGAGTTACGAAAATATTTCGAGCTCTGAGAATTCCTTGGCGGCGGCTACGCTTTCTCCGAACCGAGAATTCGGGCGCTGGGTAGCCAACAACGTGCGCGGCCATCGGCAAGCCGGCTACAGCATCGTGGTGTTGAGCCTCAAACATCCGAAGATCCCACCGGGCGACGTGAGTGATACGCAAATGGATGCGATCGCCGACCTCTCCGAGCGCTACGGCTTCGGCCGAATCGTGGTGACGCACACTCAGGATCTAGTATTGCCCGATGTGAAGACCAGCGAGCTGCCAGCTTTGTTTGCTGAGCTTCAGAAGCTTGATATGGCGACGCCCAACTTCGAACGCGTCACGGATATTATTTGCTGTCCGGGGCTCGATTATTGCGCGTTGGCCAATGCACGCTCGATTCCTGTTGCCGCAGAGATCTCAAAACGCTTTGAAGATATCGACTATTTGGACGATATCGGAGAAGTGAGCGTCAAGATCTCGGGTTGCATCAATGCCTGTGGGCACCATCACATCGGCAACATCGGCATTCTCGGCATTGATAAGAGCGGTGAGGAGGC
>JBBSBI010000299.1:0-4572 GCA_038251425.1 Polyangiales bacterium
CCTCCGGGGCCAACCCAGCTGGTGCTCTAACCCCACATTCACCCACAGACGAGAAGTTCCGCGAAACTAGCCGTAGAAAGGAATGACTCCTTCCAAGAGGGCCATCGCTAAGCTTGACCGCTATTTGGGCCGTACTGCTCTAACGCATGCCTCACGGCACTTCTCCTCGAGTCGCAAGTAACTGGCGCGTCTGCGCCACGTGTGCGGCGATTTTGCTCAGCGCCTGCGCGCGTATTGGCTACGATCTCAAACCAATCGATCCTCCGCCTGCGACAGGCGGGATGAATCTCGGTGGTACTGCGCAAGGGGGAATGAGTCTCGGCGGTGCAGGACAAGGCGGGAGTTCAATGGGTGGTGCCGCGCAAGGGGGGACGAGTCTCGGTGGTGCCGCGCAAGGGGGGACGAGTCTCGGCGGTGCAGGACAAGGTGGCACGAATCTCGGTGGCACTGCGCAAGGCGGGAGCGCGATGGGCGGCGGCGTTAATCTGGGAGGCACTGGCGGAACTGGAAATACTGGACCGATCTTGCCAGCGATTATTTGGGGGCGTTTGTTCAGCAGCTTTGGAGATGATTCGGCAGAAACGCTCGGAGTGACACCCGCTGGCAACGTCGTGGTGGGTGCCCATGTCGCCGCCGATCTGACACTCGCCCCCGGCGTGGTGAGCTCAGGCACCTCAGATTCGCTCATCGCCTCATTTTCATCCGACAACGCCTACCAATGGCATCGGCGCTTGGCTGCGAGCGGCATGGCCAATTCTCCGCGCGATCTCAAAGTCATCACGAACGGCCTCCTCGTCGCGGGTGAGTTCGACGGAACTTTGAACACCCCGGCGGGCAACCTGGTAGGCATCGCCCAAACCACCTCGTACCTCGTCAAGCTAGACCTCACGGGAACCGTCCAATCAGCCGTCCATATCAGCGGCGGCACCGAGGTGCTTCAGCCGTGTATCGCGGGCAGTTGGCTCGGAGTGAACGTCAACACGTCGCTTAAGGTGAATGCGATGACGCTTTCGGCGCCGAGCAGTTTCGGTATGGCGCAATTGAACGCCAGCTTCACCGCTCTGACGCAGGGCAAGGTGTTTCCGGGGAGTGGCGGTATTGACAACGACGTCGCCGGCTGCGCGTCGGCCGTTACTGGCGAATTTTACCTGACCGGCCAGCTTTGGGAGGCCCTCGACTTCGGCGCAGGCCTCGTTGCTACCAGCGGAGGAAACGATAGCTATTTGGCTGCATTTTCCGCCAACGGGCAGTCACTCTGGACGAAGGTGATCGGAGGAGGCGCCACAGCCGGCGCGCGAGGTCGAAGGGTTGAGATGGCTGCACAGGCCTCGGTGCTGTACGAGCTCAGCGAATACTCGGGCACCCTGACGCTCGGCGGGACGGCAACCGCTGTTGGGCTGCGAGATATCTTGATCACCGGCCATGATCCGTTAACCGGCACTTTAAAGTGGTCTTTGCCGATGGGCAGCATTTCCAACGATGGGATCTACGCGAGTGCGCTAGATACGAACGGCAATCTGATCTTTTCAGGTTATCATCGCGCGGCGATCACGCGAGGCATCACTCCCGCTGAAGGGACGCTGAGTGGCCTCGGTGCCTTCATCGGCAGCGTCAATCCTGCAGGAAAGTTGCTCTGGATCATGGACCTTGCGGATCTTACAGTTACCGATCTGGCCGTCGCGCCCAATGGAGATATCTACGTGGTGGGCAGCACGGGCGACGCGCTGATCACGCCAACCGAGACTCTGATCCCCCAGTCCGTCGACGGCTTCTTGATCAAGCTTAAGTGGCCGTAATCGAAGAACGCCAGAAGCTGTCCGCGTGGATAACCTGTGGCGCTCCTTGAGTGCTGGCGAACCGTTTCGCCGGTTGTTCCTTAGAATTGTGCCTGAGCATTGAGAATGAAAAGCCGCTCCGCAGGCACGCCGCTGACCTGCGGATCGGAGACACCAAAGCTAGCCTGCAGCTTGGCTTCGTTCTTTTGAATCAGGTAGTTGGCGCCGAGCTCGTAGTGCCAAATGCCATTCTTTGAGACCTTGGTGTCCGGGTCCAAGAACCCCGCGCGCAGCACCGGCTGAATGCGCTCCAACAACGTGTAAGCGAAGGCTGCGTAAGCGCCGTGCCCCTGCTTGCGAGCTCCGCCCACGCCATCCCAAGCGTGAATGTATTCAGCTTGGCCGATGAAGTTCGAAATGTCCACGCGAGCATCGAGCTCAACGCGATCCTTGGTGGAGGCATCCTTGCGAGCACCCACGCTGGATGAGCCAACTGCGCCGACCATGAGCACCGGCACCGGCTTCACTTCGACACGCAGCGCGACGTCCTTGTCGTTGTTGTCGTCCAGGCGGTTCACGCCTGTACCGTTCGTGACAGTGAGCAGATAGCTGATCGGGCCAAACGCCTTCTCAGCGCGCAGGCCCATATCGCGGCGATCTCCGTAGGTTCGAGAAACGAGCGCACGTTCGGGCATGATGATCTGCGACGCGGAGTTGTAGCCTTCCCAGCTGAGTGGGGTCTTGAACTGACCGAGCGACACATTGGAATAAGCCGACACGAACGTGACGTAGAAATCCTGAAGGATCGAAGTATCGGTGGGCGGAGCCAGGACCGTCACTTGCTCAGGGGCCGCAGGCGCCACAGGAGCCGGCGTTTGATTCTGTACGGTCGCCGTTTGCGTGCCGAATTTGAGCGTTTTTGCAGCATCGATCATCACTGCGTAGTCCCAAAGCTCTGGGATGATCGTGCCCTTCAGCTTGAGCTCGGCGCGACGCAAACGAAACGTGGATGTCGTCTTTCGACTATCCGTGAGTACCCACCAGCCTTGGAGCAACGCGCTCGGCTGGAACGTGCCTTGGGTTCCCACCGCAAGCTTCTGCGGGAGCGCGGGAGCTTCGGGGGCGCTGACCTGGCCGGCGGCAGGCTCAGCGGGAGGTGACGCACCAGCAGGGGGAGCCGTTTGGGCGAAAGCGCCTGGGGCCAGTGTTAGAAAGCACGAGCAGAGAAGGGTAAAAGCTTTGAAATTCAACTGGGTAGGCAAATGAGTGCTCCTTTTGAGGGGGGCAGAAGTCGCCTTCTCGTGTGACATCGACGTGACGAACAGGTGATGTTCGAGAAAATTTGATGACGTTCATGTGGTCATCGGCGGCGGGAGTACGGCCGGGCCCAATGATGGGGGAAAAAATAACCTGGGCTCAGAGATTGCCAGCCGAAAGGTTTGCCACGTCGGCCTGCGACAGGGCGCGGTTGTACATGCGAACCTCGTCGATCCTTCCATCCCAGAAATCGCTGGTACCGTCGTCGCTCGCGCCAATATGAAAGGCGGCGGCATTGTTGCAAAAGGCCGCGGGTTCCGTCTTCGCGCTTAACACACCATCCACATAGACCCTCCGAATATTCGCAACCCCATCCTGAACGGCCGCCACATGGTGCCAGCCAATAGCCGCCGGAGACGTCACTCCCTGTTTGGTCGTCATCGGCTCAAAAGACCACTCGTTGGCGGGCGTGAGCCAGATGCCACAGTAGTCGAAGACTCCTACGGGATTGCTAGCGACCTCATGAGCGAGCACCGCATGATACTGACCCCCAAGTGCTGGGACGTAGGCCCAGGCCGTTAATGTGAAGCTGCTGGTATTCGTCCAGGCGTAGGTCGGAATATTTGGGATCGTGACTTGCTGACCTCCGCCATTGAATTCAAGGCAAGACGGGTCGGCAAACTGAACAGCGGGCGGCGTGGCTGAGCTCACCAAGGGTGCGGGCGCACCGTAGGTTCCGTGATTGCCGATAGCCGACGAGTCCAGCGCGACGCCGTTGGTGTCAACTTCGTCGAGCTTCCAGTACCCAACCAGGCCGCTTGGCACGCCACCGCTACCGCCATTCGACACGCCTCCCGTCGTGGCTCCCGCTGTTCCTCCGACAGCTGCCGCCATGCCACCGCTGGCTGTTCCTCCAAGGTTACTGGTTCCACCTGCGCCTCCGGAAACGCCACCGCTCCCACCGGCACCTAAGCTCCCACCCGCTGCGATCATCCCACCCGCTCCGCCAGCTTGCCCCGGAGCGCCGCCCGAACCGACGTTACCCCCCTGCGGCGTCCCAGCAAATGAAGAAGTTGCTGCTGCCCCCGCGGCCCCTTCTAACGATAGCGGCGACAAATCGTAGCCGTAACGACACATGGTTAGCAACTGCAGGCTAATTGCAGTGACCGTGAGAGCCAGACCTCGTCTAAAACGCCCACCTGTTCTTAACCCCACCCTCCCCGTCGAGTCTGTGCACGCTTGGGTGGGGGGAGTGGAACTCATGGATAGAACTACGGATCCTTGCAAGCCAATGATAACCCCCCCGACCGAAAGGCCGTCTCGCCTGTTGTGCCGGTCTTGCTGAGCCCCATGCCGAAGTCGCCGACATCGCACGCGGCACGGCACACACGAGGCACACACGCAGGTGTTTTGCGACAAAGACGAGCAGCTGCCTACCGGCACTGTAATGTCGAGCTGGGTCATCCGTCTGCACCGGTAACGCCGCCGAGCAGACCCATGAAGACTCACGAATCAGAACACGCTGCGACTTGCTGTGCTA
>JBBSBI010000300.1:0-4498 GCA_038251425.1 Polyangiales bacterium
GCGTTGAAGGTGCGTCCCGTTCGGAGTTGGCCTCCGGCCTTACCCGCGAGCAGCACGGGGACGGGGTGATTGAGGTGTACCGATCCGTCGCCCATTTCCGAACTCAAGAACACCAAACTGTTGTCGAGCATGCTTCCCGAGCCTTCGGGTGTGTCCTTGAGGCGTTTGATGACGACCGCCAACTGGGCAAGCAGCCAATTCTGCGCGACCACGAAATCCGGCCCTGGTGCGTGCTGCATGGGATGGTGTCCTAGGCTATTTAGGCCGAGCCAGCTGAAGTACAGCTCGGCACCGCTATGCAGCATCTGCAAAGAAGCCACGCGCGTGGCGTCGCAGTTGATCGATTGGTAGAGGAGCTCATTCATGGCGGCGCTCACTGCTGGGACGTCGGTCCCTGCTCCAAGGCTGGGTGCACCGCACGAGGCGCCCGGCGCGGACACGATTCCCCCGCCGGTCCCGCCCGAGGGGCCCATGACTGTTTTTTCAAGTTCGCGGAGCGAAGCCAGGTGTTCCTCTAGGCGCAGCTTCTCGGCAGAGCCGACGAGGCCTTGGATGTCGGTAACCTGACCCTTGAGGAGATCCAGGATACTCTGACGCTTTGCGGCGAGTGCTTGCTGCTTGGCTAACGCGTCCGCATCCGAAGGTGCAGGCCCCGGGGGCGCACCGTTGAAAAGCCGGCTGAACATGATCGCCGGATCCAGCACATTCGGGACCGAGGCACCATTGGAGTAAACGATACGTGAAGATTTGAAGCCGTTGCAGTCGGCAGTATCCGAAAACACTCCAAACTGGAGCGAGGCAAATCTCGTATTTTTCCCGATATTCTGAGCAACAACCTGATCAAATGAGGTCAATCCGGCCGGAACGATCACGACTCCCTCCGGTTGCTCAGGTCCAGCGTTGCCGGTGAGGATGGTGCTCTCGCTGCCGTGCCCGAGATCAGAGCCGCCGGGGCCAGGTGGCTCGACAATGTTTTCGAAGAGTAGAATATCTGAACTCAACGGTGCGAGTGGCGCCAGCATCTTGTCGTAGCTGAACATTCCCTGGCTGCCGTTGGTCATCATCGCGCCACCCGGGAAGTAAAGAACGATGAGACGCACGGGCGCCGCTTGAGCCTCAGCCAACGAAGCGCGGAACACCGGGACGGCGAGGAAGCTGGCAGCGCCCAGACCTTTCAGGAGTGATCGGCGTTTGATGAGGGATTTGCTCATGGTACGAAGGTCCTCGTGGTGAAGCTTGCTGATTGGGTGATGGCGACGAGCAGCTCGCGCACATCCATCCCCGACGCTCCAAGCTGTGTGTCGAGCGCTGCGGCGAGCTGTGTGTCGGTTTCTATCGCGTCGCGCCCGTACGTGTAGCGCGCCGCCTGAATCGCCGCACACTTGCGAACCATTGCGCTCGTGGACAGGCGCGTGGCGAGTTCAACGCCGCCGGTGAACTTTCCGTCGACGTCAGTGCCCGTCAATTCACCGTTTGAGTCCACGGGACGCCCATTTTCCACGGTTCGATAGGTACCGATCGCGTCGTACGCTTCGAGCCCAAAGCCAATCGGATCCATCATGCTGTGGCAACCCGAGCAAGCGGGGCTGGCCGAATGTGCGGCGAACCGTTCACGCGTGGTCAGGTTGGGATCGGGCGCGGGAGGGTCAATTTTGACGTTAGGTGGTGGCGGCGGGAGGGTTTGGCAGAGCATGCGCGTGCGGACAAACTTGCCACGCTTCACCGGGGCCGACTCATCTTCCTTGGCTTGCAGGGCGAGCAGCGAAGGGAGTGTGAGCATCCCGGCGCGCCCCATGGAACTCACGTCAGTCTTGACCAACGTGTCCCCCATGCCCGGATCGGGAACCCCGTAAATCGGCGCTAAGCTGCTGTTGACGAAGGCGAAGGGTGCCGAGAGCAAGGTCTTTACGGTGCCGTCACCCTCCCACATCACCGACGCTACGAAGCGGTCTGTCGAGGCTTCCATCGCAGATTTCTCTGCCGACGCGAAGGCGGGAAACAGGTTCACGTCCTTCAGCAGCCCGCTCATGTCCGAAACCAAAAACCACTGCTCGAGAAACTTCCCAACGTTAGCTTGGGCACGCGGCAAGGCGAGCAACCGTCGCGCTTGCGCTTCGATTTGAACGGGAGTGCTCAGGGCATTGGCGTCTGCCGCCTGCATCAGCTCCAGATCGGGCTTGGAACCACTAAATAGGTAGGAGAGCTCTGAGGCCACTTCGTACGGAGAGAGCGTCCGCGCTGCCGCACCAGCGCCGTATTCCATTCGATAAAGGAGGGCTGGGGACTGGAGCATCGCCTCCAGCACGCCACGGATGCCGGCCTCGTACGTGTCCGTCGTGCGCACGAGATCGTACAGAGCACGATAGGCCCCTTGTTCCTTGGCGCTCAGTGGCTGACGATGAACCTGCCTACCAAATCTGTCGATGAACGTGTTGGCGCAGTCTGACTCCGCCGCAGGGGAAGCGCAGGGAGCTAGGGTTGAAAATGCCGCTTCGCCGGCCAGGCGAGTGGCCATGGTGGCATATTGTGAACCTATAACGGCGGACACCGTGAGCGCAGAACTGAAATTGCTGTAGCCGAGCGCGCGGGTATCTGGAAGCAACGGATCAGCGGGTGGCGCCGCTAGCCCCAAAAGATCCTGCACGGTGGTGCGATATTCGTCGTTAGTCAGGCGTCGTAAGGCGGTGGGACCAGGAGCACCCGCCGGGATGACGAATGAAGGCTGAGCCCCCGTGCTAGGGGAAGCCCCGCCCGCGGCTGTATTGCCCGCCCCGCCCGTGGTCCCCACCGAGCCGCCGGAGCCGGGAGAGACGTTGGAGCCGGGGACGTTGTTCCCATCAGACGGCACGCGTTGCTTTTGGCCCGAGCCGACATTGGCGGTGCATCCGGCAGCGGCCAGGCAGGTCAAAACAGCGACACCAAGCCGGACTAGGGTTTCACTAGGATCCCGGATGGCGGGGTGGCGAAATAGTTCCGATGTATGGAGTCGATGCATGTGGACAAACCTCCGACCTGAGCCCGCTCAACACGGCCGCTTCGGCCCTTGCTGATGTCTAGGTCTCCTAATCTAGCAGTCGTAGCCTGCATTGCGGCTCTCACTTCCTGGCAAAGATTGGTTGGATCCTGCTGGCGCCAGGCCACCTTTCAGCGAGTCAGGTGAAACCGCCTCCAAAAAGCGCCAGCATAGAACGATGCCGCGACCCAACGCTCGACTCAAGGTCTGGAAGCAAAGCACGGGCAACGTCGCTTCGAATGAACGGTCTTTCGTGATTGGCTCGGATCAGCTGGTTTCCGTCCCTGGGCGTCCGAGTGGTCCATCCGATGCTCACATTCACGGAGGCGTGGAGCTCGGGGCCATCACGGAAGGACCTGCGGTGCTGTATGCCAACGGGGTACACTACGACCTGCAAGAGGACGATAGCTTGGTGCTGGACTCGGCGATTCCGCACCAGGTGGGCCCTGTCGCTGGCGGCCGCTTTCGCTATGTGTACGCCCATCTTTCGCACGCGGCGGTGCTCAGCATCCACCCCCCCGAAAGCGGACTAGCTCTGGCTCGGGCCACGCGCTCTCGCACGCCGCTCATTCTCAAGCGCCAACCGCAAATAGCCGAGCTCCTAGCTGAGGCTTTCGTGCTCCAATCCCAAGCCGATCCGTTCGATCGAGCGATTGCCTGGTCAAAGACCATTGCCGCGCTCGTTCAAGTCGTTCGAAACCAGCAGTTGCCCCATGCGGTCCAAACGATGCTAGCGACGCCGGCCGGGAATGAAGCCGTGTTCTCGGCGGTGGAATTCATCCATGAGCATTTTCACGAGCCGATAGGTGTCGTCGAAATTGCCAAGCATTGCTCGCTCAGCCCATCACGACTCAGCCATCTGTTCTCCGAGGTCATGCAGTATTCTCCCATTGAGTACCGCAACAAGATTCGAATTGATCGGGCCCTTGATGCGCTGCTAGCTACAGAGCAACGGGTTGAAAGCATCGCCTTCGCTGTGGGATTTCAGAGCCCTGGCGTGTTCTATCGCGCGTTCAAGAAGGCGACCGGCGGAACGCCCGCCGAGTTCCGCAAAGCTGACGTGGACGGAGAAAGCTAGCGTCGCTGCCTACTCAGCCTAGGCTTAGCTGTCCCGTGCAATACATGGGATCGCCCAGGCTGGGCAGATTCAGTCCCATGATATTCGCCACGCTGAGAAGCATATTGCTGTGGGGTGCGCGGGCAGCGTTCAGACTGCGTCCCGTTCGCACAGCGCCATTGGCCTTGCCCGCAATGAGGCCAATCACCGGATCGTGTTCGTGTGTACCCCACATTTCGGACATGACGAGCACAAGTGAGTGGTCGAGCATGTTGCCGGAGCCCTCCGGAGTAGCCTTCATTCGGTTGAGGAGCACTCCGATTTGCGCTGCCACCCAGGTCTGCACTTTGTCGTAGTTGGCGTGGCTCTCGGCCGAATCCACCCAACCGTGTTCCATACTGTGGTGGGACTCGTTCACGCCCAACCAC
>JBBSBI010000301.1:0-4463 GCA_038251425.1 Polyangiales bacterium
GGTGAAATGATGACTATGTTCACGCCCGGTGGCTCGCGGTCGATTCAAAACCAACGCGAGAAGATGCCTCGACGCTGCCTTCCGGCATCAAAGGCAGGCGCTTTTTTCATTTGTGCCTGCAAGATCGCGGCGTCCAGCCGTTCGCTCACATCGCGCAAGCACGGATAGCAGTCATCTTTCTTATTCGCACCACAGCCAGTTTCGCTCTTCAGGTCCCGGAGCCGCTTGGTGCTGCGTTCGTCGGCGTGCTCGACCGCACGTGCAAGCAAATTTTTGGATTCTTCACACGACGTTGAGGCGCGCAGGTCGAGGGCAATGCTGAGGGCAGGTGACCAGTTTTGCTTCACGGAGTCCGAAAACAGAAGGTCCTTGGCCTGGCGGGTGGCGTCGGTCACGAGGGGGGTCGAGGTCCAGGTGTGAAACAACAGATCGGCCCCATCACTTTTCAGATGCTCGGCCGCGAACTTTAAGATCTTTGCGCCATCGTTGGCCTCTTCCGCGCGAGCTCTGAGGGTAGACAATAGCGCGGGCGTGAGCGTTTGGTTGCCGTCCGCATCGAGAGCATGTTCGAGCGCAACGAGGCCGTTGGCTACTTGGTTCAGCTTGAGCCGGCCCTGGGCGAGACCCAACCACTCGCTTTTGGAGCGTTCGTCATCAGCGCGCAATTCTAGAGCATCAACTGCAGTTCGGTTGCCGTCGCGAGCTTGGGCGACGAGGCGCTCCAGCTTGGCGTCGAGTTGCGAATCGGGCGCTACTTTGCGATTTTTGGCTTCCGACTTGTCGTCTGGGTCAGTGCTCATTTTTGGCTGGGCACTGCGGTTGCTCGACTGTCCAGGTCCGGCGTGTGTGTTGATCGTGCGCGACGTCTTGCTTGAAGAGCAGAGTCCAGTAACGAAGAGTGCAACTACGAGAAGGACGAGCGCACCGCCGAGCGCTTGAGCGCGCGAAACACCGCGTACGGATGGCCCCGTCAGGAACCTGCGAACGACAGAGTGGCTGCCCCCCAGCTGAGTCTGTGCAACGCTCAGCAACGGCAGACGAATGCCCAAGAGCGTGTCCAGACGTGCGGCGACCTCCTCCGCCGACTGCAAGCGATCGGCGGAATTTTTCTCGAGCAGCTGCGTTACCAAGTTGCTCACAGCTTCCGGCGTGCCAGCTGGGAGTGGCGGAGGCTTTTCAATGAGCTGCTTGCTCAAGAGGGCCATCAAGTCGGACGCCTCGAATGTAGGCTTTCCTCTCAACATCTCGTCCAAGATGAGTCCCAAGGCGTAGAGGTCGACGCGCGCGTCCACCGGCAGCCCCTGCGCCTGCTCGGGCGCCATGTACTGAGGCGTGCCGAAAATTGCGCCAAACTGCGTGACTGGAGCCGGATTTTTCTCATCTCCTTTCACTTGTGCGATACCAAAATCCAAGATCTTGATCGATTCAACACCAGCTTCTCGCTGAACGAGCATGATGTTATCTGGCTTCAAGTCGCGGTGCACCACGTTCGCGGCGTGCGCAGCCGTGAGCCCGAGTGCCACCTGCCGCGCGATGCCGAGCGAACGTTCCAAGGGGAGGGCACCTTCTTCGCTCAAGACCTCGCGCAGATTCTTGCCGGCTATGTACTCGAGCACAAGGTAAAAGGCGCCATTCGGCAGGCGTCCAAAATCAGTAGCTGTGGCGATGTTCGGATGATCGATGCGCCCTGCCGCAACAGCTTCTCGCTCAAAGCGTTTGACCGCCTCTTCAAGCTCTGTCATCTGTGCATGCAGCACCTTCACCGCAAATGTCTTTTGCATGTGAACGTGCTCGGCCTGATACACGGCACCCATGCCCCCCTCGCCGAGCAGAGCCACGATCCGGTAACGCTCCGCTAGGATGGTCCCCACGGCCAAGCGCGAACGCGAGTCCTCCGCCAACAGGGTAGGGTCATCCATTGGCTGCAGTCATAGACTAGTCCGCGCTCGCTGGCAGCCGAAGGTGGCGCCCTCCGTGGCTCTATCGGAGAATTGGTCTCCAATCTGCCCGAGCGACGCCATCTCGTCGGAAAGGCCGAGACCCTCGCGTACGCAACCGCTCGATTGGCAGTATCAGACGAAGAATGGCAGGCGGCGGTCGGCGCCGAAGGCGCTAAGTCTTGGCTGAAGAAGCTCCGAAGGAAGTGAGCTTGGACCATGGCCCCTGGCGAGTCCTGACGTCGTGGTGCGCGAGTTCGGGCGCTGAAACCTACGCGTTGTCATGGTCGACCACCACTAGCTAACCGGCGCTCTTCATTCCACCACCGCACGCCGATATTTCCGGCATGATCTCCCTTCGGGGACCGGTAGCTGATCGTTTTCTTCTCGCCCGGCAGCATGTCGAAATAGTTGTCGCTGAAATCAAGCTCCGCCTCCAATTGCACCACCCGCGCATAGGTGTCGGCCTCGAGCAGGATCGTGCCGCTCGATCCTGTGCCCTCGATCGTTGAGCGCACCAAAGCCGGCGGCAAGCGCATCTCCGCGGGCATTCCGCGATAATAATAGGCACGATCTTCGCCGCTTTCACATACCAGGTCGCACACGAATATCGATTGACTATCCAGATACGCATCGATGGTTTCAACGCGAAAATCAGCCGCCAGCACAGCTTCATTCGCATTCAGTTCAAAGGAAACGCGCTGCTGCCAGAGCGCCGGACCTGCCCATGGTTGTATGCGAAGCGTCATCTCGCCGGTTACGCCAAAACAGGCGTCGCTGCTGACCCAGATCTGGTAGACGCTATCCGTTCGTGTGATTGCCGCAATGACCGGACGGAATCCCGCTTTCATGCCGTACCAACCGGCTTTGGGGAAACCATAATAATCGACCACACTCCAGCCGCATGCAGGCCAGCAATCGTTAAACATCCAGAACTGCACTCCGCTGCAGTAAAATTTCCGGCGTCGAAGCGATTCACAGATCAGCCGAATCAAATCGTATTGGGCATATTCTTTTTGACTGATGCACAGCTCGAGATCATTTGATTCGCCATAGAGAATTCGCGCCATTTGTTCAAGGTTTTGATAGAGCGTGAGAGGGAGCCCCGAATAGGGATTATCCTTGGTGTGAAACTCCCACATCGCGCTGTCGGTCAGGTCGCTCTCATCCATGAACTTCAAAAGGCTCAGCAGCGGCGGCGCACCCAGTGTTCCGCTTTCGCTGAGAAACCGCCCTTTGACATGCTCATCGATCAGGGCTCGATAGCCTTGTATCCCTTTCACCAGAAACTGCGGTCCGTCCCAGAGCGGCGAATAATGGCAATCGCCTTCACTTGGCGAATTATTCAGCTCTCCACCATAAGGACTTGTCAATCGGAACGGCCTCGAGGGATCGAGTTTCGCGCAAAGAGGGCTGGTGATTTCTTCGGCGATCTTCCGGCCGTTCCAGCGGTCAATTGATTTTTTGCCTAGACCAAGCTCATTGTCGCCGCACCAGAAAATAAGGCAGGGGTTATTGCGCAGCATGCGGATTGCTTTCTCGAATTCGACGCGCAATTGCGATCGGAATTCCGGATCGTCCTCAGGATAGTGCGCGCAAGCCAGCAGAAAATCCTGCGATACCATCACGCCGGCTTGGTTGCAGGCATCCCAGAATGGCTGCGGTTCATAGATCCCTCCGCCCCATGCACGAAGCATATTGAGGCCAGAGTCACGCGCAAGCCCGATCAGGCGGTCGTATCGCTCTTGCGTTACCTGTGACGGAAACGGGTCAGCCGGCACCCAGTTACCGCCTTTTACAAAGATGCGCCGTCCATTGACGACCATGGTAAAGCCGCTGCCATCCGCATCGGTGATTTCTTCAATCGCGAAAGTCCGGATACCGATTTGAAGTTCTTTGCTGTCGATGCTGGTTCCCTCGTCATCGATAAGCCGCACTCGTGCCGTATAAAGGCATTGGTTTCCATGTCCCATCGGCCACCAGAGTGCTGGCTCAGCAACTCGGATTTCGTCACCCAGAACGGCGCCATCCAGTTGGCGTTCCGTGCTCCAGACAATACTTCCCGACGGATCAAATAATTCAAGATGCGCGCTGATGCGGGCGCCGCGCAGCTCCGTCGACAATTCATAGTGCAGCCGCGCCTCATTCCCGACGATTTCTTGGGTGTAAATAAACAGATCGGTGATGCGAGCCTCTCGGTAGAACGAAAGAGTCACCGGCTGCCAGATACCTGCGGTGACAAAACGATGCACCCAGTCCCAGCCGAACGCGCACTGCATTTTTCTGACATAAACCCGCTCTCCTTCCGGGCAGAAGCATGCAAAAAAATCCCGATGCGGTTTTCCCTTGACGAATTCGTGCACCGTCCCGAACTTCACTCGCAGGCTGTTGGTGCCTTTATTCAGCAAGGCTCCGATCTCGAACTCGTGCGGGACGAACATATTGTCTGTCGTTGCGATCTTGGTTCCGTTCAGCACGATCTCGGCGAATGTATCGAGCCCGTCAAATCTGAGGACTGTCCATTCA
>JBBSBI010000302.1:0-4394 GCA_038251425.1 Polyangiales bacterium
CCACCGGGTACGGTGGCGTTCGACGTGTTTTTGCGAGTATACGTAGGCACATGAAGCGCACAGGTAATTGGCTGTCAGTTTTTGGATTGGTTGTGGTGGCGATGGGTGCGCCCAGCTGTCAGGGCGGGCGTTTTGGAGGGCTTGGAGGCATTGCCTGTCCTTACCTCGTTGGGGAGGGCAATCTGTTGAGCGCACAGATCTCTGCCAACGCGCGTGCGAACGCGAAGATCCGCACCTTTCTTATCGCGGTGCGCGATCTCAGCCATTTGAGCATGCAAATGGAAGCGCGGGCAGCGAAGGCGTGCAGCAATATCGGTCGCGATCTGGGTTTGACCGACGCGCAGATGGTGCCACAAGGAAACAATGCCGGGGCTTTGGCTCAGTCTGCGTGTCATGCCGCGGCGATGCAGATGGATGGCATCCTGCGTCAAGGGATACAGGTCCGAGTGCAGGTGGCACCTCCGCAATGTCAGGCGAATATCAGCGCCAAGGCGAGTTGTGACGCGGCGTGCAACGTTGAAATAGATCCGGGTGAAATCGCCTTACACTGCGAGCCTGCGCGCCTATCGGGCACCTGCCAGGGGCGGTGCTCGGGCCAATGTGAGGGCACCTGTCAGGGACAGTGTCAGGGAACGTGCACAGCCAAGGACGCACAAGGCAATTGCGTGGGGCAGTGCCAGGGCACGTGCAGCGGTACCTGTGGCGGCACCTGCCATGTGCATTGCGACGGCCAGTGGAAAGCCCCGCACTGCGAGGGGAGCGTGCGGCCGCCGAGCGCAGATGCAGAGTGCAACGCCAGCTGCAGCGCCCATGCAGATTTCACCGCCAGCTGTACCCCGGCACAGGTTCAGGTGGAGGGCATGCAGAACGCTGAGCTCGCGATGCGCTTAGTGGCCACGTTACGAGCTAATTTGCCAGAGCTCGTCGAGGCCGAAATCGCGCTGGGTCACCGTTTGGCGGGCGACGTCCGAACTGTGGTGAATGTGGGAGCTCAGTTGCCTCGCGTGGTGGGTGATGCGGGAGTCGAAGGGATGGCGTGCATTGCCGCCGCAAGCAGCGCGAGTGTGCAAGCGTCGATGCGGATTAACGTCACGATTCAAGCTAGCGCAAGCGTCACAGGTCGCGTAGGGGCGAGCAACTCGGCCGTGTTCCGTTAACGCGCAAGTTCTTCAATCGCGTAGCGAATGCTCACGGTGCTCGTCACTTCCAGCTGACCGCTCTCAACCGGGGCCGCCGCTGCAGCGGTACCCTCTGACTTGGCCATCATAGGCATCGACATGGGCATCGGGCCTGGCACCCCCGTGGACTCGTTCACGGAGAGCACAGGACCCAACCGAACGCCGCTCAGCCGCGCCAGCTGCTCCGCCCGCATGTGCGCATCCGCGACCGCTTTCTCGCGTGCTTGAGCTTCGAACGCGTGTGGATCGGAGAGCTCGAAATTCACGCCGTAAATCGTGTTGGCGCCCAGGCTTGTAGCCGTGCCCAGGATTTTGCCGAGCTGTTTGAGATCTCGCACCGTGACCTCGAGCGTATTGCTCGCGCGGAACCAACCTCGGGGTGTTTGTGTTTCCGGTGCGACTACCGGGACCGATGTCACGGCCTTTCCAGGTTTGGATGCTGGGGCCATCAGCTCTGGTGGAGCGAGTGTCGGCTCAGGGCGAAAATCCTGTTCGAAGTTGACCGAGAAGTTCTGGGTTTTGAGATCGAGATCAGCAACGCCAAGCTTCTTGAATGCTTGGGTGAGTTCGTTCATGCGGGCACTGGTGCTGGCTGTTGCCTCTTCGGAAGTTTTAGCGCGCACCTCTACGCCGATCGTGGCACGGGCCAAATCAGGCGTGCCGGCGGTTTTTCCAAAACCGGACACAACCAAACCCATCGCTTCAGGGCTGTTGGCGCTTTGTACGATGGTGGTGCCACACGCGCTCAAACCGAAGGCTAGGGCTAAGGCTGTTGTTGATTTTAGACTATTAAGAATAAATGCCATTGAGAGAATCTCCAGGTAAGGTGGGCCACGCTTCTGCCGGAGCAGTACGCGTCGGGCTTGTACTAAGTAACGCAGGGGTGCGTGGGGGTTACAGTAGGCGGATGCTAGGGCTGAGCGGCTCTTTTGGGCGAACGCTGGGTACGGGCGCGTCTGGCCCGTCTGGCCCGTTTGTTAATTATGTAGTAATATCGAATGCTTGAAGCGTTGTCGCCGACTTTCTCACAAGCACGCCAGACCCGGTACCTGGCTGAAATGCGCGTCGCGCGTGTACACCACCAAACTATTTTCGAACGCAATGGCTGCGATCCACAGATCGTTGGTGGGGATGGGTTTGCCGCGGGCGTAGAGCGCGCGGTGGATCTCGGCGTAACGGTGCGAAACTGCAGCATCCACGTTGAGCGTGCTGACGCCGTCCTGCGACAAGAACCAAGCGAGCCGGGTTTCGTTTTCCTTGGAGCGCCGCCCTTTCAGGAAGCCTGCTCGAAGCTCCCCGAGCGCGATGCTCGGCACGTAGATCGCCTCTGCAACCTCGAGGCACTCCAGCACCTCGTCGACTTGTGCCAGCGCATCTGACAATCGATTCGTGTCGAGGAGCAGCTTCATTTCCAGAGCTCGGCGTCGATTGTCCTGTGCTGCTTGAGGAAGGCCTCGAAGCTCGTAGCTTCCTGTCGCGACCAAGCACCCGGCATTTTGCGCAAGTTGCGGCGGCGGAGGGGGCGCCCAAAACTCACTGCGAGAAGCTCGAGTGCAACTTGATTAACGCTCTTACCCAGCTGTTGAGCGCGAGCCTTGATAGCGCGATCGAGCTCGGGGGGGATATTCCGGATCGTGTACTGCATGCACTAAATGATGTCATCTGCATGCAGATCTCGCAAGCAACTAATTAGCGGTAAATCTTCGTCCGAAGTCTGAGCCGAGTGAGCACGGCCGCCGGGAGCGGTAAGTCTTCGAGATCGATGGCAATCCGCTCAACTTCTAGCGCATTGAGGGTGCCGGATAGCGATAGGTCGATGTCGGACCAATCGTGTGCTCTTCCAAGCGCTCGCGACCCAAAAACAACCGCAGATGTCACGCTCGGATGTTTGGCAAGAACCGCTCGAATTGAAGCGATAGCGTCGTCCGTAAGGCCAAACATGTCAGTCTTCCACCGGTTGCTTTTTCAGGAGCAGATAGACCTGATCGAGTACGACAACATAGCGCCCCGCAATCGCCTCGACGGCGTCCTTGAAGCGCTGAAAGTCGTAAGTGTGGCGAAAGCGAGCGACCCAAAAGGGCAGACTCCAGCAAGCGGAATGCCCGCTCGAAGTTCTCAAACCGTTGCTTCCAGCGTACGTCCCCTGCCACGTTGTGAGAATACAACGGCGCCTTCCCGTGAACCACCCAATAGCCGGCAACAGAGACGTTTCTCTCAGATCATGCAGTGCATGCGAGACTCAAGTCGTTTGGGTGAAGGGCCAACGCAGGTCGATCGCTCCCAAAGCGAGCTTCGCGGCTTCGTGGGCTCGGCTGCCGGCTTCAGCGAGCTCACCTGCCAAGCATTGTAGGTTATCCGAGAGCGATGTTGGCGTGGCTTGGGCGAGCTGGCTCAGCGTTTCGGCGAGCACGTGGGCGTCGTGTGCGTGGCCCAACGAATCCTGGAGCTCTGCGCTCGCCTCCATCAGGTTGCAAGCCGACGCGGGCAACAGCGAGCCTACGGCTTCGAGGGCGTAGCGGTAGTCCTTGAATACGAGGCGAGCGCGGTGAAGCGCCTTGGCGTTGCACTCGCCGGCACGCCGTTGCTGACGCAAAGCTTCCAGGTGCCGCTTTGCCAGCTCGCCGAGCACGACTGCGTTGGCGGCGGGGTGCGTGTCAGAGGTTTGTACGGATGTCGCCAAGCGTTCAGAGATGCTCGAAATGTCGAGATCGAACACGGAGGCATCAAACTTCCCCAATCGGTGGAGCGCCTGGCGTTTTGAGTCGACCTCTGACTCACGCAGCAGCACGATCGCGCTGGGAGCCTGGGCGGCGCTCGTCGAGAGTCGCTCGATCGCGCGACGTTGCTGCTGCGCATCCCTGAGCCTCGACAGAGCCGACATCAGCTTGCGTAGACGTCGCAGCGTCTTGGGCCGCGCGGCGTAGCCCAGCGCTCGCGCAAGTTGAAGCGCCGAAGACAGCCGCCGAATCGCAACGCGCAGCGCGTGGACCGGCTTCGCCTTGGTGCGTTCGGCGCCCGCGTGCAAGACGGCGAGCACCGCACGCCGCTGCGTATCGATGGCCGCCGCTAGCACGAGCTCCGGCGCGGGTTGAGTTGCGATGAGGTTGGACATGGTTCGGCGAGATTGCTGGCCCGCGTGCTCAACTAGCACACGCTTTTCAGGCCGCAACGCTCGACAGAGCGAGGACTAACTCGCGATGGTGAATGCGCTACCTA
>JBBSBI010000303.1:0-4367 GCA_038251425.1 Polyangiales bacterium
ATCTCTTCAACGGCTTCCAGATTGGTTTTGAAGGCTGTTTCTTCGAGATCTTTGCTCCCTTTGCCAACATAGCGCCCGGTATTCACGTCGATGGCCGCTAAGGCTTCGGCCTGGTCGATGATCAGATACCCACCGCTCGGCAAGGGCACTTTGCGACTTAGCGCACGGCTGATTTCGTCCTCGATGCCGTAGGCATCAAACAGCGGCTCCTCACCGGAATACAGCTCAATGTCGCCCGCGCGGTGCGGCATGAAGACTTCCACGAAGCGCACGAGTTTGGCGTACTGCTCCTTGTCGTCGATCACGATTTTCTCGATATCATCCGTGAAAAGATCGCGAGCGGTCTTCAGTGCGAGATCCAGCTCACTGTGCAACAGCATCGGAGCTTTTGCGGTTTCTTTTCGCTTGGAGACCTCCGCCCAAAGCTGAATCAAGTAGCCGATGTCGATCTTAAGGGCTTTCTTGGTGAGCCCCGAAGCCACCGTCCGCACGATCAATCCGCCGCTTTCCGGCTTCATTTTCTCGATCACGGCACGCAGCCGTTCGCGTTCTTGAGCCGAACCAATGCGCCTAGAAATTCCGACATGCTCGACCGTCGGCAGGTAAACCGCATAGCGACCCGGCAGGGACACGTGGCTCGTGACACGAGCGCCCTTGGTTCCGATCGGCTCCTTTGACACCTGTACGATAACCTGGTCACCCTCCTTCACCACTTCGGTGATGGGTACCGAGCGCGCGCTTCTGAGGCGGCCCTTACTGTGACCGTTCGGTGAGCGCCGCTGTTGACCACCTGCCTTGGAAGACGACGGGGCACTCGGGGCCGGTGCTGAGCGGGTACGCGGCTCGGCGGGACTGCCAACGACCGGGCGACGGCGACGACGACGTCCACGCCGACGAGCACCTTCACGAGAAACGTCTTCTTCTTCCTCTTCTTCTTCAGCCTTTTCGTCCGCCTCGACCTCACGCGGGTCCTCGTCCGCTGAATCGGATTCGTCTTCGAGCGACGCTAACGTGCCCTTGAGATCCGTGCTGCCCTCACTATCGGCGTCGCCTTCGACTTCGTCGTCGTCGAGATCATCCTCATCCTCGTCGTCATCGAGATCGTCGTCATCGTCAGAGTCCTCAGCCGTTCCCTCGGACTCTTCCGTTTCGTCGTCACCGCCCTCACCGCCCTCACCGTCTTCGGAGTCTGCCGGTTCGTCGTCGCCCTCAGCCTCTTCTTCACCCTCAGGCCGATCCGCCCAACGCGTGCGCTTGCCGCCCTCGCCTTTGCCGGAAGGATCCTCATGGGGGCGTGATTTTGAGAGATAAGCCTCAAAATCATCGGGTTTGATCAGATCTTCGACGTGCAAAAACGCGGCACGCTCTTGCCCGATATCGATAAAGGCTGCCTGCATTCCAGGCAGGACTCGCGTCACTCTTCCGAGAACAATGTCTCCGACGGTGCTGCGTGATTTTGCTCGTTCTAGATGGAGCTCCGCAATGACGCCGTCCTCAATGAGGGCAACGCGTGTTTCGCGAAAGTCGCAATTGATAACCAAAAGGTTTCTGCCCATGTGTTTGTTGGGGGCGAGCCATCGTCCTTGTCGGGCCGCGGTTCGGACGAATAGGGCCGCCCTTCCTCGTACACGCTCGGGCCTTCAACCCAACGTGAATGGTCATGCCAGAGGGCGTGCGGGGCCAGGCGGAAGCCAGGCCACTCCACGGCGCGCGCGCGCTCCGGGATTAAAAGTAAACGTGGCGCTCGAACAGCCATGCGACTTCGGTGGGCGCTAGATAGAGCGCACCCTGCTTGACAAAACCCGAAGATGCTCGACGCGTTGACCGCCATTTGAACCTTGGCGAGGTCATCACGGCTACGGCAAGTGTGTCAAGGAAGACTGAAATTTGCCGCAGCCTTGCCACAAATACCCGGCAATTGACCCTATGCCGCCACCGGAACTGATAGGCTCCAACCCGAGATGCAGCAGCCATTTCTTGTCTTGGACATCGAAACGGTTCTTGATCCTGAGCTTCCGATTGCGGAATCCAGCGAGGCGGAACGCTTACCGGCGCCCCCACATCACAAGATCGTGGCGATTGGCGCGCTCTGGCTCGACAGCAACTACACGATTCGACGGCTCGGGATCATCGCCGAAGAAAAGGACGAGCTTGGAATGCTCGAAGACTTTTCAAAACTCATCCTCGAACGTAGTCCCACGCTCGTCACCTACAACGGGCGTGGTTTTGATCTGCCAGTGATCGCCAATCGTTGCCTCCGCCACGGCGTTCCATTCAGCCATTACTATCAATCCCGCGACATCCGCTACCGCTTCTCTCCGGAGGGCCACTTGGATCTCATGGACTTCATCGCCGACTTTGGCGCAGCCAAGCCGAGCCGCTTGGACGTGATGGCGAAGCTCTGTGGGATGCCTGGCAAGGTGGGTGTGGATGGCAAAGATGTTGGCCCGTTGGTTCACGCGGGACGCATCGCTGAAGTTCGAAACTATTGCTTGTGCGATGTCGTGCAAACCACCGGGGTGCTGCTGCGCGTTCAGTTGCTCCGTGGCATTCTGGACCGAGCAGGCTATCTCACGGCCATGCAGGGCTTGATCGACTTTGTCGATGCTGACGAGCGCCTCGCACCCGTGGCTCAGGCGCTGAATCGACCCAGGCTCTTGCTTGCTGGCGGATAGGCAGCGGAAAGTCCACTCCTCCCCAATCCGACACAGCCCCGCCCAATGCGTATCTTAATCCCTACGAGCACGTTTCCTCTGGAACTCCAAGGAGGTTGGCGCCGATTCGTCTACGATTTGGCCGCTGCCCTCGCAAAAAAGGCGGAAGTGACGGTCCTCGCGCCCGGAGCGCCCGGAGCCAGTGAACGCGAAATGATGGGCCCGGTCGACGTTCGACGATTTTCGTACTTCTGGCCCAAGAGCAAGCAATGCCTGGCCTACGGCACCAGCATGGTCGATTCGATGCGGGAGTCTCCTTGGGCCAAAGTGCAAGTGCCAACTTTCCTTTTGGCGCAGACGCGCGCCCTCCAATCGCTGCTTTCAAAAGAGCATTTTGACGTCGTCAACAGTCACTGGATGGTGCCGCAGGGCTTGAGCGTTGCGATGGCGAGCTATGTGAGTAAGCCTTTTAAGCATGTGCTCAGCATTCACGCAGGGGACGTGTATTTCTTGAACAAGCTTCCGCAAGGGAAGAAGCTCGCGAAATTCATCATGAAGCGTACGGATGCCGTCTTTGCCGATGGCAGCCACGTGCGAGACACGCTGGATCGCCTAGTAGGCGCGCCTTCGAATGGGATCCTCCAGCCCATGGGAGCGCACGTGGAGCTTTTTCGAAATGCTAAAGCCATCGAGAGTCCATTCCCAGGTGGATTCTTGTTGTTCTTCGGGCGCTTCGCCGAGAAGAAGGGCATCACCTATCTGCTTCAGGCGATGCCACGAGTGATCGAGCGGTTTCCTGGCATGGGGCTCGTTCTGATCGGCTACGGCACTCTCGAAGGCGCGCTGCGCGCTGAGGCTGAAGCCCTGGGTCTCTCGGGATGCGTCCAGTTTGTCGGCGCTAAGAATCACACCGAGATCTGTGAGTATTTGCATGCGTGTCGGCTCGCCGTGGTGCCTTCGATTATCGATAGCCGTGGGGAAACGGAAGGGATGCCCACTGTGGTGATCGAGGCCATGGCGGCAGGTGTGCCCGTCGTAGGTTCGAATGTGGATGGGATCCCGGATGTCATTTCCGATCGGGTGAATGGTTGGTTGTGCCGGGAGAAAGATCCGGTGGATTTGGCTGAAAAGATCGTGACGGCGCTGTCGGATCCGAACGCGGAACAATTCCGGCAACGAGCCCGCGAAACGGCCGCACATCATGATTGGGCCCAAGTGGCCGATCGTTACTTGGAAGTCTTTGAACGCCTACTACAAGCGCGCGGCGCGTCCCCACAAGGCTGAGCGATGCCGGTCCGCTTGCTGGTCGTCAGCCCTTCGATGGCGCGCGGAGGCGCTCAGAGATTTGGAGCAACGCTACTCGCCAAGTTAGATCGTCGTAGATTCTCGCCTGAACTCGCCCTGCTTCGCAACGAGATCCAGTTTGAACTCCCAGCCGACGTGCCCGTGCATCCTTTGGGCTATCGAGGAGCGCTCACCGGACCGCTTGCTGTACGCAATCTTGCGCGCCTTTTGGATCGAACTCAGCCCGACGTCGTGCTGAGCACCCTGTCGACTTCTAGCATCATGACCGGCTGGGCGCTGAAGCACTGCAGCCACCGACCGGTATGGGTGGCTCGCATCGGCAACAATCCACGCTTTCAAGACTCTTTCGTCCGGCGCCCTTTCGTGAGGCGTTACACGAAAGATGCTGACCTCTTCGTGGCCAACGCC
>JBBSBI010000304.1:0-4351 GCA_038251425.1 Polyangiales bacterium
CATCCCAGTCTGGCTCCTTCTGCGCTGCCCAATGAAAGCCGCGGTCTGGGGCGTTTACCGCGACCCCAATCCGTCTTGCCACCGCGGGTTATCACTGAGGAACGCTCCACACTTCGTCCGGCAGCCGCGGAACCCCTGGTGAGCGCACAGCGAGAGCCCACTCCGACAAGCACCAGGCCTCCCCAACCGGGAAAGGCCCCCGCAAAGCCACCTCGACGCCTCGGCCCCTATACCGTCAGCATGGCGGAACGAGAGCTTTTCACGGCTGAATCGCGTGACCAAGTTCTTTTTGCGTTCTTCGATTTTGCTGCCCAATACTTTGAATACAGCGCACTCTTTGTGGTCCATGGAGAGCTAGCCGAAGGCCGCCTCGCTCGAGGCCCTGGTGCGAGTTCGGAGCAAATCCAAAAGCTCGGTGTGCCTTTAGACCTTGAGAGCGTCCTTTCGTCGGCCCACGCTGCAGGTCATTTCAAGCTGGCAGCGCTGGCTAACACCGGAGTCGATTCAACACTTGCTCAAGACTTGGGCCGCCCCACCGGGCGTCGCGTGCTACTCCTACCCGTGGCAGTTAGGGAGCGCTCGGTGCTGCTGCTGTATGGAGATCACGGCCGGAGCCACGTGAAATTGGGAGATATCGGCGATGTGCTCGCGCTCGGTGCGTTGGTGGGCAGCACACTTGAGCGCATGATTGTCTCGAAGAAGTCGCAGCACCGTGAAGGAGGCTCGAACCCTTTTTCTGCGCGACCATTGCCACGTCCAGGTTCACAATTCGCGAGACCCGCACGCCAAGACCGAGCGCAGGCCCTGATCTCCGCGCTAGGTGATGCCAATGCTAACGCGACCGATGCGTCGGCGGTGAATGCCTTCCTTCAGCAAGACAGGCACGCCACGTTGCCCGGCCTGAGCGGGCCTTCCTCCGTATCCATTCTACCCCGCGCCATCGATGTCACTCCGCCGATGGGCACACCGCTCGTAGCTTCGGCGCCGCCGCCTCGACCCATCACGCCTGCGCTGCCGCCCCCGCGCACCCAGCCTGCTTCGCATTCTCAGATTATCTCCTCGGATCCCCCGCCATTCCTGCGTCCACCGTTGCCCCCAGCGCCGCCGCCGAGCCGGCCAAAACCAGAGTATTCTGAGCCGCTTCCCCTTCCGCTCACCAAGAGCAAACCGCCACTCCCTACGCAAGAGCCACCCGAATCCGGTTGGGAGCCGAGCGGCGCGGCTTCACTCGGTGCGCAACACTTAGAAGTTGTGGCAGAAGCTGACTCGGAGCGCGGAAGTGTAGCTTCGCGTGCTGTTTCCGTCGCGGCGCTGGAGCCGCGGCCCGCGAGAAAGTCGGATTCACACAACCTACCGACGGTCATTGTCGACCTGGCAAGCAACTGCCAAACGTTGGTTTCTGAGCTAATTTCCGGGAATTTGGAGGCGAGCAATCAACTCGTCCAGATCGGTGGCCCTGCGGCTAGCGCCCTCGCCGCCCGACTGCCTGGCCCGATTCAAATGGATTACCTGAACTCCCTTGGCGAAATCCAGGTGCGGGCATCCCAATGCGGGCCACTCCTCCGAACCTTGAGCAAGCTCGGCGCACAAGCTGCGCCGTTTGTGGCACTCCGTACGCTGGATAGTGACGCCACCGTGAGAGCTTGGGCCACTCACTTGCTCGCCGAAATGCCAAGCGACGATGCCGCGCGCGCCATCGTCAAGCGCCTCTTCGATGACGACCCCGAAGTCAGAAAAGTGGCCATTTCTGCTGGCAGGTCGATGCAATCCAATTCGGCTGCCCGTCTCAGCTTCCTGGATCAGCTCGCTGCACACGCGGCAAATCGCGACGCACCAGAAGCCGTCCGAATGGCTGCGATTGCGGCGTTGGAATCGTTGCGCGAGCCTCAGGGTGTTCCCACATTGATTGCTCTCCTCGCATCGGAGAATCCAAAGGTTTCACAAGCCGCGCACACTGCCCTGTTAACGTTAACCCGAGAAGATCTTGGGAGCCTCGCTGAACCCTGGCAGAAGTGGTGGGAGCAGAATGGCAATCGACACCGCATCGAGTGGCTGATCGATGCCCTCATGAGCGACACGAGCAGCGTGCGGAGCTCCGCTTCCGAGGAGCTGAAGAGCCTGACCAAGGAATACTTTGGCTACTATGAAGATTTGCCCAAACGCGAACGGGCCCGAGCCCAACAACGCTACCGAGATTGGTGGGAGAGCCGCGGCAAATCGCGCTTTGACTAGCCCGCGAGCAGAACGCGCACACACCCTGCCTGTGAGGGCGATTGCCCCCTCGACAACTGGGTCGAAGCCATGGAATGGATTGGACACGCATGCGAGAGCCTGAATCCGCTGAACCAGCCCTCCGAGAAGCTAACCTCGCGCTTTCGGGCCGCCGTCAACACGAAGCCAGTCGCTTTGCCTCGATTGAGCTGCGCGCGAAAGACCCTCAAGATCGAGGCTGGGTTGCCTTGGCGATGCTTTCTGTGGCGCTCGTCGCTTGCCTGTGTGTGCTGGGCGCCTGGCTCATTTGAGCGCAACTCTCGGTAGGTGAGGCATCTCGGCACTCCTGGCGGGCGTATCGCACCTAATTTTTCGGCGTGAAATGAGCGAGCACGAAGGACTCAAATAAGTCTGAGAGTTGCCGTTGGTAGCAGCATGTGGCGCCTCCTCCTTAGCCTGCTGTTTTCCACGAGCCTCCTGCTCAGCCTGAGCCCGTGCGCCAAGGCAGAAGGCAGCGCGACATTGATTGCCGACGGCTTGGGGGTGATTCGAACCGGAGCGCGCTCCGGTAGCTATCCACTTTCCACAGGTGTTAATCTGAATTTGGGTGCCCATTCGGAAGCTCGAGTCTTTGCTCGGTCTCAGGACCTTCCGCTGATGTCGGGTCCCTTGATCAAAACCTGGACCGTGATCGCCACGTCGGGCCACATCGAAGTCGAGGTTGCCAAAAACCAACGCCGCGGGGTGCTGATCACCGACGCCGATCGCCGAGGAGCCATTTGCCTGGGTGGAAGGTTAGTGATCGGTACGTTCGGCGGGCACACTGCAGCGGCAAATATCGAAGGGTCTTCCGTAGCGATATCAAAAGGGCGAATCTCGGAGCTCGCTCAAGGCAGTGAAATAGACTTTCAGGGTGTGGATGAGCCGCCCATCAGGCGCGTCCTCAAGCAAGCTCAGCCCATCAGCTTTCCCAACAAGCTCTGGCTCGCCCCCGCTGGGGTAGCAAGAATCAGAGGTGTCAGCGTCGCGCCCGTCACTGATGCCTTGGAATACGAGCTGACTTTACGGCCCCGCGAGGCTGGTCAGGCGGAGCAGCGCGTGGTGACCCGCGATCCGTTGCGGGGCTTTGACTTTGATCTGCCTCCTGGCACTTACGGCGCTCTTCTTAGAACCGTCAGTCAACTCGGCATACCTTCTGCGGCGTCCCCGGAGGAAACACTTCAAGTTATCGGCATCACGCTCCCTGCAGGATCGCGGGTGGATGAGCTTGGCAGGATCCACCTGGCGAGCTCGCAGACCGTGCAATTCATCCACGCAGATGGCCTCGTCCAGACTGCCACCGGTGCGCGAAGTTCCCGGGCGGCCACGTTGCCGGTGGGGCTCTTCAAAAACGAACGCACCGCGGTGGCGCTCCACAAGCCAGGCTCCCTAGACTGTGCGGTGGCGCTCCTGGTTCCACAGTCCTTACGCGCGGAGGTTTTTGCCGGCCCGAAGCTTGCCACCTGGCCAGCAGATCCCGTGCGAATCTCCATCCGCCTATTGGGCGATGCCCGAGGGCAAAACTTGAACACCCTCGTTACCAGAGTTACCTTGGGAAACGAGCTGATCGCCGTCAATTGGCGTGAAGAAGGCGATCGTTTAGTCGGAAGCGTAGAACCACGCTCGCTGCGTGAACCTGACGTGCTCCGCGTAGAAGTCGCCGATCAGAATGGCGCCCAGCTCGGTCGCGATTTCTTGGAACTGATCAGTACTCCCCCAGCCCCGCCAAAGCTGGGCTCGCCCCTCAGCGTGGCCACGCGTTAGCTACTTTTTCGACTTTTTAGCGCTGCTCTTGTCTTTGGTCTTATCCGCGTCGCTCTCAACCTTGCTCAGATCCACTTCCCAACTAACCGTCTGCTCATCGCCGACGAACGCCGGAACGATCACTGCTGACAGGGCTCGCAACACACACTTGCCAACAGGAGTATCCGAATGGGGGGGCTCGATGGTGGCTGTCTTTGCGTGACCTGTATTGGCAAACACGAGCGTGACCTTCGCAACTCCGCGTTCTACCTTAGCTTGCTCTTCAGCGGTTAGGGCCTCGGGGCAGGTCTGCGCGGAGCGTGTGGCTCGCTTCAGCTCAAGCTCGGCCTGGGATTGA
>JBBSBI010000305.1:0-4344 GCA_038251425.1 Polyangiales bacterium
CGCCCGGAACAACCAGACTTGTGCAGCAACTTTCATTGCCTGAGGGTCCGCAGTTGGTCGGGAGCCCCTCACAGCTCTTGCCAACGCACTGCCCGCCACTGCACACGGAGCTGGCTCCTGAACACGTTTCGACCGGCACCGACGCGCCCCCCGGAGTTCCACAACGCAGCACGCTGGCGTCCTGACAAACCAAGTCCCCAACATTTCTTCCAACACACGCGGTGGTAGTGAGAGGGGGCGCTCCACCGGTGCCACCACCGCCCGACCCGCCCTCCAAGGCGCCCCCAGAGTTGGTGCCCCCCGCACCCCCGCTACCGTCGCCTGATGGGGCCCCTCCTGCGACCGAAAGCATTCCCCCAGCGCTCAGATTCTGTACGGAACCTCCGGCAGCGCCTCCGACACCCGTTGCGAGCGCGCCACCCGCACTGGTTACAGGGCAGGTCCGGGTTTCGACGCAGTTATTGAATCGATGCTCGCAGGCAGCCGTGACCAGCGCCACTCCCAGCAACAGGTTACGTCCGGACAAGGTTCTCATTGGCGGGCCAGCAGATAGCAGCGTGCACGCCCACGGGCAACGTTGCTGATAGCACGCCCATTTCCTGGACTTTCGCGGCGCATTTCAACTCTTCAACAACGCCTTCGCATCGATCCCACTTGACTCGAAGAACTCCTGAGCCAGCTCGTTGGTGCCTTCCACGAGTTCTTTCGGGGTGCCGCTGGCCACCAGCTGGCCTTTTGAGAGGATCTGGATTTGGTCGGCAATTCTGAGGGCGCCGGCCATATCGTGGCTGATCACGATACTGGTGACGCCGAAGCGATCGCGCGTTTCGACTATCAGGCGGTCGACGAGGCGCGAGCTGATGGGGTCGAGGCCGCTCGTGGGCTCATCATACATCAGGACTTCAGGCTCGAGCATGAGGGCGCGGGCTAGGCCGACGCGTTTGCGCATGCCACCGGAAAGCTGGCTCGGGAAGCGTTTCTCAATATCGACCAGGTCGAGGAGCTTCAGTTTTTCAATCACACGCTCGCGGATTTCTTTCTCTTTGAGCTTAGTGTGCTCTCGCAGCGGAAACGCCACGTTATCCAGCACATTCATCGAATCCAACAGGGCCGAGTACTGAAACACCATGCCGAATTTTGTGCGAACTTTGGTCATTTCGCGTTCGTTCATGGGTACGATATCCATGCCGTTAACTAGAATCGAGCCGGTAGTCGGCTTCTCGAGGCCGATCAGGATTTTGAGTAGCGTTGTTTTGCCGGCTCCCGAGCCACCGATGATGACGACGATCTCTCCCCGTCCGATGCTCATGTCGATGTTTGAGAGCGCCTCGAAGTCTCCGTAGCGTTTGCCGAGGCCCTGGACGAGCAGGTGGGGTGCTTGGCTCGCATCCTCTGCGCCGCTTGGGGGCGTGCTGGCGGGTGGGTTGGGGGAGTCCGGCATGGGAAGCGGGCCGCAGCATAGAACTGCAGGGGGAATGCACAAGACAAGCCAGAAAGGGGCGAAGGCTTGACTCTCGCCCCTCAAAGGTGCGCTAAGTTTCGCCATGACTGATGAGCATCTCGCGGCATTGATTGCTGAGGCTGGCGCAAAGAAAGGCGCCGAAGGTTGGATGGAGCTGCCTGAGGGGCGCCACATCACGCTGTATGTTTCGGCGAAGGGCACTGGCATGTCGGTGAGCCGCATTGGCGCGCTCCGGGCCAACGGCGCGCTCGTTCGCCTGCGAACCGTGAAAGATGAGATCTACGTGCTGGCGCTGGAAGACATCTACGCGGGCTCAGTGGATGCGCCGCAGCAAAGTGCACGCAAAGCCGGCTTCGTGTGATTCGACTGGGTAAGCAATGGCTCCATTCGATGATATTCTGACGCTAGGCGGCCACAGCTTTAGCTCGCGCCTGTTTATCGGCACGGGCAAGTACAAAGATGTTGCTGAGACAGAAGCCGCGCTGATTGCTTCCGGCGCGGAAGTCGTAACGGTGGCGTTGCGTCGTGTCGATTTGAAGGACCAATCGCAGGGTTCCTTGATGGGTCTGCTGCGAAGCGGACGCTGGACGATCTTGCCGAACACCGCTGGCTGCTACACGGCGGATGATGCGGTGCGAACGTTGCGTTTAGCGCGTGAATTGGGCATCGCGGAGCTGGTTAAGCTGGAGGTGATTGGAGATCCGAAAACGCTGTATCCAGACAACGAAGCCACGTTGGAAGCCGCCAAGCTGCTCGTGAAGGAGGGCTTCACGGTGCTGCCGTATTGTTCGGACGATCCGATTATTTGTCGGAAGCTGGAGGATGCGGGCTGTGCGGCGGTGATGCCTTTGGCGGCTCCGATCGGCTCGGGCCTAGGCATCCGGAATCCGCACAATCTACGCTTGATTCTTGAGAACGCAAAGGTGCCCGTGATCGTGGATGCGGGCGTTGGCACCGCGAGTGATGCGGCGATTGCCATGGAGCTGGGCGCGCATGGCGTCTTGCTGAATACCGCGGTGGCGCACGCCAAGAAGCCGGTGCTGATGGCAGAGGCGATGCGCGAGGCTGTGAGTGCGGGGCGGAAAGCGTTCTTAGCTGGGCGTATGCCAGCACAGGCTTACGCCAATGCCTCAAGCCCGAGCTCAGGGCTGATCGAGTAACGTGTCTGCGAACGGCGTATCGCCTGCTGGGGCTTCCGTGGCGCAGCGTTTCACGCCCTATCAGCGGCGTTTGTTGGTCTTTTTGGGTGTGGCCAATTTCTTTGAAGGCTACGATCATTACGCGTTTGCGATGGTGTTGCCGAATCTGCGCGCCGATATGGGGCTCGGCGAAACGGGCGGCGGGCTGCTATCAGCCTTCATCAATCTGGGCACCGTGATCGCGTATCTCTTCGTGCGCAGGGCGGACCGCTGGGGCAGGCGACGCGTGCTCACGGTCACCATCCTGGGCTATACGTTGTTCACGGTGCTATCGGGCCTTTCTCCTGATGTTTATTCGTTTGCGCTGTTTCAGATGGTGGGGAGGATCTTCCTGATCGGTGAATGGGCCACGAGCATGGTGGTGGCGGCTGAGGAGTTTTCAGCTGAACGTCGCGGAACGGCGATGGGCATTTTAGTGGCCATGTCTTCACTGGGTTCGGTGGTGTGCGGCGGTGTTGCGCCACTGCTCTTGCAAACCGCCTACGGCTGGCGTTCGGTGTATTTTGTCGGCATTGTGCCGCTCTTATTGATTGCGTACGCACGACGCGGGCTGCGTGAAACGCAGCGTTTTAGCGAATCGACAGCCGACCAACGCTCGCATTCTTTGTGGGATATTTGGCGCACGCCCTATCGTCGACGGGTACTTCAGCTTGGCTTGATTTGGTTCCTTTCGTACCTTTGCACCAACAACGCCGTCGTCTTCTGGAAAGAGTTCGCGCTGGCCGAGCGGGGCATGACAGACGCTCAGGTCGGGAAGGTGATCACGATCGCGGCCGTGGTGGCGATGCCACTCGTGTTTCTCGCGGGCAGCCTGCTGGATCGCGTGGGGCGCCGGAGAGGCGCTAGCGTGATTTTTGCCCTGACTTCGCTGGGGGTTTTCGGCGGCTACACCTTGCATGGAACGTGGCCGCTGACGGCGTGTGTGGCGCTGGCAATTTTTGGAGTGAGTGCGGTTTTGCCGGTTCTGAATGCTTTCACAACGGAGCTTTTTCCCACCGAATATCGGGGTATCGCGTATGCTTGGTCGAACAATCTCTTGGGGCGTATCGGCTACGTGCTTTCGCCGGCAGCCTTGGGCGCGCTGGCTTCGGAATGGGGATGGGGGAATGCCATCCGCTCGACGGCAATTTTCCCCCTGATCGCGCTCTTGCTGATTCTGCTTTGGATGCCCGAAACCAAGGCGCGTGAGCTGGAACAAACCGCGGCGTTGGAGCGTTGACGCGAGTTGACGGGAGACAACGAGAGTTGCATGAAAGAGCCTGAAAGTTTGCCGCCGCCGAGTAGCGCGGAGCCGAGCGTAAAAGATCGGCTGCTGTTTGACGTGCCCGCCGCTGTCTACATTGCATTGGTGTTTATCGGGGCATCGATCCCTTGGGCGCCCCGCCTCGGCGTGCCGCTGCTCTCGGTGGATAAGGTGCAGCACCTGCTGGCGTTTGGCGGCATGCAGCTCCTGCTACACCGAGCCGTTCAGCATCGGTTCATGTTCAGTAGCTCACCGAAGACGCTGCTCGTCACCGCGTTGGCCAGCACGAGCTTCGGTGCCCTGATAGAGCTCTGGCAGACGGCGTTGCCGTATCGCTCGGGCGACTGGGCAGATCTGCTGGCGGACACGATCGGTGTGGCGTTGGCGTGTGTGTTGATTAGAGTCTTTGGATGGCAGCGTCGTTCTCAGCCTGAAAGCCC
>JBBSBI010000306.1:0-4336 GCA_038251425.1 Polyangiales bacterium
AATAGCCGTTCACCTAGCTTCACGATGCCCGCAAGCCTTTGCAAATCCTGACCCGCAGTTCCAAGCGCCAGCAGAGGATGATTCGCTTCAAAGGCGAACAATTCAGCCTTACCCGCGCTTCTTATCAAGAGTGCCCCACTCTCGCTGGCTGGCTCAAGCTCCGCCGTCCAGTTGCTGCCAAAGCCCGAAGAAGTGCCGCCAAAAGCTTGAGTCGCTTGCGCTTCATCCTTCCAACTCACGTCACTCTGGAGTGTGCTTTGGATCCCGCCTTCTACTCGAAAACGATCCGCAAAATAGAGTTGCCACCAGGCATTCTTCGGAAAAGTGCCGTCCGTCCAAAAGTAGCCGTGAACCTGCATATCTTCCGACTCGGTGCCGAACTCTAAGCCTCTACCGTAGCTCGGTCGGCGCGGCGGAGGCAGGTGCCAAAAAGCTTCCCAAGGTGCAGTTTTTTCGGAAGTTTGCGGCCCTCGCAGGACCCGTGCTCTCGGTGCGCGCTCTTCGCGGAGGGGCTCGGAACGCACCAACCCACGATGGCCCACCGAACTCGGCCCCCGACAGGAAAACAACCAGCGATTACCTCCCGGAGAAGGAAGCGAGCGAACCAGTGGATTTGCCGGTGGCCTGATTTTGCGCAGGCTTGCCGTTCCCTGCCAGCCAATTCGCACCCAATCTCCGAGCACGCAGCCAACAGCGCTGCATCCGATGCGTTGCTCGCGGCGCGTCAAAATACTCCGTTCATCCAGCGGCACAGGGACCTCGTTCCAGGACACTCCGCCGTTCGTCGATTCACGCGCCGTCCCGTCCCCAGCTGGTACCAGCGCGTGGGGCCCCGAGAGCATGGGGTGGGCTCCGACCGGGATCGAATCACCGGCTGTTAGCTTACCGTCGACACTCAACGTCACGCCAACGAGCGTGGCATTATCCATCACCCATCCCGCGATAGCTGCACCCTCTTGGCGAAATCCATCGAGCCACACTCCGTGCCGAAGCAGACGCACGCTGTCAGCATCGAGCGCAGGCCATTTTATGGGCGCGCTATTTTCCTGCTTATTTGCGCCTAAAATACGCACACTGCCAGCGTGTCCGCTCCCCGGCGGAGTGAGGATCAAGACCGTGCCGTCACTCATCCCCAGCACCTTTTCATTGCCGAGAGCGCGGGCGACGCGGACCTCACGGGTTGCGCCTTGTGGAGAGAGCACACAGTGCGCGTCGTTCGCGGTCCAAGTGGAGCCCGTACAGCCGCCGGAAATGGTGAGCGCGCCGTTGCCACTTGCTGAGACGCGGCGAGGGCCCGCGAAAGACCCAATCTTCGTTACGGTGAAGCCCGGCAGATAGCGATAGATGAGCGTTTCGTTGGCAGCATTGTGGCACACGAATCCGTTGGAGGCGCCGAAGCTTAGCGGCGAACAAGCATCGCCATCCAGGGCATGGCGCCCGACCTTCATCACATGACCCGTTGAGAGCTTCACGCGCAGGAGGTCGGAGTTCTGCGCCAGCACCGCAATGTCCGATGTCTCTAAAAAGCCAGAAGCTACCGCCGCTCGCTGTGGGCTATCCTCCGCTGAACCACCGACAGCTATGCCCTGTTGGGTGCTCACCCGAGCTGACTCCGTCAGGCCGTCCATGTCGTCTTCGTCCTCGAAATCCGTGGGGCCAGTGGCTGGCTGCTCGGTGAGCCGCCCTTTTGCATCGAGCGCGTAGCTGGCTTTCTCTGCATCCACCCAGAGAAAATTGCGCTCTTTTCGCAAGCGCAGGCTTCCGGCGATCCCTAAAGGCAGCCAGCTTTGACCTGCGTCGTACGTCACCAAGATCCCCTGGAAAGGCACCTTCACTGCACCGAACCAAGCATCCACGATCGCAATCTGTTCGTAGGCTGGAGCCGGCGGCAGGCCCTCAATCGGCTCCAACGTTCCCTGCTTGGGATCCAAAGCGAACCAACTCTCCGCCTTCACGAGCACACTGCTAAAGCCAACCTCTACAGCTTCAACCTTTCCCTCGAACCGGGTCAGCGCTGATAAGGCGCCCGTCCAAGTCTCGGAACGCAACACGGTTGTTCCCTGCCCCGTCGCAAAAAACAAGAAACCGCCTCCCAGACGCGCTGGCAATGCGATGGGCAGAATCTGCTTCGCTGTTGGCAAGAGTTGCTCAGCGGTTGTCACTTGGCCAGTCGCGTCTTCAATGGCTCGCAAACTACCCACCAGGTACTGAAACCTGTGAGCGTCATCGATCAAGACGGATTCGGCTCCAGCTTGAGGCGGCACCCAACGTGCACCCGAGGTGAAAGGTGGCCGTGCCTCAACGCTGCTGCCGGCGCGCTTGCCGGCCGAAGAGAGCCCCTCGGTCACACTGCCAGTGGAACGCGGCACCGATTTGCCGGCTGAGCAGGCGCTCACGCCGGCCACGAACGCTAGGCAAAGGACGGACCGCTCGAACACAGCTCCGGTTAGGCTTGCACGGCCTGCCGCGGAGGCCTAGTAGTGGCCGCCTAAGAGCACTCTCAAGCGCTCCTTTATAGACCGAAGACTGTCGAAGAAAGTCGAGACACCAGGATCATGACAACTGTTGCCGTAGTGGGCGCGACCGGTGCGGTCGGCCGCGAAATGCTAAAGACGCTCGAAGACCGAAAGTTCCCAGCCACGCGCGTGATAGCGCTCGCTTCGGCACGCTCAGCCGGTCAGAAGCTCAAGTACGCGGGCAACGAATTGGTCGTGCAAACGCTGGATGCCAACTCATTTGCCGGCGTCGACATCGCGCTCTTCAGCGCCGGCGCCTCGGTCGCCAAGGAATATGGTCCGATAGCTGCGAAGGCAGGAGCCATCGTCATCGACAATTCTAGCGCCTGGCGCATGGATCCTGAATGCCCGCTCGTGGTTCCCGAAGTGAACCCTGAACAGGCCAAGAACACCCCCAAGGGCATCATCGCCAACCCCAATTGCAGCACGATCCAGATGGTGGTGGCCCTGAAGCCGCTCCACGACGTGGCCAAGATCAAGCACATCGTGGTGAGCACCTATCAGGCCACCAGTGGCAAGGGCCATGAGGCCGTCGAAGAGCTGTTGCAGCAATTGGCAGCGGTCGCGAGTGGTAAGCCACCCCAATCTCAGATCTTCCCGGGCCAAATCGCCATGAATGTGCTTTCGGATTGGAAGGCCGGCCAAAACGACTACAGCGAGGAAGAGCTGAAAATGGTCCACGAAACGCGCAAGATCTTGGGTGATCCCACGATCGGCGTGACGCCCACCTGTGTGCGCGTACCTGTGGTGCGCGGCCATTCTGAATCGGTCTTCGTTGAATTCCACTCACCACTTTCTGGAGCGCGCGCCAAGGAGCTGCTGAAGAAGGCGCCTGGCGTTGAGTTCGTGGATGGTCCGTACACCCCCGGTGGTGAGCCGCAGCCTATCCAAGCGGACGGCAAGGATGCTGTGTTTGTGGGGCGCTTGCGCGAAGATCTCGCTGTGCCCGGCGCGCTCAACCTGTGGATCGTTTCGGACAACTTGCGCAAAGGTGCGGCGCTCAACGCCGTGCAGATTGCCGAGCTCTTGCTATGAGTGCTGGAGGGGCCGGAGAGCCAGGGGGGTTTACCAAGCGCCCTGTTTCACCAGGCGCGGAAGAAATCCTCGGCCTCTATTTTCCTGTTCTCGATAATGGGTTCGTCTCGCTCGTGGATTACATGGGCACCGATGAGTGCATCGAACGCGCCGCGCGCGTTAGCTACGGGTACGGCACGCGCAAAGCCAGCATGACACGCGGCCTTTTGCGCTATTTGCGCCGCCATTTGCACACGACTCCCTCGGAAATGGTGGAGTTCAAGTTCCATTGCTGCATGCCCATGTTCATCGCCCGGCAGTGGATCCGCCACCGCACCGCCAGCGTGAATGAGTACAGCGGGCGCTACTCGCTGATGCCGATGCTCTTCTACACGCCCGAGGCAGGCCAGCTTCAGACGCAGAGCAGCCTTAATAATCAGGGCGGCAGTGGCCAGCCCGTGCCCAACGCCACCTATGAAGAGGCACTGCACCGTTGGCAGAACGGCCGCAGTGCAGCACAGGCTAACTACGAGTGGCTGACGGGCGAAGAAGTCGCGCGTGAGCTGGCTCGCATTGATTTACCGCTTTCGACGTACACACAATGGTACTGGAAGATCGATCTGCACAACCTGCTGCACTTCCTAAAGCTTCGCGTCGATTCCCACGCCCAGTGGGAGATCCAAGAGTACGGGCGGGTGATGGCGGGCATGTTGAAGCGCGTCACGCCGCTCAGCTACGAAGCCTGGATCGACTACGACGTCCAAGGTGCGCGCCTGAGCCGTATGGAGCTCAACGCCCTGCGCAGC
>JBBSBI010000307.1:0-4202 GCA_038251425.1 Polyangiales bacterium
ACCGACGAATCCCCCGGAGAGCTCGTGCTCTATCAAGGTCGCAGCTACAAGGTTTATCGAGGCATGGGGTCGCTCGGTGCCATGAAGCAGGGGAGCAAAGATCGCTACGGGCAGAGCGGTACCGCCGATGAGAAGCTGGTGCCGGAAGGGATTGAGGGGCGAGTTCCGCATCGAGGTTCGCTGGCCTCGATCTTGACGCAGCTCGTGGGGGGCTTGTGCTCGGGCATGGGCTACACCGGTTCACGCTCGATCGCGGATCTGCGCCGAGATTCGCGATTCATCCGGGTCACGAGCCAGGGCCTGCGTGAGAGCCACGTTCACGACGTGATCATCACGGAGGAAGCTCCGAATTATCGCGTGTGAGCTAACGCTGCGCGCTGTTGCGGGCCGGTTCGTCGTCGATGAACGAATCGGCCGCATCAAATTTATAGGCGAAGCCGAGGCGCGCCACAGCATTCACCACGGCGCCACTCGCGACGGCACAATCACCCACCACATCGCCCGTGATAGGTTGAGCCGCGGCCTCCACCTGGAACAAGAAGGCTAAGTGCTGTTCGAGGTCGACATTCACACCCGCGGCAGCACCCAAAGAAACGGTGGGGTGCGAAACAGCGCTGCAAGCAAAAACCCGTGGCGGCACGTTGAAGGGCATCGAGCTCTCACGCGTCCCGTTCGCGCGCACTTCCTCGATCGACAGCCCCAAACCAAGCCCGGCATAGGCGCGATACTTGAGCTCGCGCAGCGCGAAATAGCGGGCTTTGGCCCAGAGCGTGTTCAAATCGTAAGCCACGGTAACGCTGTCGGGAGTGGGTGGTGTCCGCGCGCCGCCGAGGCCTGTTCGTGCGTATTCTAGGCCATAGGCCCAGGTCCGATTGGGTTCAGCCCAAGCACCGAGACTCAGCGCCATATCGAAACGTTGCTTATCGGCAAACCCAGAAGGCCCACCATCAATTCGAGCGTTCGCCCCCAGGCCACCCTCAATTCCGAACGCAAGTGTGAAGGGGTTGAAGTCCTTCTGTTCGGGCGTGTCGCTCTCAGCGTCTGTCGCTTTGGGTGGGGGTGAATCAGAAGCGGCGTGAACGCTCGCAGGGGCAACGCCAGCGAACACTTTGTCGCCGTGCGTGGCAGGCGGGGCGTCGGGTGTTGCGGAAGCTTCCGGTGGTGTCTCCTGCGTCTGCGCTCGTGCACTTTCCACGGTTCCGAGACAGCTGAGAGCAACGACCACCCCAAGTCGGACGATTCGCATGGCCGAGACTATGGCGGCTGGGGGGGTTGGCTGCAATCGACCTTGCACGCGCTCCTCCCCGAGAAATGCGACAAACAGGCCTAAAATATGCCCTTCCATGGCGTTGACAGGCCGGGTCTGCCCTGCCAGAGTCCGCCCCGGAGAGATGTCCGAGCGGCCGAAGGTGCCTGATTCGAAATCAGGTGTGCCCGAGAGGGTACCGTGGGTTCGAATCCCACTCTCTCCGCAAGCACGCCGCTAAAAGTCAGGAATCACGCCAAGAAGAAATCAAAAGTAAAAATTGTAGGAGAGGTGACCGAGCGGCCGAAGGTGCATGATTGGAAATCATGTGTACTCGTGAGGGTACCGAGGGTTCGAATCCCTCCCTCTCCGCCGATATTATTAAACGATTCTCACAGGTTCACGCCGAGGCTTCCTCGGCGATGCCCATAGGATGCCCAAAATCTAAAAGTGCTACTGCTCCGCTCCATGCACTTGGAGCCAAGTGCATGGAGCGGAGCGTCATGCTGAGGGTGGAGTAACCCACGAGTTCCTGCACGGCCTTCGGTGCCGCACCGCGCATGAGACCGATTGGCAAGGACGCATGTGGGCGTATGATTTAGAGGTGCCCGTCCTTTCCGTCTTCTTCGGCATTACGATTCGCATTTACTTTGAAGGCCACGCGCCGCCCCACCTACACGTAGCCTACGCAGAGTATGCCGCAGTTTTGGAGATTGATTCGGGGAAGCATCACGCGGCGTAGCGGGCATCGCTGAGTGCGCTTGGGGCCACGTCTTGTCGCGGGCCCCGGAACTGCGCCGACCACGAAGCCTACTTTACGTGCCCTACGGCTCAGGCAGCTCCCAGATTTCGCTCCAGTTCCAAGCCTCCTGGCAGGCAGAACCGTAGGGAGTATCGTGATGATCTATTCGATAGTGAGGAAAGAAAGTTCTTTGCGCCACAGTCGCCCCTTTATGTTGCTTCGAATCCTCCATGAGGGAAACCAGCGCGGCTTGCCCTCGGGCGCTATCTGCTGATGACAATGCGTCCATCAGCACGTTCTGGTTCTTGGCTCCTGCTCGAATCCGTCGTTCCAGCATCTCGACTTGCGCGTTGATGTTTTCGATTCCCGAATCCACGTACGCCGTAGGCGTGATGTTGAACACCGTCCTGGGCCTGGATCAGCGAGTTGACCATACTGCTGTGAGCTTTGTCGTCCAGCTCGAGCAGCCCCTGGCACACGACTTCGCGGAGAGCGTTGGCGGACAATGCGGCGAGCGCCGCGTCGACAGCGCTGCGTGCGGACTCCGAAGTCGCAGGTCGTCGTCTCATCGCGACGACTCCGAGGCCAGGCCATCCCCTTTCACGTCCGCCGCGAGCCGCAGCGCGCTCTCCGCAGCCTCGCGCTCGCGGGCCAGCTCTGCGCGCAGCTCCTCCTCCGTGGGCAGGTACATCTGGTAGCGCGCGGCGAGGACCTGCTCGTTGTTCTCGGGCAGGGTGATCTTCGCCATGGCGTCGTTCTTCTCGGAGCAGAGGACGATGCCGATGGTCTTCGCCCCGTGCTCCGCGCGCTGGAACCGATCGAAGAAGTTCACGTACATCTGCATCTGGCCGAGGTCCTGGTGCGTGAGCGTGCCGAGCTTGAGATCGACGAGCACGAAGCAGCGGAGCAGGCGGTTGTAGAAGACGAGGTCGACGTAGAAGTGATCGCCCTCGAGCGTCACGCGCTTCTGCCGCGCGACGAAGCAGAAGCCTTTGCCCAGCTCAAGGAGGAACGCCTCGAGGCGATCGATGATGGCCTGCTCGAGGTCGCGCTCGCGCCAGTGCGACCGCTCGTCGAGGTCGAGGAATTCGAGCACGAAGGGGTCCTTCAGCACGTCGGCGGGCACCTCGACTTCGTGTCCGCGCCGCGCGAGCGCGAGGACCTTGTCCTTGTCGCGGCTCTTCGCCAGGCGCTCGAAGAGGAGCGACGCAATCTGCCGCTCCAGCTCGCGGCTGGACCAGCTCTCTCGCGCGGCCTCGATCTCGTAGAACGCGCGCGCCGTCGGATTCGTCACCCGGAGCAGCACGAGGTAGTGCGTCCAGCCGAGGTGCGGCGGAAAGGGCGCCGGCACACCGGCAGATTTGGACAGCGCTGCTGTCCGAATCTTTTCGGGCTTCGATTTGGACAGCGCTGCTGTCCGTTTCGCCGGCCCACCCAGCTCGGGAGGCAGCGCGGAGCCTTCGGGGTAGGTAACGTAGAACCGCCGGATGCGCCGAAGCGTTCGAGCGCCGAAGCCCTGGCCCACGCTCCCGGCAAGGCGGCTGCGCCAGACGCTCGATGACTTCGTCGCCGTAGCTCGCGCGCTGCTCGCGGCGCCAGCAGCGGTCCAGTCTCTCCGGTACCCTAGGGTTTCTTTCCTGCCAGGGCTAGTGCGGCTGCCTCGCGCACGTGCGGGTTCACGTCGTTTTGTGCAAGTTCTTTCAGTGCTGGTAGAAGTTCCGGGTGGCCTGGTAGCCACTTCTGGAGGAGGCCTGCCGCTCGCAGGCGGGTGGCTGGTTTCTCGGCGTTTTTAGCTCCCTCTGCGAGTGCTTGGACGAGTATGGTGGACGGGTCGCGCACGATCATGGCGTCAATCGCAGCAAGCTGAGCTTCTGGGTTGTTCCCCTTGAACTGTTCGGCAAGGAGACGTTCCACCGCTTCACCGGGCATTAAGCGAATGGCATCAACAGCGGCCGTTTTCACTTTGCTCACGGTTGAGCCGAGCCAGGGCTTCACTGCTTGAAGGGCGTCAGAATCGCCAGAATTTGCGATCCCACGTAAGACGTGAACCTGAACCGATGGAGATTCGGCTTCGCTCAAACGTTCCACTAAAAGACGTACTATTGAGCTCGACTCGTTGGTTGCACCTGCCTCCCGCAGGTGTCGACTCATGGTGCCGAGGCCATAGAGAGCATGGACCATGAGTGGCCCCCCTTTTGTGTGCTCCATCAGCGC
>JBBSBI010000308.1:0-4180 GCA_038251425.1 Polyangiales bacterium
ATGCCCTCCGCGCAGGCGTGCCAGGTGAGCCCTTTCGTTCGTTTGGAAGGTAGTAAGCATGCTTACTATCTTGTGTTCGAGTTTGAGATAGGGGTCACGGACAAGTTTGGGAGCACTTGGGGCCTTGCTTCCGGACCGTTTTGGCAGTTCGATCGCCTGATGTTCCAGCATCTCGGAGCGAGCAGCACTGAGAGGCAACGCGCTGTGCGGCACTGCACTGTTTTCACGGCACTGGCTCTTCTGTTGCTTGCGCCTAGTCGCGCACAAGCGCAGCCCACGGCATTGGCCCCACGCCAACAGGTGCGCCTGGTTTACCAAGTCCCACTTGAACAAGCCGATTGTTCGCCACAACCGGTGCTGGAAGCGTCGATCGTCAATCGCCTTGGGTATCAGCCTTTCGACACGCTGGCTCCCACGACATTGCTGGCTTCGATCGTGGTTGAAAACCAAGTGTTGGTCGGACGAATAACCCTCGTGACTGGCGACTCCGGACAAGGCCTACGCGAGGTGAAAGCTGAGATCGGAAGCTGCGCGGAGCTGGTTCAAAGTCTCGCTCTAGCCATCAGCATCGCGCTCGATCCGTTGGCTGCCGAAGGCGAAACTCCAGTGCCACCACAAGTTCCCGTCAGTTCGATTCCACCGGGCGCAGCAGCGCCGAGCTCCGCATCCGGCACCCCTGCGCTGGCGCCTCAGGTTGCCGCAATACCCGTCGTGGGTGCCCCGCCAGCCCCGCCACCTTTCCCGCCTTCCCCAGCGCCGTCTCAGGATAACTCCCTTTGGGAACTCGCAGGTGGGTTCGCGGTTTCACCATCACTCCTCCCCACCGCTGCGTTCGCCGGAATGCTGGGGCTTCGCTTCCACAGCGGAATGTTCGAGGGCGGAGCTGGTGCATTCGGAGCCTGGAGTAGTCGCCTCAATCGCTCCGATGGCCGCGGCGCTCAGGCAACGTCGCTCGCGGGACGTTTGGAGCTGTGCGCGAGCTTATCGGGTGTGAGCGCTTGCCTCCCCACGTACCTGGGCGTGGTCCGAGCGCAAGGTTTCGGGTTTGCCACCAGCTACCCTCTCCAATCCGAAGTCTTTGCCGCCAGCGGGCTCGGACTGAGAGGCAGTTGGGACCCCACTCCAGGTTGGACGTTGGAGCTGGGAGTCGAGGCGCTTTACTCCTTCCAGCCGCTGATCTTTGAGGTGAATAACCTGGAAACGAACAGCCAAACGCGCCTGTGGCGACAACCCAGGGTTCCCGTGCTGTTCCAATTGGGCGCGGCTTTTCAGCTGTAACGGCGCTTTTTCGCGGCCGAAAAACAAAGTTTGGGAATTTCGGCCGGGCTCAGTCAATCTTCTTTTGTGACCAGCGGCGCAGCATTCGGGGTCGGGTCCGTGGCGTACGCGGTGCAATCTGATTTTGGAGCCCTGTATTCACAAGAAGCAGATTTTGTATGGCGCTGCCTCAGGCGTTTCGGAATAGCGGACCGTGATCTGCCGGACCTCACCCACGACGTATTCGCCACCGCTTGGCGACGCTTCTCAAGCTTTGATAACACACGCCCACTTCGACCCTGGCTTTTTGGAATAGCTCAGCGAACCGCCCTGGCCCATCGCCGCCGCAGTTGGTTTCGCCGAGAGCTCCTTGAGGAGCCCAGCCAAGAGCCCTCGACTGAAGCGACTTCGGAAGCAGTCTTGGATGCCTGGCGCACTCGGGTGCTCATCGAACGCGCACTCCACCAACTCCCCAAACGCGAACAAACCGTGCTTGTACTCCACGATTTTGAAGAGATCCCCATGGCCGAAATTGCGCTAACCGAAGAAATCCCCGTCAAAACGGCCTATTCGCGCCTAGCGCGCGCACGTCAACGCTTTGCTTCCGAAGCTCGGCGTTTGGAAGCGAGCGTACCCATGCTGTGGAGGTCCCATGTCGGAATCTAATGATGATCTCACGCTGATTCACGGCCTGCGGAGCTTAGAGGAGCGCAGTATACCGAGTGCGGCGCGCCGAGATGTGGCTAGAAAGTTAGAGAGCACACTCTTCGCCGCTGCCAGCCCGAGCCAAGTGGGGCCGCTCTATCGTTGGAAGTTGGCGCCGCTTTCATTGGCTTTCGTGATTGTTGGAACGTCGGGAGCGCTTTGGGCTTCGATCAATGTGGTGCGAACGGTTTTCTTGGCGCAGGCTCCTGTAGAGGATCTTCAGCCTAGGGTGAAGCAAGCTGAGCCGATCAACGCAAAGAAGGTTGCTCCAGGTCGAACCGAGGTCGCGAGTCCAACTGTCGAGAAGCTTGTGGAGCCAGCGTCCATTCCGAACGAAACCGCAGCAATTCCGGCTCAATTAGAGGCGAAAACGGCCACCCCCGAGTCCCCAGCTAGAAGATTTCCCGAACGGCGCGACACCGCTCCAGCCATTGAGAACGCGCCAGCACAGATAAAATCTGCAGTTGCAAACCTGAGTTCCGTGGCAGCCTTTGAGGTTCCACCGAACAGTGTACCGACCGACAGCTCACTCCAAGCCGAACGCTCCCTGATCGATAGCGCCCGCTCCGCGATTCGGGCTGAGAATTCGGCGGCCGCCGAACGTGCCTTGTCCGAACACGCCAACCGATACCTCCAGGGTCGCCATGCCGAAGAGCGCGAAGCACTCCGCGTTTTCAGCGCAGCACTCCACTCGAGAGATGCAGCGCGGCAGGCGGCACACACCTTCCGCAGTCGCTATCCGAACAGTTTATTCTGGCACGGCATCGCGAACGAACTACAAATTCAATAACTCATATCTATCTAGGCTAACGCCTCACAGAAAGGTCCAATCACATGAAGAACGCATGGCGCTTCGGCATCACTAGCCTCGTGTTGCTTTCGAGCTGCACGGGAAAAACAGTCCTTTTGGGCGAGGAAGGCAGCGGGGCGCTCTCGGGCGATGGCTCTGGCACGGGGGGAAGCCAAGCCAGCGGGGGAGCGGCAGCAACGCCCGTGACGGCCATCGGTGGTGCCACTACCGGAGGCGCTACAGCGAATACCGAGCCTGCGAGCAACGTGGGCGGAGGGTTTCCAGCATCTATCATTTCGGTTGAGCCGGCAGACGCTCAGGGTTGCGTCGGCGGGAGCGTTGTCACATTGCCGCCTTCCGTCCTAGCGGCACGCATGGCGTCGTTCCTTTACCAAGGCGTTCCTGATGCGGAGTTGCTCGCGGCCGCCAACTTTGGCGCGCTCTCGACAACCGCTGGCATTGCCTGCCAAGCTAGGCGAATGCTCGGAACTCCCGCGGCGGCTAACGGCGTTCGGGAGCTCTTTCGGGCTTGGCTTGGTTATACGCCGACACCCGCCGAGGGAAGCACTTACAGTGTCGGTGCCGCAACCTATTCCCTGATGGTCGAAGAAACCGATACGTTTTCAAACCACGTGTTCTTTTCTCCGGCGAGTAGTTTTGAGGAGCTCCTCACAGCTCCGTATTCGTTCCTGAATGCTGCTTTGGCGCAGCACTATGGCGTGATGTTCCCTGCGTCACAGCAGGGATTCGCTCAAGTCTCGTTTCAACAAGAACAGCGAAGTGGTGTGCTAACGCAGGGCGTGTTTCTGACCACCACTCTGGATCACGTCAATATCACCAAGCGCGGGAACTGGATTTCAAATCAGTTTCGCTGCACCGGAGCACAGTCGTCTCCGCCAGGTATTGTAATCCCCCTTTCCCCACCACCTGGGTCGGGACGAGACCGTTTGGCAGTCGCGACCGCAGCTCCGGTCTGCGCCAGCTGTCACCGACTAATGGATCCGCTGGGCTTCGGACTCGGGTACTTCGACGAACAGGGTCTACTGCGCACCAGCGATCTGGGTTACCCAATCGACGCCTCCGGCTCTCTCGAGAACTGGGACGGCAACGCAGAGCCTTCGTTCGTTGGTGCCCCAGGTCTCGGCCAGGCCCTCAGCAACAATCCACTATCGCTCGACTGCGCCGCCAAGCAGGTCATGGCTCAAGCGCTAAGATCCTTCATACCCCCCAATCCCAGGATGGGCGCCGCCGAGGCCCCCGAGAGCACGGTAGCGGCGGTACGCGCCGTTTTCGAAGGCACAGGAAAGAACATGAAAGAACTCGTGATTGCAGCTGTCACCGCTCCTGAGTTCCTAGCGCCGTGATGCCTAAGAGCAGCTCGCCCCGCATTATAGGTGAGCTGCTCAATCACGCCTTTGCACGCGCGCG
>JBBSBI010000309.1:0-4081 GCA_038251425.1 Polyangiales bacterium
AAGGATGCGATCCTGAAGGAGCGCATTTTTGGGCTAGATGGCGTTGAAGGCAATCACGGTGAGGACCCGAAGGAATACTACTTCTATGCGGAAAATACGCCCACGCATTCCTACATGCGCTACGCGTACAAGTATCCACAGGCAGCCTTTCCCTACGCCGAGTTGGTCGCCGCTAACCGCGGGCGCTCCAAGCGTGAAACGGAATTTGAAATTGGGGATACGAAAGTTTTCGATGAGCAGCGCTACTTCGACATTTCGATTGAATATGCCAAAGCAGGGCCCGAAGACATCGTGGTTCGCGTCACCGCGCACAATCGCGGGCCCGAGAGCGCTCGCCTGCACGTGTTACCCACGGTTTGGTTTCGAAATACTTGGTCCTGGTTTCTAAAGAGCGAGAAACCGTCACTGCATCGGCTACGGCCGGGAGAGGCCACCCTCTTACTTGAAGAGCCCTATTATGGCGAACGCTACGTCTTCGCTGAGGGCAATCCAACGCTACTCGTCACCGAGAACGAGACCAACACTGAGCGCATTTTCCATACGCCCAACGCGAACCCCTACGTCAAAGATGCCTTCCACGCGCGCGTGGTAGACGGAAAACGCAACGCCACCAATCCGATAGAACAAGGCACTAAAGCCGCTTTTTGGTACGATTTCGAGCTCCCCGCCGGAGGATCCAAATCGATTTATCTTCGGATCTGCGACACGGATCTAGGCGAAGCCTGGACCGAAGATTTGGCGAACGTGCTCGAGCTTCGCAAAGCGGAAGCGGCCGAGTTCTATCAAGAAGCTATTCCTAAGCGCCTCACGCACGAGGCCAAGCATCTGCTCCGCCAAGTGTATTCGGGAATGCTTTGGAACAAGCAATTCTACCACTACGTGGTGGACCAATGGCTCAAGGGAGATCCGAGCGAGCCTGTTCCGCCTTTTGAGCGCGTTCAAGGTCGGAATGCCGGTTGGCGACACCTGCACAACGATGATGTCGTGTTCATGCCCGACAAGTGGGAATACCCATGGTACGCAGCCTGGGACACGGCCTTTCACTGCGTGACGCTCGCACTGATTGATCCCGCGCAAGCCAAAGAGCAGCTGATCTTACTGTTACGCGAATGGTACATGCATCCGAATGGCCAGATCCCAGCTTATGAGTGGGCTCTTGGGGACACCAATCCCCCGGTTCATGCTTGGGCTGCCCTGCAAGTTTATCGCGTCGAAAAGCGACGCTGGGGCCGAGCGGATCGCAAATTCTTGCAGCGGATTTTCCACAAGCTTCTGATCAACTTCACCTGGTGGGTGAATCGCAAGGATGTGGACGGCAACAATCTATTCGAGGGTGGATTTTTGGGGCTCGATAACATCGGTGTCTTCGACCGCAGTAAGCCTCTGCCGATGGGGGGCCGGCTCGAGCAATCCGACAGTACGGGTTGGATGGCAATGTATGCGCTCGACATGTTCTCGATCGCACTAGAGCTTGCGGTGGTCGATTCATCGTATGAGGACATCGCCAGCAAATTCTGGGAGCACTTTATCCACATTGCGCATGCGATGAATGATCGCGGGGGCGAAGGCGTAACGATGTGGAATGAGGAAGATGGCTTCTTCTACGATGTGCTGCGCCTCGAGCATGAGGTGGTACCGCTCAAGATCCGTTCTCTGGTTGGTTTGATCCCACTCCTAGCCGTGACAGCTCCACATCCGGATCAGCTCAGCGCGCTCACCGGATTTGTACAACGCCGGGATTGGTTCCTGGAGAATCGTCCTGATCTGACGGCATTTCTCGGCTCAATGATGCTTCCGGGCATGGGGCAGCGGCGGCTGCTCGCGATGGTCACTCCTGAGCGGCTACGCCGCATCGCAGAAGTTTTGTTTGATGAAGATGAGTTCCTCTCCCCATACGGAATTCGTTCGCTTTCGAAGGTGCACGCGAAGGCACCTTATACGTTTGATATTCAAGGCACGGAGCACCGCGTTGATTACGAACCCGGAGAATCCCAAACCCACCTCTTCGGAGGCAATTCAAACTGGCGCGGCCCCGTCTGGTTCCCGCTCAACTATATGTTGATACGCGCCCTGCTCACCTTTCATGAGTTTTTGGGTGATGATTTTCGCGTGGAGTGCCCCACCCGCTCCGGTAACTGGCTAACGCTTGCACAAGCAGCTGAGGAAGTAGCGCGCCGGCTGGTGAAGCTCTTCCTCAGCGACGAGCAAGGCAAGCGCCCCTGCCACGGGCGCGATGCACGCTTCAGCCAAGACCCCCATTTCAGAGAGTTCACGCAATTCCACGAGTACTTCCACGCAGACACGGGAGAGGGCTTGGGCGCCGGCCACCAAACGGGCTGGACCGCACTTTTAGCCAATCTTTTTGATGATTTTGACGACCTGACCGAAGCACCGACCCGGCGGAGCCGTGGTCCGCGTTCTAAACGCCCACCCGCCTAGAACACGGTCGTCACGGTCGTCACGGTCGTCACAACCAGGCTCAGTTCGCCTGCGCTTTAGCCTGTGCGGAAATCGCGTCTTTCAAGGAGTCGAATGCCTGCTCGTAGGCCGCGTCCAGCTTCTTCGCGCGCTCCTCAACCGTGGTGAGCACATGCTCGGCTTGCTTCACTTCGGAATCAAGATTTGAAAGCGCATCTTCAGCGGCTTTCTGGCGTGCTGCCGCACGCGCCACGTCCCCCTTGGAGCGACTGGCATCCGCTTGCACGGCTTTGGCCTGCTCAACCGCATCTTCAAGCGTACTCCGAACCTTCGAAGCTTCAGCCACCAGCGCTTGCATATCACGGGCTGTTTGCCTCACAGCAACACGCGTGAGGTAGCTCGTTGCCGTGATCTTACCCACTTGCATCTTCAGCTTCTCAACATTCTTAGGCAGGATCCGATCCGCATTGTCCTCAATGTATTGAACGGCCTCGCTCGCGGCTTCGCTGCGCTCCTGAAGCTTCTTTTCCAGGCTTTTGTCGAGCGCGTAACCCGTAGGTCCGTACAACTCAACCTCACAGCTTTTCTCCTTGGCCGCAAACTGCGCAGCTCCCCCGACCTTCTGCTTAATATCTTTGCCTTCTTCCCCGAAAAATTCGCTCACCCCATGCGTGTCCGCATAGGATTCCGCGTACGCGGCGCTCGTTCCCTCTTGATCCGCAAGCTTCACGGCGGCCTCGACGTCGCTCCAATTCGGCTTATCAAGCTGACCCGGATACGTCGAAAATTCTCCCAAAGTTTGCTGAACCTGGAGCTCGTGCTGCGTGAACTCCCCCCGCACTTCAGCCAATTGCGCAGGATACTCCGTCGCGTAGCCGCGTTGATTGGCGGCAGACACCGTCAGCGGCTTCGGTTGTTCCGAAGCACAACCGCCCAGCCAGAGAGCACCCAAAAGGACCCATGAAGTGTAAAGGCGACGCTGCATCCCCGCAGACTGGAACAGCAGCTCGCTCGCGGTCAACCTCTGAGCAAGGCAGCAACGAGATAGCTCCCAAAAACCACTCACTTGCCCGAATGCAAAGAACCTGACAGCTGGTGGACGCGGCCCCCAGAAGGCTCCGGCCTGAGGCTCCGAAAGTGAGGGGATTTCTTCTCACGGAGCTTCGTCAGTTCGATCGCTTGGCGCACAACGCCTGGCTTATACGGATCTCGGATAACCGTGGGGACGCCGGGAGGAAACCCGCAGTGGCAGGGGGCAGGCGGAAAATGTCGCGGGACCGGAAGGGATATACGGAACTTTGACTGCTGGATTACACGGAACTGTTGAAGTACAAGTTAGCCAGGCCCCATGTGAATCATTTCCCACAATTCGCCGCAGTTCGACCCGAGAACTCACGCCTGATAGAATGTACCGAAAGATGGCAACTCCGCTCACTGCTGAAGAAATTCTCCCGCTAGTAGCTGCTCTTTCTGCCCAGGAGCGAGCCCGCTTCCTTCGGTTGCTCAGCGCACCGACACCAGCCAATGAAGCCTACGCCGCTCGCGCCCCGTCAGACTCGGAGTTCTCTTCAGACGACGATATTCTTTCCTGGGACGCAGAGGGCTGGGAGGCCTTTTCGTGATTCGAGGCGAGATCCGCTGGTACAGCTTTGCTCTTCCTGAC
>JBBSBI010000310.1:0-4063 GCA_038251425.1 Polyangiales bacterium
ATTTGGCCGTACACGTGCCTTTCTCTTGGCACACCTTCGAACGCTTGCAGTCTTCATCGCGCTGTGCGGCGCAACTACTTCGATCCGCGAAGCAGCGCCCTTCGTCGCGGCATAGATCTGAATTCCGGCAGTCCGGATTCAAGGTCGCAATGCAGCGCCCGTTGTCAGCCGCGCAACGCCCCTGCGTTTTACACACATCTGAATTTCGACAATGACTGTTTTCCGTCGAAGCGCACACCCCGTAGCGCACCGCGCAGCGGCCTTCCTCTTTGCACTTCGCTGAAGCCGCGCAATCTTCATCTTTCACGGCGCCACAGGTGTTCTGCTTTACGCGACAGCGACCATTCTGTTTGCACTCCTCCGAGGCGAGGCAGGCCGTGTCCGTCTCGGCAGTACAGCTGCCTTCCTTCGTCTTGCACAAACCATATTTTTGGCAGAGCGCTGAGCTTTCACAATCGTTAGCGTCGGGTTTGCAAATGCCTCCGATTGCGCTGCATTTAGCCTGTTTGAAGCAATTCTCAGAGGTTTCACAGTCGTTGCGAGTGAGGGCCAAACACTTGCCCTCTTGCTCGCTGCACAAGCCTTCACGCTGACAGGGGATGGAGGCCTTACAGCCTTCTTGGGTCGCCCCGCATTGGCCATTCCGCGCCAGACACAGGCCATCGCTCTTGCAGACGTCCGTGGTCTGGCAATCTTGGTTAGCGGCGATGCATTGGTCGGGTGGCCCGATGAGCGCCGTGCACTGTCCGGAGGCTTTGCAGCTCTTCTGTTTTTGGCACCAATCGTCCGTGATAACGCAGCGCCCGGCTGAGGCTCGGCACTGCCCCGCACTCTTGCACACTCGCGCATTTTTACAGGACTCGTCGACATCTGCTTTGCATTCAGGCGGCGTGCCGCCACATTTCCCGAGTTCGGTACAGACGGGCAGGTCTCGGCACTTTCTTGTGTCTCGATCGCGCGTGAAATAAAGAACGCCGGCGAGGAACGCCGCAACGATAAGGGTAGATTGCCAGCGTCGAATCCAGCTGAAGATCGGGCTCATGAGGTAGGACCTGTCATGGCCGATTATCGCAACCCGGTCATGGGGTTCAATCTGGTTGCCTTAAGTTTGGGGAAGAATGCCTAGAAGATCAGGGCATCCCTGCTCTGAGCGTGACGGACAGGCCTATTGGCCTGCCCCGCCGACCCGAAGCCATGCTCAAGCTGATCGAACGAGCGCGTCTGTTCAGTGTGTGTGCTCGCGCACCAGTTTCAGCTTTTCCCGAAGTTTCGCGCAGGATGACCACAGCCCGAATTTCGGTATCATGAGTCGCTTACCGATCCGTGAGCTTACGGAAACCTGGAATGATGTCTCGCAATCGTCCTCGCCCACCCAGCTTCTCAAGCGGAAGTGCCACTGCCAACTCTGAGATGCGTCTTAGGACTTCGCGCGTGATCAAACCATCGGGGAGCCCAGAGCTGGCGGCACCGGAGGAGCGCTATCGGGCACTCGTAGAACACTCAAGCGACGCGATCCTCATATTCGAGCACGATTCAGGAGCGTTCGTTGAAGTTAACCGCGCCGGGGGTGAGCTCTTTGGCTGTTCTGAAAATTTCCTACTGAAACAATCATTCAAAGGACTCTTCGCCTCGGAGGATGTCGCCGATGCCGTCATCACCGAGCTTGCCGATTCAGGGCGGGCCATTCGCTCGCGCATTCAATTCCTTCGCCAAGACGGGTTGCAGTTCTTTGCTGACGTCACCGTCGCTTCAATCGGCACCGAGGCCAGCCGCCAGTGTGTGGTGTTGATTCGGGATGTCAGCCACCACGTGCGTCGTGAACGCGATCTCGCGCTTGCCAACGAGTCCCTGCGTGAAGCCCAAGCGCAGCTCGTACATTCGAGCAAGCTGGCAGCCATTGGCGAGTTGGCCGCTGGGGTGGCTCACGAAGTGAACAACCCTGCCGCTTTTGTCTCCGTGTATCTCTCCGAGGTGCGCCGGGAGGTGGCTCGTGCTGAGGGCCGAATGTTGCGGCTAAAGGCCAAGTACGCCGGAAATATCGAGGTACAGGCGGCGCTCGGGGAGTTGGAAGAGGGCGTGCGGCCATTTTCCGAGCTGCATGAAATGTTGGTAGACAGCATTGATGGCGTGCAACGCATTGCAGCCACGGTTAAAGAGCTGAGAGCGTTTTCACGCATTGAACGCGAGGACGCGGAGTTGCTCGACATCAATGAGATTGTCAGAACTGCCTTCAAAGTCTGTCACACTCAGATCCGCTATCGAGCGGGGCTCGAAGAGTCCTTGCTCGCAACGCGTCCCGTCGTAGGCAGTCGCGGTCGACTGATTCAGGTGTTGACCAACTTGCTGACCAACGCGGCTCAGGCCATCGAAGATGGCCGTGCCGAGCAGCATCGGATTCGCGTGAGCACGGAGGACACTGACGAGTACCTCCGAATTTGCGTTGAAGACACGGGCAGCGGCATGGACGCCGAAACGCGAGCCAGGATTTTTCAGCCTTTCTTCACCACCAAAAGCCGTGAGATCGGTACCGGCCTAGGGCTTGCGCTGTGCGCCAATATTGTTCGCGACCACCTGGGCGAAATCAGTGTTCAGAGCAAACCGGGTGGGCCTACGCGTTTCGAGGTTCGCATCCCGTTCAATACAGGCTTGATCCCCCGCTATGCGAAGGCGTCTCTTGCACCCTCCCAGAAGACCCATTTGCGCAAGAAGGTGCTGATCATTGATGATGAAGTTCAGCTGTTGCGAGCCTACCAACGCTCACTCAGCCGCTACCATGACGTGGAAACGGCGGTGGGCGGCGAAGCAGGGTTGGCGCGTATCCTTCAGACGCCCGACCTCGATCTCATCGTGTGCGATCTCATGATGCCGAACGTCGACGGTGTGGCAGTGCACGCTGCGCTCAGCAAGCAGGCGCCCCACCTACTCAAACGCTTAGTGTTTTCCACTGGTGGCGTCTTTACCAAGCGTTGCCAGGATTTTCTGAGTTCTGCCGGATATATTCATCTCCATAAGCCACTTGTGATCGAGGCGATCGAGGAGGCGTTGGCAGGCCTCAGCGCAAATCCAGAAACTCCCGACCCAACGCTTCAAGGGTAGGGAGCACCAAGTTCCGTGCGCGCGCCTGCTCGAGTGCCCGTGCGAGGCGCCGGGTTGCGGTGCGTCCCTGGCAAGAATGCTCAGGATCCGCATCGATGGCGGCTTCAAGTCCCAAGATGAGCTCAGCTTCGGGCAGTGGTCGAAGCATGAGTGTCGATTCAAGTGTGATGAGCTCGCGGGCGAGCGTGGAAAATAGCTCTGCGTGCTCGGTACGCAAATGTGCGGCTGTTCCTTGGGAGCGCAAACCCGCCAAATTGAGCGTCAAGATGTACAAGTTCTTCTTGGCGAGCTCGAGAATGAGCGTCGCGCTGTCGGTGATTTTTCGACACGGAAGTCCGATCGCGCCGAGTGCACCGCCAAGAAGATCGGCGTGCGGACCATAGTTTACCGAGGGGAGAACCACGCGTGGCGCTTGGCCGGCTCGCTTTTCAAACCAAACGATCGAGATTGAAGGCGAGAGTTGGTGGGCTTCCCAAATGCTCGGGACCAGTTCGTTTTGGACCAACACCACCTGAGAGCGCCAAAGCTCTGGAAGCGCACTCAGGGTTGGCTCAAGCTCCCATTCCCCTACCGCGACAAGAACCAGAGTGGGCGGCGGGAGTTCGCTCGCGCGAGCCACGAGGGATTGCCCGCGTAAGACGGGGGATACGGTGTGCCCGAGGCGTAGGAAACCCGTCGCAAAGGTCGAGCCGATTTCTCCGGGGCCTACAATGACGATGGGAGCCACGCCCCGCGGTTTAGCGCGTTCCTCCTCCAGATCGCCAGTCGGGACTGACCGTCAGAGCCGCTGTCAGCAGGGCTGCGGGCATTCCCTGTCCTAGCTGGCCAGAGCAAGCCTTGATTCGCGAGCACGCTGCGCCTAACACCGCTTGGTGCCGATTCTGGTGCATCGAAGCAACCGGGTGGAAGTCCTAGCGGATGCGCTTCTGGCTGTCGTGAGTGAGCCGCTCCGTTCGCCTTTTGAACC
>JBBSBI010000311.1:0-4053 GCA_038251425.1 Polyangiales bacterium
GCAAATTCCTGCAGGTAGGCTCCAAAGACGGAAAGCTCGTCGCCTTCATGATCAACGCCGAGACGGGCGCACTTTCGCCCACGGCCACGCTGGACGGCTTAGGTACGATCAACGTCACTGAAGTGCACTACTTAGAGTGAGCCGGCTCACAGGCGCGCGAGAATGCTCGCGTTCTTAGCCGGTGAGTAGCCGCGCTTGGCGAGCACAAATAGGCCGCGCTGTTCCACGATCCCAAAACTCCCACCAGGCCGCAACAAGCCGCGCAGGATGGGACGCTCATCGGCGCGCAGCTTGGTCGGGTGGAGCCAGAAGATCACGTATTGGGCGTCCACGATCCCGTTGCGGATCGCGTAGGCATCGCGACGATTCGAGACATGCGGGATCAACCACTCCGCCGCAGCCACGGGCGCCTTCGGGGGGATCTGGGCGGCAAGCCGTGTGAAATCATCGTGATTCTTGACGTCGCTGGGCGTGATGTCGAGACGAACGGGGTCGAAGGCGCCAACCGCCGTTTCGTGCTGAAATATCGCGCCAAAGCGAATGGAGGTGAAGAGCATGGCGAACGCCATGGCGCCTATCCACGCCGCCGTTCGAGCCTTATCCACACGCACCACGGACTCGGCAACTTCCTCCGATGCAGCTTCACGACGCAGACTTTCGAGCCCAAAGACTGCCGCCAAAAATAACATCGGCGTCCAGTATGAAGTGTACTGGAACGTGGTCGAGATCAAGGCTGGATAAGCAGTGGATAGCAAAGTAAAAATTGCCGCTGGGCCAAACAGCACGAGAGCCGCGCTCCGCCGCAGTGGGAACAGACAGAACGGCACAAAGATCTGCAATAAATAGAGCAGCTTTTCGCGCAGAAGCAGCGTGCTCAACGTGTAAGCCGGATTGCCGAAGGCTGACTTCAAAACACCGCCGAAACCCTGTTCGCCTGCGGGTAACAAGTCTTTGTACATGAAAGCAAAGGAGCTCTCACCACTCAGAAAGAAGTGCGGCATGATGTAAAGCTTGAGCAACACGAAATAGGTGCCGCCCACAGCCGTGAGCACCAGCCCCAGCTGAGTTCTCCGACCCGTGAACGCAAAGAACGCTCCGAGCGCGGCCAGCATCGCTCCCATATCTTCGCGCACACTCAGCGTGAGCAGCACCGCGGGGATAATCCAGCGATCTCTGCGACTTTCCACGAGGTAAGCCACGAGCAGTATGAAGAACATGCCGAGAGGCTGGTAATGAAAATCGTAGAGATTGGCGCCATGTAGAGGCGCGTAAAACGGAAACAGCAGAACGACAAAAAGCGCTGCCCACTCTCCTATCCGGCGCCGAGCAAACAGAAACAGCGGAATCATCGCCGCGCCGATCATCGCAGACTGAAAGATCAGCAAGGTTTCTGCGCGCGGGGCCAGCCGATACACAAGGCCGACAACATAAGCAAAGTAAGTCTGGTGAAAGCCCCCATGCCGCATGCTGCCACCGAGGGGAGTGCTTCGAAAAAGAGCCTCCCAATGCACGGCATTCCAAACCAAATTGTCTTCAATCCCAAGATCGAACGCCGAGGTGCAGAAATTGTAGTGCATCCGCAGCGTGAGCACGCTGAAATAGGCCGCGTAGGCGATAGCCGCAGCAATCACCAGGCCTATTGGCAGCCTGCGGCCCAGTTTGGAGAATCCCAACCGGTAGCTCTCCCACATCACAATCGGCGAGGAGCCATCCGCGACAAGAGCATTCTCAAGCAGCACACGAAGTACGGCAGCACAAGCTAACACCAACACCAGAAGTGTGAGTTCGTTGTTCACCCAGAACTTGTGACTGCACAAAAACGGAACCACCCCCACCACGGCCATCGGGCCCATGAGGCGCACGCCACGCTCAGCAAGATCGGGGCCCACGTGGCTCCACACCAAGCTAAAAACGGTGACCCCAATCATGAAGCCCATGCCGATCAGGCTGAGGCTCAAGTGGCGATCCGACGCCGACAAGACATTCTGCCGGATAAACGCATCCAGCTTGGCGAAGAGCCAGAACCCTGAAATGGCAAGCCCAAGCGAGGCGCCGATCGTCCCCGCCAAGCAAGCACTCCGCAGAAATCTAGCAAGCAGAGGCAGCGGCTGCCGCGGTGAACGTGACGTCAGTTCAGGGGGCAGGGCCGGCATCGGGGCTGAAGAGTACCCACGAAGCTTTCCAAAGCAACCGGCAGAGGCTCGGTGCTTGGGACAAAGGCCTGTATAAGCGAGCCATGGCTGCGCGCCCCACACTTTCCCTCGTGATCCCTATCTACAACGAAGAAGAAACCATCCCCGAATTGGATCGTCGGCTTCGCGCCTTTCTGGGTGTCTTGAATGAAACTTGGGAAGTGATCTTCATCAACGATGGCTCACGCGATCGTTCCCCGGCACTCCTGAAAGCGCTCGCCGCAAGTGAGAGCCGGTATCGAGTGATCTCCTTCGCTCGTAACTTCGGGCATCAGATCGCCATCACCGCTGGCATGGACTACGCCGAAGGCGAGGCGGTGGTGGTCATGGACGCCGATCTCCAGGATCCACCGGAAGTTGTGCAGCAGATGCTGGAGCGTTGGCGCGAGGGCTATGATGTCGTGTTCGGTGTGCGCGAGAAGCGACACGGAGAAAGCTTCCTAAAGAAACTGACTGCGGCCGTCTTCTACCGCCTGTTACGCTCAATGATTGGTTTTGAGATCCCGGTAGATGCTGGCGATTTTCGTTTGATGGCGCGCCCCGTGATCTTGACCATGCGAGCGCTGCGCGAACGGCACCGCTTCATTCGCGGCATGGTGGCATGGGTCGGCTTCCGACAGACGAAAGTGCTGTATGAGCGTCCCGGGCGCTTTGCCGGGGAGACGAAGTATCCGCTCAGCAAGATGCTGCGCTTTGCCATGGATGGCATCACTTCCTTCTCGATTATCCCGCTCCGAATGGCCACCTGGCTCGGCCTCCTCTCAGGGTTGGGAGCCGTGACGATTGGGCTCTGGGCGCTCTTTGAGCGCCTTTCCGGGCGCTTTGTGGTCACAGGCTGGACAACGATCATGCTGTTTGTCTCCCTCGGATTTTCCGCGCAGCTCCTGATGACGGGAATTCTTGGAGAATACGTGGGGCGCATCTACGAAGAAGTGAAGCGGCGGCCGCTGTACACGGTTGGCGAGCTCCTCAATCTGAGCCCCTTGCCCGCGCCTGCTATGCACACTGAACCGCCGAGCGAAACCGTACTTGCTCAAAAAGACGACGGACGCTAAGAGCCCCCACCGCCCCCGGAGCGAAGCATGGCACTCACCTCAATTCTCAAATCACCGCTGGTCTATGTGACATTTCAACGCGTCGTCGGGGGCACCCACATGCGCGACCTCTGCGTGCGCACGCTGGCACCCAAGGCGGGTGAGCGCATCCTGGATATCGGGTGTGGCCCAGCCTATTACGTTGCTGATCTGCCGGCTGTTGACTACCTCGGCTTTGATACCGACGAGCGTTACATTGAGCATGCGCGGGCGCGCTTTGGTCATCGCGCCAAGTTTTTTTGCGAGCCGTTTTTGGATGAGCAAGCGGCTCGGCACGGAAAATTCGACGGGATCTTGCTGATGGGCCTTTTGCATCACATCGATGATGCTGCCTGCGATCATTTGCTCGGATTGCTGAGCGGAGTGTTGGCTCCAGGGGGCCGAATCGTATCCCTAGATACTACGGTGCACCCTAAACAGAGCTACTTTGAGCACCTTCTTGCCGTCAAAGATCGCGGTGAGTTCGTGCGCACACCTGAGGCATTCGAAGCGTTGGCCAAGCCTTGGTTCGGCAAAATCCAGGGCTCCGTGAACGAAAAGATGTGGGTTCCCTCCGTGCATTATACGATGATGTTGAGCGAGCCACGCTCTCCGGTTAACTCCTAACTTAGGCTGGTGCAGGGGGCGCGTTCGCCTGCGTGAACCGAATGTCCAAACTCCTGAGGAATGTCTGCAACCCCGCATCCTGAATTGGAAGCAGGAACGCTCGCTCCCCAGACTCATTGTAATGCGCGTGCCAATAGCCAGGCGGGGTCACAAACGCTGAA
>JBBSBI010000312.1:0-4036 GCA_038251425.1 Polyangiales bacterium
CTGATTGGCCTTGGTATGACCTTGGCTTGTGCGGGCACCGAGTCCGGCAATCCTTCATTGGATCCAATTCTCCCTATGGCCGGAGACGCCAAAGGCACGGAAGTGGGTGCCGCAGCGGGCAGTCCTAACGCACCGGGCACCCCTGTCGGCGTTGAGAGCGCGAATGAATGCGCCAACGGTTGGGGCAGTTGCAAGCACACGACTGCAGGCAATTGGGATTGCGCGTGCAGCTACTACCAAACTGCCCGCCCAAGCACCCAAGCCGGTTGCACAAACGCGCTCTCCAAGTGTCGCCCCGAAGCGGCCATTTGTCAGGATTTTACGGGATTTTGTGACCCCGCCGGTGACGGTTGGAGTTGCCACTGCGTGGGGGCAGCGCCGGTGGTCGTGAATGCAAATTCAGCTCCCAACTGCACGGACGCCTTAAAGACAACGTGCTCCAATACTGCCGTCCCAGAAGGCAACGTTTGCAGCGCCGAGAAGCTGGTGCTTGGAGTTGCGCGCTCGGGACGTTGCGTTCGGGACTTTGATGGGCAGACGCCCGTTTTTCGTTGCACTTGCAGCTCTGCGGGCAGCAACGCGGGCGCAGTACTCACGCTACCATCCAGCCAATCCTGCGCAGCCAACCTGGAGGGCGCATGTTTTGCGCAATAGGCTCAATGCTCAGATGGCGCACCTGGCACAACCCTGACGAAACTGTCCGCATCGCATTGCTCGGCCACTCTCACAGCACCTGAATTCACGAACTTTCATCCTAGGCACACCCCTTGCTTATTCCTACGTTAAGGAGTCATTCCAACATGAAACATTATTCATCCATCGCCTGCTTATTAACCGCGTGGGGCCTGGTAGCCTGTAGCGGCAGCACCCAACCCAGCAACAACGGAGTAGGTCCGCTCTCGCCCGGCCAGACAGACTTCACCTCAGCGCCAGCCTCGAATGGTCGGGCCGGATTGGAGAACAACAAGGGCGCGACCGCTGGAGCAATCGATCTATCCGCCGCACCCACACGGGATGGTTCAGCTGGCAGCAGCGGCAAGCCGCGCACCGTCGAAGAAACAGACATCTATCGCCTCGAAGGCGATCGCCTGTACGTCTTGAACGGCTACCGCGGCCTCATGGTCTTTGATGTGTCTCAAGTCGATGAGCCGAAGCTGATTGGCCGCTCTCCGATCTTTGGGCAGCCCGTGGAGATGATTGTTCGCGACGGCTTGGCTGTTGTCGTGGTAGCCGACTGGATCGGAACCATGGAAGACGGCACCCCGTTCCATGGCTCGATCGTGCGCGGTCTGGATGCCAAAGATGCTGCGAATATCCGTGTGACGGGTGAGGCCAAGCTCGGTGGTTGGATCCGCGACACGCGCGTGGTGGGAGACGTGTTGTACGCGGTGAGCGAAGATCAGGGTTGGTACTATGGGCTGCAGGGCGACCGCACGTACTGTCTGGGGCCCAACAAAGATGTGCCTTCCGGCTCGGTTGCAGTGGGTGGTGCGGCGGTCAGCCCTGGCTATTCCGGTTCCAAGGCGATCGTTTCCTCAGTGAGTTTTGCAGCGGGGCAAATTCAAGCCAAAAGCCGCTACGAAGTGCCCGGCTATTCTGGCATCTTCAACGTAACGCCCAATTCTATTCTGTTCGCGCACGATATCGTGCCAGCTACACCCACCAAAGATGCAGCCGGTGCCGGCGGTGCAACGGGCACAGGCAGCTCCATGACGACGGGTTCAGGTGGCGCGGCCGCGTCGCCAGCTCCCACGGCTGCTCTCGATTACCTCGATATCAGCGATCCTGGAGGCACCATCACGCGACGTGGTTCGCTCGCCTTTCAGGGGTCGATTCAAGGCTGGGGCACCGACAACGGCCGTTGGAATCTGGACTTCGCTGACGGCAAGATGGCTCGCCTTTTCGCCTGGGCGGATCAAAATCGCGGTGGCGGGAGCAATTACGCCTTAATCACCGCTGATTTCACCAACCCAGACGCTCCCGTTTTGAAGAGCCGGCTGGACGTCGCAGGCCAATCCTGGTCACCGGCCGTGCGCTTTGATCAGGGCCGCATGTATCTCGCGCCTACCGGCGACTACTTCACGAGCCAAAGCACGAACATCACGCCCATCCAGGTCTTCGACGTGACCAATCCAGTGGCACCGATGCTTGCTGGCTCAACCAGCGTACAAGGCTCAGTCTGGAATTTCACACCCTCCGGCAACAACATCTTCACGCTTGGCAGCTCCGGCTACGACGCCGCCACTGGGAATTGGGACAGCCGCATCACGGTGAACTACCTCAACGTGACGGATGCCACCAAGCCGCTCTCACTCGGCAGCGCCACCTTTGGAGACGGTTGGGCCTGGACCCCCGCAGCGGGCACCTTCAAGGCCTTCACCAAGAACGACCAAGAGGGCCTCGTCGTGCTCCCCTTCAGCGGCTGGTCAAACCAATTTCAAGACTACAATAACGGCGTCCAGCTCATCGAATTCACGCCCACCACGATCAAGAGTGCCGGTGCGGCCAATACCAAAGGCTGGGTAGAGCGCGGCATCTTCGTGAAGGGCCGTATTGTCTCGATCAGCGATACAACGCTCGCCGTCGTAGATTACGCCGACCGCACCAAGCCCAAAGTGATCAAAGAAGTCCCGCTCGCCCGCAACATCGTGAGCGTGCAAGCTGACGCCCAGCAGGTCGTCACGATTTCGAGCGATTTCTTCAGCAATCAAACCCAAAAATCTGAGCTCATCGTGGTGCCCCCGTCGCAAGCTGAAGAAACAGCCAGCGGCCAAGAGTTGGCACGGCTCGATATTGCCGGCGACAACGCACAGGTTTTCCGCAATGGCAGCTACAACTACGTGCTGTCCAATGTGAGGGAGCCCGTGGATTGCGCCACGCAAGCTCAAAGCGGTGGTGGTGGTGGTAAAGACATCGGGGCACCTTCTTCCATTGCCCCCAATGGACAAACCAATATTTGCTACGCGCACTTCCAACAGATCCAGGTCGCCCAGATCTCACCGGGCGGAGCTCAGCTGCTCGGAAAGCTGCGGTTGCCTGAGGGGCTTCAAAGTTGGTACTACGGATCCGATTTCGCCTACTACGGAGCCTACTGGTACGGCGGCAACAACGTGGTGCAAGTGGGCGGCGATAAGCTCGCCTTCCAAACCCAAAAATACGAACCCACACCGGACGGCAACGGCAAGTCCTATCAAGTGCTCTCCGTCGTCGACTTGAGTGATCCGAACGCTCCCATCATGGGCCAGCAAACGATCACCACCGACAGCAATGGCTGGTGGGGCAACCTGCGCGCCGTCGGCGATACGCTTTACGCCAACCACGAGGAATGGGTCGTACAACCCCAATACAACGGCAATTCTTACACCCCCGGCGTGGTGCGCTACTACCTGAATCGCATCGATCTCTCGGTCCCCGGCGCTCCGCTCGTTTCAGAGAAGATCAACGTACCCGGCTTGCTCGCAGGGGCCTCGACGTCCGATCCGAATGTGCTCTACTTCCTGGACTATCAGTATCTGAACAACACCACGCGCAACCGCTTCAACGTGGCGCGTTTAGAAGGAGGCAAAGCCATCCTTCAAAGCTCGCTCGCGCTCGATGGCTACCTCGGCAACCTGTTCGTCCAGAACAATCGCGTCTACACCTCGTATCAGCACCAAATCGCAATGCCCAACGATTGTTACCGCGACGTGCTGGAGCTTTTGCAGATCGACGTTCAGGACCCGCGAAATCCCGTATCCACGAGTGCGGCCTCGAAAAATGGCTGGGGTTGGCTCGTGGCTGTTGAGGGCGACGTTGCTCTCATGCAAAGCGGCTGGAGCGGCCAGGGCTTCGATGTCTTTCGGCTCGGTGCTGATGGCCCTAAGTACGATCGCTTCATCCGAACCCAAGGCTGGGGCATGAACGCCATCGATCGCGTGGGCGACACACTCTATCTCGCCAGTGGGCCCTGGGGCGTGCAGACCATCAACCTGAAGTAGCTCGTTCGTCTAACGCACTAAGAAGGCCTTTAGCTCTTCCCAAAACTCCCCAGCGGGCA
>JBBSBI010000313.1:0-4013 GCA_038251425.1 Polyangiales bacterium
TCTCGTGCGTGTTCTTGGCGATTGCCTGCAGTGACGATGGTTGCCCCATGGGCCAGTTGGGGTTGCCCAAGTTGCTGTCGATCGAGCTGTTGACGGTAACGATCGGCGGGGTTGGCTCGCAGCCAATCACGTGCACATGGAATCGGGATTGGGAGTGTGTGCCGCGCGCAGGAAGCCGCATCAGGTACTCCGCGACTTACGATCAATTTTTCTTTGCGCAACTGGGGCAAAAGGCCTCGTACCCCGCGCGCATCGAGGGCCCCTTGGGCACTGTAGATTCGACCCTAACCGTGGGGATAGTGATACGTGAACCCCACAGCAACGAGTGCACCTACCAAAGCCTAGCTCTCCCTCGCGAGGATTTCGAGAAAGTCGGGGCCGTTCTCGTGCCAGTCAAATGACACCCACTGAGTCCCATGGCACGGCGGCGATGAGTTCAGCGCGGAAGCCTATAGGATAGCTTGCGGCGTGTGCATCCCGCGAGTATTCTTTTCAGTTGAAGGTAGGCGGTGGTTTGTGCGTGAAGCGATCCTGATCCGTTCCTTGGTGTTCGCGTGCTCGGCCATCGCGTCGTGCGGCGGTGGCTCGTCGGAGAACGGAAACAAGCCGGAAATTCCTCGCTCCGGTGGCGGGGGCTCTGGGGTAGCAGCGGGAACCGGCGGTGCGGCTACGGCAATGGGAGGTGGGAGCGCGAACAGTGGTGGCCTAGGTGGAACCCCGCAACCTCCTCTCGTCGGGGGCTACACAGGTATGGGCGGCCTGGCGGGAGCGGCAGGTCAGCCTCCGTCTGCAAGCGAAGCGTGCGTGGAGTATTGTCGAGTCCAAAGCATGGCTGGCTGTGCGATGGGACCAACGATGGACTCCTGCAACACTGTCACCTGCGATGGTTTTCCGAAAGCTGAGGCCTGCAAGAGCCAATACTATGTCTTGCGAAAGTGTCTCAGCGCGTTCGGCCCGAGCGCGTTTGAGTGCATGGCGGATGGTCGAGTTATTAACAAAACGGACGTTTGTCGCTCTGAAAACGGTAGCCTGAAAACATGTCTCGGTCTGTAGTCGGCTCAATGGAGCATGGCGCGTTGCTGAAGGCGAGGGGACGCAGGCTGCTGAGCCGCAGCCTCAGTGCGGGGCTCTCGTGCGTGTTCTTGGCGATTGCCTGCAGTGACGATGGTTGCCCCGTGGGTTGGTTGGTGTTGCCGAAGTTGCTGTCGCCTGAGCCTGTGGCGGTGACGGTTGACGTGGTTGGCTCGCAGCCAATTGCATGCACGTGGAAGGGTGCCTGGGAGTGCGTGCCGGGCCCGCGCAGCCGCATCAGCAACTTTGGGACCAACGATGCATTCGTCTACACGCAACTAGCGCAAGATGAGTCGTATCCCGTGCACATTGAGGGCCCCCACGGTGCTATAGATTTGAATCTTACCGGACACGGAGTGGTACTTGAAGAGAACAGCAGCGAGTGCAGCTACCGAAGCCTAGCCCTCCCTCGCGAGGATTTCGAGAAAGTCGGGGCCGTTCCCGTGCCAGTCAAATGACACCCACTGAGTCCTTTCAGTTGGTGGCCTGTAGTGGCGATTGCAATCCTTGCCGGCGGGGAGAGGTTCGCGTGCCCAATTTGGCCCAGCAGGCAGGGGTGAAGGTCATAGTTAGCGACGCGATGTCTCCGAAGCTGTCGTGCTCTTGGACGGGGTCGGCTTGGGAATGTTCGGGGAGCGGGGGGCAGGTGTTGCCAGGACGCGTTGGTGACCTAATCACGACCTTCTCGGTAGTTGGGTTGGGTTCACAGCCGACCTACCCGGTCCAAGTCGATTCGGCAGCATCGACGCTTGAGAACTGGGGCCAGTCGGACTCACCGAATAGCTGTGACTGCGAGTTTGTGGCTTATCGAGTCCCAGATGAGGTCTTTGAGCGCGCCGGCGTTAAAGTCCGTAAGTAGGCGCGTTGCACGTCAGGCAATTGGCCCTATGGCGCACGGTGCAGGCATTCGGCGTCCTGCTTGCGGTGGTCTTCATGTCTCAGCCATCGCAGGCATTCGTTCAATCGCGCTGTGAGAACGCCGAATGCAACATCACGCGCGCTACGGCCCAGATCCACTTCGTGCTCTCCACCAGTGAGCTTCCCCGCGGGATGACTGCAACAGAGGTGGCTGCTTCCGCGCGTCGAGCGGCTCGACTTTGGACGGCTCCCTGCTCTTCTCTAACAATCGATATCGCCACGGAGCCCACCTACCGGAGAACTGCGGAAGACGGCGTGAGCAGCATAGCGTTTCGTCGAAGAGCCTGGTGTAGGGATGGGAATAGGGACGCCGCGCGGTGTTACGAGCCCGAGGCCCTGGCGATGACGACGCTTTATCGGGCCAATAAGCAGGGTACCCAGCAGATCGTCGAGGCCGATATAGAGCTCAATGCGTTCTATTTTGACTGGGCAAGCGGGGGTGCTGGTGAAAAGAAACCACTCGACCTCGTGCTTGCCCATGAGCTCGGACATTCCTTGGGCCTCGCCCATAACTGCGACGATGGCGCCGAGATCCTACCGTTGCATTCAAGCTCTGGCGCTCCCCTTGAGCGCTGCGAAAAGGCGTCTGCATCTGTGCGCGAAGCGCTCATGTTTCCAAGCTACGAGTTGAAGGGACGCCCGGCAAACGCCCCCGCCAAACTGCCCCCCGATGAGGAACGGGCGCTGTGCACCCTGTATCCACTCACGATAGCGCATCAGGCCCCCGGGTTCGGGTGCGTTTCAAACGCCGGGCAAGGCTGCAGAATGGGCCGCGGTGCTACGTCGCCAGGTGTTATTGGGGCCCTTGCATGGATGATGTTGCTGGGCCTCGCGCGAAGACGGCTGAGTTGTCAACTGTGAGGTCACCGAAGCCCTCGTGATCCCACCGGATTGCATCAATCACCTTTTGGCAAAGGACGAGCGTTGATTACACATCGCTGGTGTGTAACTATTCAAGCATGCAACGGGCACAGATAGTTCTCGACGAATCAACAGCCAGCCGGCTTCGCGGGGTGGCGGAACGATCGCACCTGAGCATGTCCGACATTGTTCGTCGGGCGCTCGCGCTCTATTTTGATCGCCAGGAGCCCGACACCAGTTGGATCGGTTCCTTGGTGCCGACCCCGGGCGTCAGTCACGACCTGAGAGACATTCGTGCCAGCGTCGAGAAGGCCCGGAAACGCCGCAAGCGATGAAATTTGGCATCGATACGTCGGTGCTTGTGCGTCTGCTGGTGGGCCAGCCGTCGGCAACAGTTGCCAAGATTCGCGAGCGCCTTTTGGAGGCGCACCGATTGCTTGCACCCGTGACAGCCAGCGATGTGGTCATCGCGGAGGCGTACTACGCGCTGAAGTATCACTATGCACTTGATTCAGCAGCGATTCGCCAGGCGTTGTTGCTCACTTTGACCAGTGGACTCATTCGGCCTGAGGCAGGCTCTCCGGTGATCGAGGTACTTCGCTCGAAGATTTCGAACAAGGCGGGATTTGTCGATCGGTTGATTCAAGCCCGATACGAACGTGCCGGCTTAGCCACCCTCACCGTTGATCGGGCACAATCGAAACTTGGTAACGCGCAACTGATCCGCTGAGGTCTTGGGCTGGGATTCTCGAGCGTACCTAGAAGGCGCCCAATACGTCGTCCAGATCCCGAGCCGTTAACACGCGCTCAGCATACGTATCTAACTCTACCGGAGAAGCATTGCGGATGCGTTCGGTGTTGACCGCATCCACCGTACCGAAGCGGAGGGTTAACTGTTTGAGCACGAGCTCCGCTTTACCTTCGGCTTTACCGTCACGGCGTGACACGGCTAAGGAGTCCTCGTACATTCTGATGGAATCTTCGCGCTCTTGGGCACGCCTGCGTGCGAGGGGATCGCTGGAGATTCTGTCGAGTTCGCTCACTGCGTTGGCCATGATGGGATCTTCCTTTGCCAGTGTATCAAATTCTTGGTCGGAGGCTGCGCTAAGAAATCGGGCCCAAAGGGACAGCTTTTTTGGGGTGTCGCAGGCCGCGGCGAGGCA
>JBBSBI010000314.1:0-3997 GCA_038251425.1 Polyangiales bacterium
GCGCAAGAGGCCGCCGATCCGAGTCAGATCGGGGTTTCGATATTCATTCCACTCGGTGGCGATCACCAGGGCGTCTGCACCCTCGCAAGCGGCGTATTCGTTCTCCACCAACAGCACTTTCTCGCGGAGACCCATTTGCTCAAGCGAAGCTCGGGCCGTCTCCATGGCTTGCGGATCGGTGGCTTGGGTTTTGGCCCCGCGCTTGTGAAGCTCTGCAATCAAACGTAGGGCGGGAGCTTCGCGCACATCGTCCGTCTTGGGCTTGAAGGCGAGACCCCAGATGGCGATGATTTTTCCTGCAAGGCCGCCGAGATCTTGCTCCATGTGTTTGACCAACGTGGCCACGGGCAGCTCATTGGCCTCGATCGCGGCTTGCGTCACCTTCATGCTCACGCCGAGATCAGCACCGGTGCGTACGAGGGCTCGCAGATCTTTGGGAAAGCAGCTGCCCCCGAAACCGAGGCCCGGGTAAAGGAAGTGCGCACCAATGCGTTGGTCAGAGCCGAGCGCTACCCGCACATCTTCGACATCTCCGCCGGCAAGATTGCACAACTCGGCCACTTCATTCATGAACGAAATCTTCGTGGCCAACATCGCGTTGGCTGCATACTTCACGATTTCAGCGCTCTTCGGGCTCATGCGCAAGATGCGATTGCGTTGGCGATTGTGGGGCGCATAGAGGCGCTCCAGCACGTCGAAGGCTTGAGCATCATCGGTGCCGATCACGATCCGATCCGGCTTGAAGAAGTCGTTAACCGCATCTCCCTCTTTGAGAAACTCGGGATTACTCACCACCGAGATTTTGTGCTTGCTGTTCCGCTGCACCACCTCGGTAACTCGGGCATTCGTGCCCACGGGCACAGTGCTCTTCAGCACCAAGATCAGATCGTGAGCGGTAGCTTTGGCAACTTGCTCAGCGACACCAAGAACGTGGGTGAGATCTGCGGAGCCATCTTCCTGCGGAGGCGTGCCCACGGCGACAAACACTGCGGCTCTGCCAGTGATGGATTCGGCCAAATTGGAACTGAAATGCAGGCGATCCGGCCAATTGTTTTTAACCAGCTCGGCGAGGTGCGGCTCGAAGAAGGGAACCTCTCCAGCACGAAGCTTGGCGAGCTTGCCCTCATCGACATCGACGCACACCACATCGACGCCCGAGTCGGCAAAGCAAGCGCCTGCAACCAATCCCACGTAGCCCGTACCAATGACTGCTATTTTCACAAACCCTCCGATACTCCCGTTTTTTCGGGGTGTCGAGGCCGAACGCCCGAGCCTATTCTTCCTCGGTGCCGTCTTCGTCGAGCTGGTCGAGGATCTCGTCCGCCCGGGACTCTGAGATGCCAAACCACTCGGCTAACTGGTTGATGAGGGCATTCTCTTCAGGGGCGATTTCGTCGTCTGCGAGGGCGATAGCCGCGGCCAGTGCGAAGGCCCCCTCCGCTTCGGCTGGATCGGCCCCAAGCTCATCCGCTATTTCCTGGAGGCGCGCGTCCCGCCCTTGGTCGACGAGTCGAGCCTGGTAGGTCTCCAGCATCACTTTGACGGTGCCCGAGCGGAGCAAATTGTCCGTGAGGCCCCGAAGGGCGCCGCGCAGAGCCGTCAATTCGTCCTCCCCGACGTTGCCATCGACCGACATCATCAGGAACATGGTTTCGGCGAGCGGTTCCACTCGGTTGAGGGCCGTCAACTCTTCGATACTCAATAGGCCTTCGCGCGTTAAGGTTTCGTACGCGGGTGATGCAATCAGCGACGGACGCCGTCCACTTTGTAGCAGAGCATCTCGTAGGCGACTGATCGTTCTGGTGCGAAGTTCCATCTTCGCGTCAGAGTAAAGGGCGCCCTGGTTGTTGGCAATTAGTGTTCGGTCTGAGCTCACCGAGCGAGCGGGAGCTATGGCCGCGGTGAAGGCTTTTTAGGTGGGCGCGTTGAGGCAGCGTCGTTGGCGGCGTGTCCCGGACCGGGAAGGTTGATGAACAGACAGGCTCCATCTTCGGGATTGAGCTCAGCACGCCAGAGCGCGCCCGAAACGAGGCGGGAGCTTTCTTCAAGCGGCGCCAAGCAGAGCCTGCTGCCCCAACGCTCCAAGTGCAGTTCTGTGAGGAAGCTCTGATAGCTGCGAGTCGCTTGCGGGCCCTGAAATACTCCCGTGCTAGTCAGAAACCAGGTGGTTTCTTGAGTTAGAGGAATTAACTTGTAACTGTGGAGTTCGTTCGGCAAAAGTCCAATCGGGCTTGACTGGGTTTCGTGCCGGCAAGTATCGCCCACCGCGTCGACACAAGCGATCGGGGGTAAGCCTGCGTTCAAAAGCTCCACGCGCCGTTCTTTGGTTTCGAAGCGGAGAATTCCAAGACCGAGTGGTCCGAGGGCCTGCCCCGCCAAGGCTGCCTCAAGCTCGAGAATCAACTGGTGCAAGGGGTGTCCATAGCTCAACGCTTTCACGACGATTGGCAACGTGAGCTTGAAGAGTGGCTCTGGATTGGAGCGGCCCACCGCATCCAAGAGAGCGAAGGAAGGATTCCCGAGCTTGTCGACCACCGTCTCTATTCGCGCGCTGCCCATGGACTGCCCAATGCGGACCGCTTGGGCGCGCAGCCACGGGTCCAGGATCGGAAATGGTCTCTCGGGGGTGAGCACTGGGCGAACCAGTGCGAGATGTGTGCCGCGCCCGAGAGCAGCGAATTACTCGGTGTTTTTGCGAAAGCCTGAGTTCCCGAAGCCGCATTCGGTCTCAGGCTGAGAGTGGTGGTGTCCCGGAATGATCAGCTGCCCTTAAAGCTGGCGAGCCACCGTGCGTAGGGATTGGCATGAGCGTGATCGATCCCCCACCCGTCAGCGAACCCAAAGGGTCGAGGCTGGTATCCATCATCGACGACGATCCAACGGTGCGACGCTTGATGCGTTTCTGGTTGGAGAAGGATGGTTATCAGGTCATCGAGCACGCGTCAGGCAAGAGCGCGTTGGATTACGCCGGCGAAATGCCGTCAGCGGTCTGCATCGACTTAGGCTTGGATGATGTGCCGGGCCTCGACGTGTTGCGCCACCTCAAAACTAAAGACGCCGAACTTTCGCTGATCGTGGTCACGGCGCAGCGTGATTTAGACACGGCCGTTGAGGCCATGCGTGCTGGCGCTTATGACTATGTCACCAAGCCCCTGGAGCGCGAGCGCCTGCTACTCGCCGTGGGGCGAGGTGTTGAGCGTCGCGAGCTCGTTAGCAACGTTCGCCGCCTGAAGAATGCCCTTTCTGAACACCAAACGGAGCAATCGATCGTTGGGCGTAGCCCCGCGATGATGGAGCTCGGTCGCCAGATCAGTCACGTCCTCGACAGTGACGTTGCTGTCTGCGTGTTTGGTGAAAGTGGTACCGGCAAGGAGTTGGTGGCCCGTGCGGTGCATCAAGGTGGGCCGCGAAAGTCTGGGCCGTTTGTCGCGATCAATTGCGCTTCTATTCCGCATTCACTGTTAGAATCTGAGTTGTTCGGCCATGAGCGCGGCGCCTTCACGGGAGCCACTCACACACGTCGCGGGCGTTTTGAGGAAGCAGCCGGCGGCACGCTATTCTTAGACGAGTTGGGTGAGATGAGTCCAGGCACGCAAGCCAGCTTGCTGCGTGCGTTGCAAGAAAAGAAAATTAGAAGAGTGGGCGGCTCTGGCGAGATCACCACCGACGCCCGGATCGTGTGCGCGACTCACCGAGACTTGCGCGCAGAAGTTGAAGCAGGCCGGTTTCGAGAAGATCTCTACTTTCGTTTGGTGGTCTATCCGATCACCGTGCCGCCGCTCCGCGACAGGGTTCAAGATATCCCGCTCTTGGTGGGGCATTTCTTGCAAACGCTGCGTGGGGATGTGGGGCGCGAGGTCCAGCGCATCACTCCGGATGCACTGGAGGCACTCACGCGTTATCGCTGGCCAGGGAATGTGCGCGAACTACAGAATGTCGTGCATCGCTGCATGTTGGCTTCGCGTGGCCATGAGATCACGCTCTCTGATTTGCCCCA
>JBBSBI010000315.1:0-3979 GCA_038251425.1 Polyangiales bacterium
CATGCGGAGCTTCAAACGCTCGCGAAAGCGGGCGTTCTTGCTCGGGTTCGCGGAGGCGCTGCGGAAGATGCCTCGGCGTGGGCTCCGTTCCGGACGGCGCTTCGTGGGCCGCGGGCGGGCTGAACCTACCCCAAAGAATGTACCCGAGCCCCCAGGGCGGCATTTGTCTTGTGTGATGAATAAACGTAAATTTTGCTCGACTCGCGCATAATACCAATTTATTCTAGTGTCTGCCGGTGAATCGCCATGCTTATCGAGTTTCGCACCAAGAATTTCCGCTCCCTGCGCGATGAGCAGGCTCTCAGTCTGGTCGCGTCGAAGGACAAGGAGCTGCTCGCGACCAACACGATGCCCACCGGCATCCGAGCCGCGCCCAGCGTGCTTCGAAGTGCGGCGCTCTACGGAGCCAACGCGAGCGGCAAGTCCAACGTCGTCAAGGCGCTGCAGTACATGCGCGGGGTCGTCGCTGAGTCCGCCACGGTGATGCAGCCGGGACAGCCCTTCAGTGTTCAGCCGTTCCGACTCGACGTGGCATCCGCGAGCGAGCCGACCACGTTCGAGGCCACCTTCGTAGTGGATGGTGTCCGCTACCAATACGGGTTCGCGCTCACCTCGCAGCGGATCGTGGCGGAGCACCTTCTCGTCTACAAGGCATTCAAGCCCCAGCGCTGGTTCGAGCGGACCTTCGATGCCGCCACCGGTAAGGACGTCTATGAGTTCGGTGCGGGCCTCAAGGGCCCCAAGCACGTGTGGGAGGGAGCCACTCGCTCCAATTCGCTGTTCCTGTCGATGGCCGTGCAGCTCAACAGTGAGCAGCTCCGGCCGGTCTTCGATTGGTTCGTCACGCGCCTCCTCATCCTCAACGAGCTTAGCCCCCTCAATCCCCAGTTTTCCGTGCGGATGCTGCAGGACGCCGATACACGGCGGCGCATCTGTGAGTTCTTGACCGCAGCCGACGTCAGCATTGCCGACATCGACGTCGTCACGCGCATGGTTGCTGGCCAGCACGTGCATTTCGATCTCGTCACTGGCAAGACGGAGGTTCGTGCCGAGGACGTCGAAGAGAACCAGCTGCGCTTTCATCACGCCACCGAGCAAGGAAAGGCAGTCTTTGACCTCCAAGACGAGTCCAATGGAACTCGAAATCTGCTCTTTCTCACCGGCCCGGTGCTAGACGTGCTCATTCGCGGCCTCACCCTCGTGATCGACGAGCTCGACACCAGCCTTCATACACTGCTTGTGCGCCAGTTGGTGCAGCTATTCCACCAGCCGGAGCTCAACACCGGTGGGGCTCAGTTGGTCTTCACGACGCACGATACGTCGCTGCTCAGCGCGCCCGACCTGCTGCGTCGCGACCAGATCTGGTTCGTGGAAAAGAAGCGCGATCAGGCCTCGACGCTCTACGGGCTCTCCGACTTCAGTCCGCGCAAGACCGAGGCGCTCGAGCGGGGCTACCTCATGGGCCGCTACGGCGGAGTGCCCTTCCTCAATCCCCTGCTGCGCGGCAAGGGCTGATGGCGCGGGACAACTCACCCAAGGAGCGTCAGCGACAGCAGCTTGAGCGCAAGGCCTCGCGGCGCGCGTCCTACGATCGCATCCTGGTCGTGTCCGAAGGGAGCAAGACTGAGCCGAACTACTTCAAGGAGATTCGGGCGGAATATCGGCTGCACACTGCCAATGTCGAAGTGCAACCGAGCCAGCTCGGGACTGCCCCAATCCAGGTCGTGAAGTACGCGCGGCAGCTCTTCGAGGAGGGGGATCGCCACAAGAGGATCCCCCGCCGGGCGTTCGAGCAGGTCTACGCGGTGTTCGACCGCGACGATCACGATCCCCTGTTTCGAGCTGTGGCTTCTCCTGCACTTCGAGGACATCAAGTCACCGCTGCACCGAGACGAAGTCCTCCGCCGGCTAAAGGGGCATCTGCCGGCGTACGAAAAGGGAGTACGTGGTGCTTTCGCGCTGACGAAGACGGGGATTGCACTAGCGACTGAGCGAGCGCGACTGCTGATTGCCAAGCACTCGGCGCATGATGCCCCTGAGCCGTTTACGCTGGTTGGGGAACTGGTGGCAATTCTGATGACGTTGGGGGCGCGATGACGCGCACGGTTTAGGGGTAGCGCAATTTCTAGGCGATCACGCGATCAGCATATTTCTAGAAACGCATTTTACATTTAGTGCGACTTTATGTAAAATATGAATATGTTTCGCGCCAACTCCGCAGCGAAGAACTGTCTGGCCAAAACATCGACCTGTTTCGTCGATCAGTCCGCACGAGCCATGCCGGGGCCGCTACGTGTTCGCGTAGCCAGCTACTCACTTTGTCTACTCGTACGTAGATATCCTCGCCCATACAACTAGGCGAGCCTTTGCTTAGGATCCCGACGACGACCGGTGCTCCAGAGAGTGCTCTCATCAGAAGGGGTCCACCAGAATCGCCAGCGCAAGCCCCCGATCTGCCTTGACCATCGACCAAGAGCGATTCTTCCATGACCCTCTTCAGGGTCTCAACAAGAAAACGTCGTGGTCCAGGAGGGCTCAAAACATCTGTACCAAATCCAGCGAGCTGGACTAGCCTGCCACTCCAAGATTCATTCGGGGGTTCTTCGTTCCACATGATGGGCTCAACTAGGCCTTCCAGGGCCAATCCAGGTAGCTCCACGAGCGCAATGTCAGCAGCTTTGTTGGACGCCACGAACTTCCCTGGGACGGTTGCCTTCGGACACGACAAATTCCTCCCAAGTACGATCTCGATCCTGCCTTCGTTCGAGTAGTCAGCGCAGTGCGCTGCAGTTAATACTGAGTTGGAAGCCACCAAAATGCCTGAACAAACAGAGCCTCCTCCTCCATCCGTGCGTTCACGGCTTTCAGCTTGCTTCGTGCGCGGTAGATAGGACCACCCCGGGACATCGTGTTGCCTCTGTGGAGGAGTTACTGAGGAGTTACCCAAATCACTAGCTAGTTCGGTGTGCTGGTGCAGGTGACTCGCAGCGTTCCCGCGAGGTCCACGCCGGCATCGGCGCACACGTGCCCTTTGCACAGATAGCCGAGACAGATGCAGTTTTGAAAAGGGCACATGTGGGTAAGAACTCGGCATCCAAAGGCGGATTGGGATTCACCCTGCCACTCCACGCAGGGTATCTTGTTTTCCGCGCAAACATCGCAGCTTTCTAGGTTCCCGCATGCCGAAATATCCACGCACTCGCTCCAGCATCCATTCGTCACCGACGCCGTTTTGCCCGGCGGGCATGTTTGCCGGGGCTCGCCGCAATAGACCTGTGAACGATTACAATTCCGCACCTGGGGGACGCATGCGTCGAGAACGCACTCTGCACTCGAGTCGCAGGTTGTGCCGCCGCAGTCCAGAGGCGGCCGAGGCGCGGGATCCGGATTCAAAGGTGTTGATCCCCCGAGCGTCGTCTCGCGGGGCCCGGAGCCCTGGCTGCCTGCTACTGCACCCGTAGGGCTCAGCTCAACCGTCGCAGGTGCCACTTGTCCACCACATCCGGTTACGACGAATGAAACTAAGAATGAATACCTCTTGAAAGTCATGGCAGTAATCCAACGGGCTAGCTCACTGACCCATAAAGCTTGTCATACTGTTGTACCATGATGCGGTTATGGCTCGAGCGGTACTGACGAGGGTTCAGTGCAGGCTGAGCCTGTGCAACTAGCGTTCGCCAACCCAAGATAAACGAACCTGGGTGAAGATCTGGGGGCCCGGCGTTCCCTGGTGTGTACACAGGCTCAATGTATCGATCTTCGGGCCCAGCCAGCGTCCTCTCGCCAGCGAACCGCCAACGCCCCGGGGAAGCGCCAACGCGATGTCCCAACCAACTCTCCCCCCTGTGCCAACGTCGCGTGAGACAGCTCCCTCTGGATATCTATGTACCGATGGGCGGAGAATGGATCTCATATCGTGCCCAAACCAATTCATGAATCTGACCAAAGCGGCTCACCGGAGAATCAGGGAGAGCAGCGG
>JBBSBI010000316.1:0-3949 GCA_038251425.1 Polyangiales bacterium
AGATCCATCTGGAAGGCATTCGCAACGTCGAGCAACGCCTGCTCCCCGCCGAGACCGACTTAACACCCGCCGCGGCCGCGTGTATGCCCACCTCAAAGCAAGAGGATCCGCCTGGCCTGCCCTACGACCAAGAAACACCCCTCACCCCCCAGCCTGCTGGCGTGTTCAAGCCTCATTCTGCGCCCATGGACCACGTGGCCTACATGGAAACCTTTCGGCTCCAGGCTGAGCTCTTCGCGTTAGCGTTGCGTTGCGACATATTTCGATTTGGGAGCCTTTTGTGCACCGACAAGGGCGGAAACCTGCAGTTCAAGGGGCAATACACGGGTGCCTCCGTGGGCACGATCGACTTTGATCGGGAAACCGCCACCGACTCGATTCACAACGAATTGTTTCACCGTCAACGCTTGACGCAAATAGCGCAGTATCAACACTATTGCATGAGCGGTTTGGCCAGCGCGCTCACGGCTCTCGATGATCCACTGTTCGTCGAGAGCAACGGCAAGACGCTGCTCGATAACACCTTGGTCGTGATCGGCACAGAATATGGCCTCGATCACGGCCTCTCCGGAGTTTTTCATGCCGTGGCAGGCGGGCACGGACACTTCAAGAGCGGGTTCTTCCAGGACCAGGCTAACGTGATCGATCTCTACGACACGCTGCTCAAGCCTTACGGAATTCGCTCAGGCATCGGAACCCGTCACGCTGTCTTCAAGTACACGCCACGAGAGATTGCGGCGATTCTGGCGTAGGGTGCCGTTGCGCTTCCCGAATGAACTATTCGAGGTCTTTCCCACAGTGATGACGACGGCCACCTGATGGAAGGCGGGCATTGCGTCCGAACTGTGCGCTTTCTGTGCCGGCCTGGCTACTCTTGACCTGAGACCTGGTAGTGCGTGCTAGCCTCGTGTTTCGTGGATACCCTGGATGAGGCGCTCAAAGTGATTGCGACCCGTGGATCACGCGACGCTGCTGCCCTTCGCATGGCGTTCGACATTGAGGAGGATTGAAGCACATGCCAGTTTACAAGTACCGTTCGGTTGAGGAAATGCCTCCGCCTCCGCAGCGCCCCACAGACCTAGTGGCTCGGATCCGTGCCGTCTGGAATCGCGCGGCTCTGCTTGCTCCTCGACTCCTGCCAAAAGGGTTCCAGCGCTTCAGAAACATGGACGAAGCCAATCTGGCTCGACATGAAGCTACGCTCGTGCGGATGAGAGCAACCCAAAGCAGAGCAATCCTCGACCGTGAGCCATCTGGTGCGCTCGCTGACGACGACACCTGAAGTGAATTCATTCGCCACGACGTCCGAGCTCGGCACAGAATATGGCCTCGATCACGGGCTCTCCGGGGTCTTTCATGCGGTGGCCGGCGGCCACGGACACTTCAAGAGCGGTTTCTTCCAGGACCAAGAGGCTGTCGAAGAAGTGGCCATCGCCCAGGTCGAGGTAAAGCTCGCAGCTTGGCTTGACTTTGGAATCGGCGCCACGCCTGCCTCCGAAGAGTTAGTCCCAAGTTGCGGCCTTAAAATTTTCAAGGATCTGACGGTCCTTGGTGAGCAACACACCTTGACCGAGATCCGCCTGGGCCACAATGATTCGGTCGAAGGGGTCGCGTGTCCAGCTGAGCGGCAAGGCAGCGGACACCACGTCATTGAAGGGCTGATCACACACCTCTAGCGTGAAAGCTTCGCGGGCGGCTTCAAGGAAGTTGTCGGGCGACCTATTGAGGCGGCCTATCTCACGCAAGAACTGAAGTTCTAGAACTGTGGCTGGGGAGATTTTCAACAGCCGTGCCTGCCGTAACGTGGCAATGGCCTTGCGGGGAAGGTGCCTTGCTGGCTGGGTCAACATGACCACGACATGCGTGTCCAGGTAGGCAATCAAGGCCGCCACTCACTGGACCAGTCAAGGTGCACAAGATCATCGACGCTGCCATTGACCCAGCCCGGACGAGAACTTGGCCACGCCAACTTTTCCCTACCCGTGGAGGGCGGCGTATCATCCACGCTAAGCTTTAAGCGCTGCCCCTTCCGCTCGATGAGGACAGGCGTGCCTGTCTTCAGCACTTGATCGAGAACGGTGTAAAGGTCGGCGCGAAGCTTAGTCGCATTCATCCTGCTAGGATAGCGTACGTACGTACGTACGTACGTCAACGCTGGTGGTGCTGCCCCGTTGCTTGCGCTGCTCATCCGTCAGCCTTGCCGAGCGCCCACGTCGTCGCAGGAGATTGGGCAGACTCAGGTCGCCGGCGGTCCCTTCGCGCTCACTGCCCAGAGGTGGTTTCAAGCTTGCCCTGGCTCCCCGCGGTCCCTCGTGTCAGTCAATACGCCATGCGATCCACTTGGGACAGGGCTCCAGCTTTCTGGCAAGGTGCAGATAGGGACCCACTCGATCAGCAGACGATGCTGTCACCCTTTAAGGAGCTTGAATGGGCTGAGCTTTCGCCCGCTGAACGCCTCGCTCGTGCTTGGGCCTTGCGCAAGCGGTTGATTAACGGTGTGGATGCTCATGATCGCAAGCTTTTTCCGGCACCTTGACGAGCACGGCGTTCGCTGGTTGCTGGTGAGCGGCCAGGCGACTATTCTCTACGGTGCTGCGACCTTTTCTGAAGACATTGATCTTTGGGTTGAGCCTAGCGAAGCGAACTTACAGCGCCTGCTTTCTGCGCTCGGTGCGAGTCATTTCGGATCCCAACGAGTCCTTGCCCCTGTTTCTGGACGTGATGTGCTGCCCGCCGCGCGTCAGTTCTTTTACTGACGCTGAGCATCGAGCGCGTGTTTTCGAGACGGATTGGGGACCGCTACCGACGGTTGGGATTGCGGATTTGGTTGAGCTCAAGAAAACGCAGCAACCTCGCGACTACCCGATCATCGGCCGTCTCGTTTTGGCCTACATGAGCGAGGTTGGTGCGCACTCAACTGAGAAGGATCTCGCTTGGGTAGCAGACAACATCTTCAGCTTGTCCGAGCTTAAGCAGCTTTTGAACGAATTTCCGCAGGTTGGCTCGGTCCTCGGGGTTAGGGACCCCCTCATCGCTGGTGCAGTCGTCGCTTGGGGTGCGAACGGAGCTTTAATTCCTGAGTTGGAGGATCAACTGGAAGACTGGTTTGACGCACGCAGCGCGCCCCTTCGCAAGGCGGATCGGCATTTCTGGCGGGCTGTGATTGATGAGCTGCGCGAGCTACGCGCCAGAGGCCAGCTGATGGTTCAAGGGACTCCCGTGTGATACCAGGCTATCGGCGATGCTGGTGGAGGCTGGCATTGGTGCCTAAAATCCGAGGCACTCACCGGCGATTGTTTGAGATGACTCCGTGCCGTTCAGCTATAGCGGCGAACAAGCACTGGTAGGCAACTTCCGGCGCGGCCGCACACGGAGCGTTCTTGTCCGGGTAGAAATAGCGCGCGATCGCCACGGGCGGGACTTCACCCGGAATGGCGGGAGCAAAGCTCCTCCAAGCGCCGGCAGTTATCGCTGCAACTAGAAGAGAACCTAAAGCCCCATCGGGCTCGTTTTAGCTGCTGGCGCCTTGGCTTTGCACCACTGACTTCGCGTTTAGAGCCTGTCCCCCCGCGAAAATGTCTGCCATAAATACTAGTGATCATTGGTATATTTGTCGTTCCTGCAAATTGTTCGATTGAATCATAGAATATGCAGGATGGAAGAATGGATTAAGCGTGAATGCGCTGAACAGCTCCTCACCCTGGCGCTGCAGCGGCCGGCAGTGGTGGTGACTGGCGCCCGCCAAACCGGGAAGACCGCTCTTGTTCGACATCTGTTCCCGGATCACACGTACGTGAGCCTCGATCTACCAACGGAAGCTGAACAGGCAGAGCGGGATCCACGAAGCTTTTTGGAACGCCATCAGGCCCCTGTGATCATTGACGAGGTTCAATACGCGCGGGGGTTGTTCCGACACCTGAAGACCGCGATCGATACGAACCGTGAACAG
>JBBSBI010000317.1:0-3934 GCA_038251425.1 Polyangiales bacterium
GCTCTTGCGCGGCGCGAGCCTCCTCGCAAATCGGCGTGGTGGCATTCCAATCCAAATAGATTTCCGGATTTTCTGGCGCCATCCGCGGAATCAGACCGGCTGAGACTGAACAGCTGTAGCGACGGCGCCGTATTCCCCACTTGGCGCTCGCCCCGCTCTTTCTGCAATCACCAAATAGAATGCGGCACCTCGCAAGGGCACGCCGATCACTTCTTCTTGTGCCGGCGACGCGACACGCACATCTCCCGAATGCCCACGAGCCACCCCGCGCACAATCGCCAGTCCTATGCCCGTCCCACCGTGCGCCCGGGTTGGAGAGCCATCCACCTGGTAAAATGGCTCAAAAAGCCGCTCTAGCTTGTCCTGAGGGACCCCAGCGCCACTATCCGCCACACAAAGCTCCAGGTGGCCTGACTCCAAACGCCTCAGGCGCACGCCCACTTTGCCGCCAGCCGGCGTAAATTTCGCGGCATTTTCCAGCAAATGATCGATCGCTCGCGACAAACGCTCTGGATCACCGAGGGCGGAAAGCGAGCCCATTCGGGGCAAATCAGTCACCAACTGCACTCCGGACTCCTCGAACGCTCGTGACTGACGGGCGATCGAGCGATGGACCACATCGACCATGTCGTAATCACGAAAGATAAATTGCATGCGCCCGGTTTCGAGCCCGGTGACGTCCAAAAGGCTATCAATCAGGCGCCGCAGGCGCTGCACGCAATCGTCCATCGCCTTCAGCGCTTTGGCCTGTGGCACTGCGATCGGGCCCAACTCGTTGTCCAAAAGCAACTTGAGATAACCCACAATGGGGGTCATGGGAGTGGCCAATTCGTGCGAAATGTTGCGATAAAACTCACGGCGCGCCTGATCGGCTTCAAGTAAACGCCCGTTAGCATCGCTGAGCTCAGCTATTTTTTGCTCAAGATGGGCCACAATGCGCTGCCCCTGCGCACGCAAATGATCCCCAGCAGATTGGGGCGTTGCTTGCTCGCGATGGCCCCCCAAATAATTTTGGAGAGTCTGCGCAAAAGAACGCGCATCAATCGGCTTCTGGAGATACCCATCACACCCCACGGCCAAGCTCGTTTCTCGGTTTCCTTCGGCCGTGATCGCCACAATCGGCACGTTCCGGAGCGCGGGCTCGGCTCGCAAGCGGAGCGTCACTTCGTAGCCGTCTAAGCCGGGGATCGCGATATCCACTAAAATCAGATCGGGCTTACATTCCCGCGCTTTCTTGATGCCTTCGAGACCATCCAGGGCCTCGACCACCTCAAACCCGGCCATCGTCAGCAGCTTCCGGACCAACAGCTGATTCGCAGCGTCGTCTTCGATATGCAGGATCCGCGGCATGGCAGGGGTTGAACCCATAGCATGATTCGCAATACTTTTTGCGCATGCCGAGCCTCAGCTACGCCGCCTTGCCCACGCTTTTTTTGGGCCTCAGTTGTTCATGCCTCACCGCACCTCCCCGGGGACATCTCGATGAGCGGGCGGTCAGCAACTCAGCCCCGGTCGAGGCCAAACCTTTCGCACCCGCGCGCGAACAGCTGGTCCAGGCGCTGGCCCGAGCCCGAAGCGGAACCGCCGCGCCGTCACCTGATGGGGCGATGGCCCCATCCCACGCGATCCCTGCGCCGGGCCAAGCATCGGACCTCCACGCGGCTCATATTCTGATCGCATACACGGGCGCGCTCAGGGCCCAAGCCGTGACAACTCGTACCAAGGAAGAAGCGCGCCAGCTCGCCGAAAAGCTCCGCACCCAGGCCACGGATGCAGCAAGCTTTTCCAAACTGGCGCAGCAGCATTCGGACGATCCAGGGTCGCGTCCAAAGGGCGGCGATCTGGGGCACTTCCAACGCGAGAGCATGGTGAAGCCCTTCGCCGACGCCGCTTTTGCGCTCGCTCCTGGGCAGGTGAGCCAGGTCGTTGAAACACAGTTCGGCTTCCACGTGATCCGCCGCATCGATTGAAGCGAACTCTGCGCCCAAAAACTCCTCGGCACACCCAGCGTGCGCGAGGAAGGTTTCAGTAAGGCGCTGGGTAGTGTAGGATTAGCAACATTCGCCTAAAATTGGAGGAATTCCCCACATGACCTCGTCTGCTTACGCAAAACTCTTACTCTGCGGCACACTCAGCTCCTTTATCGCCCTTGCCTGTACTGTCACCACGGGTGATGGAGATGGTGATTTTGGGCCGGGCGGCACAGGAGGGGGCAATAGCGGCGGAGCGACGGGCGGGTCCAAAGCCGGCGGAACGGGTGGGAAGTCGACCGGAGGCGCAGCTATGGGGGGCGCAACTGGGACGATGGGAGGCTCGGCGGCTGGTGGCGCAACGGCCTCGGGCGGCGCGGGGATGGGCGGTGCTGAAGCTGTGATGTGCAATGACGCAGGAACGCGGGTGCCGACGACCACCATCGCGATGTGCGATCCCAACTCAGTCACCCCGTGCAAGAAATGCATTGCCGAGAAGTGCTGTACGCAGTTCGAAGCGTGCAACGGCGGCTCGCCGAAGACGCCCTGTGGCTATGGTGCGCCGGATGGAATGGGCGAGGCACTGTGCATCCAAGCTTGCGTCCTCAAACTCGGCTTCGGGGCTGACGAGGCGAGCTTCACCGAATGCCGCACCAAGTGCCAGACCACGGCCTGTACGAAGCTCGATCCGGCCACGGACACTCTGATTAATTGCTTGAATCCAGGCACTACTCCCGAGCTGATCATGACCGGTTGCCTCATGGAGTGCTTCCAGTAACAACATATCGGCGTGCCTTGAGCGATCAGGCTAATTGGCAATTGGGCCTGGATCCGTTTGGACCGGCCCTTTTGCTTTTTTGTGGGTGTTCCCCTCACCCACACCGTGCGAGTGTGATACCCTCCGCCGGTAATGCTAACGGTTGGATGTGCTGGGTTCGCTGTTCCAGCAACGCGGTATTTTAAAGAATACCTATTTGTTGAGGTTCAAGAGACGCACGTCGCCGTGCCGGGGCCGGGCACAGTACGCCGCTGGCGACGAGAAGCCCCCGAGGGCTTTGATTTCGCCGTGCTTGGGCCACGCCAGGTGGGAGCCGAGGCATTCCGTACCGGGGCTGAGATGGACGCCGCCTTGGCTATTCTCGTTTCTGTGGCTGCCGATCTCAACGCTAAAACAGCCGTGTTTGTAGCGCCGCCAGACTTCACCAATAGCCGCGCTAATAAGTCGGCTCTCAAAGATTTTCTGAAGGAAGCGCGCTCGCGCTTCGACACGGTGGTGTTCGAAGCTGGCTCTGCGTGGAAGGCGGACGATTTGGATAAGCTGGCCGCCGAAACGGACACCCTCGCCGTGCGCGATCCTCTGCACCAAGGGCTCTCCAAGCGTGAAGTGGCCTATTACCGGCTTCCCGGCCCTGCCGGCAGGAAGTCCCGCTACGAAGATCCAGCGATCGAGCGGCTCGCGGACATCGCACGTGAAGATGTCAATCAGCGAGCCACGTACGTGTTCGCCAACGTCGACATGTTCGCCGACGCCAAACGCTTCAAGAAGGCCATGGGCCTTCCTACCGGTCCCTGAGGCACCGGGCTCAGAGCGCGTCGTCGGTCGCCACGGGTAGCCCCAGGATCCGCGCGGCCAACGCCTGCCCGAGTGCACGCGCCGCCCCACGCAGCGCCTTCTGACGTTCCACTGAGTCTGCAGCTGCTGCTGGAGCATGGCCGTAAGCGGCGCTCCTCCGAAGATCGCCGGTTCGTCGGGTAGGCTCGGCTCCCGGTTGTTCAACGACCCACGCTTGCGCCGTAACCGAAATCCGGCTCCCACGCGCCAGCGGCACTCCCCCCGGCGCAACCAAAATCCCAAGCGGATGCTCATCGATGCGCAGCACCTCAAGCTCAACCCTTGGGTAGCCATCCGACCAGTTGTAAGCCGCCTGCTCCGAAAGCTCTGCCCGCAATCCATCCACAGCCCC
>JBBSBI010000318.1:0-3922 GCA_038251425.1 Polyangiales bacterium
AGTGGGGAATACGGCGCCGTCGCTACAGCTGTTCAGTCTCAGCCGGTCTGATTCCGCGGATGGCGCCAGAAAATCCGGAAATCTATTTGGATTGGAATGCCACCACGCCGATTTGCGAGGAGGCTCGCGCCGCGCAAGAGCAGGCATCTCGACAGGCTTGGGGGAATCCAAGCAGTGTGCATCGAAGCGGGCGGAGGGCGCGTCGCTTGCTGGACGAAGTGCGAGAAGCTCTTGCTGGAATACTCGGGGTTCATCGGCGCGACGTGCTGTTCACTTCAGGTGGCACTGAGGCGAACAACCTCGCGCTGGGTGACGTAGGAGCGCTCGTCACTAGCCGAATGGAGCACCCTTCTGTGGTGCGCCTCGCGGAGCAGCACGCGAGCCAAGGGCGAGCGGTGCGCTGGCTTCCAGTGCCGCCGAGCGGGCAATTGCGTCCCGAGCAAGTTGCCGAGCAACTAGCCGATCTGCCAGCCAATTCTTGGGTTTCCGTGATGGCTGCCAATCACGAAACAGGGGTGATTCAGCCCATTCGTGCCATCGCCGATGCGGTGCATGCGGCGGGGCTCCGGCTGCATGTGGACGCTGTTCAGGCTCTCGGAAAGCTTCCAGCAAGCCACTGGGCGGGTGCCGACCGCGTGTCGCTGGCTGCCCACAAGTTAGGCGGACCGAAAGGCATCGGTGCGCTAGCGTGGGTCCCAGGGTCAGCTCCACATCCCGTGTTGCTGGGCGGTGCTCAGGAGCGGGGCTTGCGGCCGGGGACGCTGGATGCGTCGCTCGTGGCTGGTTTTGGGGCGGCGCTCACTCGGGCGGAACTGCTCCGCGAAGGTCGTTCTCGGTTAGCCATTTTGCGTGATCGTTTGGAAGTGGAACTGGTTGGAAGGGTTGAGGTGAACGGGTGCCCTTCCGAGAGACTTGGACACGTAAGCAATCTTTCGTTCCAAGGCTGGCATGGGGATGAGATGGTGGCAGCGTTAGATCTGGAAGGGATCTGTGTTTCGAGTGGGAGTGCGTGCAGCGCCGGCACCACAGAACTGTCACCAGTGATCGAAGCCATGCTGGGCCGCGAGCGTGCTCAAAGCGCGGTGAGGATCAGTCTGGGCGAGGCCACCACTGCCCTAGACGTCGAATGCGTGCTTCGAGCGATCCAAGCGGTTTTAGCCACGCAGCCCCACCCTTGAAGTAAGACTTTACGCTCCAGCCAAAGCGCGAGCGCGAGGGTCAGGGGTTGTGTCGCAACTCATTGGATTAATTGGAGTTATTTTTGCGTTTATCGTTTGGATTCAAAATACACTGAATGGAAGCAAACTGTATCCCACACTAACGCTTGTTCAGGTGGGATAGGGCTCCGCACCCAACCCAACAAATCCCCTCAGACAAACGCTCTCAAGTGCTTGAAATGACACGCTGCGACGCCGCTTCATACAGAGCAATCGCTGCCGCCACCGAAGCATTCAAAGACGCCACTCCCTGTGCCATGGGCAGCTTCGCCAGCGACGTACATTCTTTGCGGACGCCCCGCGACAACCCCTCGTGTTCGCTGCCAAGCACGAGAATCGTGGGCCCCCGCAGATCACATTCACGGATCGATTTCGTCCCGTTTGAATCCAGCCCGACGACCGAAATTCCCGCAGCCGCAGCCTCCGAGAGCGCACTGCGCAGCGACCGAACCCTACATAAGCGAGCGTGCTCAATCGCCCCGGCCGAGGCTCGAAAGGTGGCCAGGCTGAGCGGGGCTGAATCGTGTTCGGCCCAAAGGACGGCAGCGGCGGCAACACCAACAGCACTTCGAATTGCGGCTCCGAAATTCTGTGGGTCCTGGATCGAGTCCAAAGCAAGCATGAGATCGCAACCCACGATCAGATCGAGCAGTTCCGTAAAGGCTAGCAAAGGTGCCCACGCGGCCACGCCTTGGTGCACGGCTCCCTGGCTCAACCGATCCAGCTCGGCCCGCGGAACACGACGAATCGAGGGAGCTCCTTGGTCGCTCGCAAAACGTTGCACGGCCTCCAGGCGAGGGGAGCTGCCGTTCTCGATCAGCACCTCAAACACTCGCTCCTTGTGCACGCGGATCACCTCACGCACTGGCTGTAGGCCCACGACCAGGCGGCTTTTATCCTGAAAATTCACCACTCGTGGCTCAAACCAAGGCTTCCGCGATTTCGCGGCGGATGGCCTCGGCCGCCGCCCTAGGATCAGCGGCGTCACGGATCGGGCGCCCCACGACCAGCAGGCTCGAGCCGGCTGCCATCGCCTGCGCCGGAGTTCCAACGCGTTTTTGATCCTGGGTGCCTGCTCCAGCGGGACGGATGCCGGGTGTGACCAGAATCATTTCAGGCCCGAGATTCTGCCGGAGCATGGAGACTTCCGCCACCGAGCTGACTAGGCCTCGAATGCCGCTCCGTTGAGCCAAGACAGCGAGCCTGAGCGCTTGCTCGTTCGGCGGACTGCTGACTCCTGTCGCGACCAGATCCGACTCATCGAGGGAAGTGAGAACCGTAACGGCGAGCAGAGCCAACTGCGCACGTTCTCGTTCCACCCGGTCCGCGGCGAGCTCCAACATTTTCGGCCCGCCGCTCGCATGGAGGGTCAAATAGCGAACTCCAAGCGAAATCGCGGAGGCGACGGCGCGTTCAACGGTCGCCGGGATATCGTGCAGCTTGAGATCGAGGAACACCTCGCAGCCCAACTGGCGCCCAAGCTCGAGCGCCCGCGGCCCCTCCTTCACGAATAACTCCAGCCCAATCTTGAGCACACCCACGTGCTCCGCCACCGACTCGGCACCGGGCCGAGCTTCTTCGAGCGTTGGATAATCGAGGGGGAAGACTAGGCGCCGGCGCGCTTCGTCGAAGTTCGCTGAATTCACGTGTTAGCCTGTAGTTGCTAGGGCAGGAGCATCCGGGGGCATTCGGGGCATCACAAACAAGAACACAGCGGATCACCGGGCGGACAACTGCAGGGCTTGCCTTCCGTCTTACCGCTGCCAGCAGGGCGTGGGCGACCGCCGCCACCCATGTTCTTCACCGCATCCTGATTGGCCTTGATTTTCGCCACCAAGAGCGCGCGTCCGGCTTCGTCTTTCACAGATCGCAGCTCCCTTTCAAGATCGGCCCCCGCCTCTTCAAGCGCCTTCATCTTGCGATCGCTTTCCTTGACGCGCTCCTCGGCCTCCTGGAGCTGTTTGGCCTGCGTCGCCTGAGTTTTTCTGTTTTCTTCAGCGTTGTTCAGATACATAACAGTGCCGCCCACAGCGACCAGCACCAGTGATGCAACAGCAGCCCCGATCATGACCTTCAGCTTCTTCTGCGATTTGTCGCCCTTCATCGCAGCAAGCTGCTGCTCGTGGGCTTGCTGTGCGTTCATCGCTTCCATGCGTGCGCGGTGCTCGGCTTCCGTTCGAGCCTTTTCGATCTCGCCGTGTCGAATGGCTTCGAGTCGCGTTTCTTCTTCGCGACGCCGCTGCTCTTCTTGCCGGCGGGCCTCCTCCTCGCCGCGAATCCTGGCCGCTTCAGCCTCGCGCTTGGCGTGCTCTGCTGCGGCGCTCCGTTCCTGAACCTGGCGTTGCGCCGAAACTTTCGCGTCCTCCTCGGACTTGATCCGATCTTCCTCAAGATTCATCAACTCTTTGAGGGAGAAGAGTACGGAGCTTTCTTTCTGGTCAGCCATGGGTGGACAATTCCTATCTAGATTCAACAATAGTGCGGCGCTAGAGCCGTGAATGAAAGTCCAAACACGGCGAATACCAATCTAAAGATTGTCGCGTCAAGCGTGATCCTGATTGAACCGCCGTGCCGAAGGGACATTAAGTTTAGTGATGTAGGTATAGGTGCGAGATGTTTCGCGTCGCGTGGGGATCGCGAGAGCAGGTTTTCGACATCCCGCTGGGTTGGAGATTGGGTGCTCACGATCTTTGTGTGTAATGTTG
>JBBSBI010000319.1:0-3863 GCA_038251425.1 Polyangiales bacterium
AATCCTTTCGTCGAAAAAAGCGAGTCGGCTCAGCCCATATTTCACGAATCGAGATAGTAAGCATGCTTACTATCGAAATGCTGATTTGAGGCCCCTCGTGCTCATACTTCGCGTGGCGGCTGCTTGAGCATCTGAGCATTCGGGAGTTCTGAACAGCACGAGTGCTTCAACGCGTCAGTACCAGGCTGCGCGCTTCGCTCGTGCGTGGGAGGGAAACAGGCAAACCATCGCGATACGTGATGCTGCGGTTGCGGGCGGCCTGGATCCTCTCGCCCGGGACCACAATCCCCACAAGATTCAGCGGATCGCAGGCAGAAACCCGCACGATGGTGCCGTTGCGCTCGCGTGCGCGAACCGCGCGGAGCGTCGTGACGGCCTCCGGTAAAGCATATTGTTCACCTACGAAACCCGTGATGAACCGGCCACCGCGGACTTGGCCGCGTGCTTCCAGACGGCGCAGAGCCCATAAGACGTCACGCCAGGGAACACTAAAAGTCTCCCGCACCAAGAGATCTCTAAACACGACGCCATAACGAGCAAGCAACTGATCGGCCACAGCTTCCGCCAATTCGTCTGCACGCTGCGCTTGTTGTGCCCGTTCGGTGCGTTCACTTTGTTGGGTCCGCTGTTGTGGTTGTTCCGTCAGTGTCGTGCTGAAAGCGATGTGTTGAAGCTGCCCCCGCACCGTGCCTCCGAAGAACGTCCAACGTCCTTCGCGGCCCAAAGTTCCCGAGATACCTTGCCGTAAGCCGCTGCGGCGGTGGCGATGGTGCTCAGGCCGATTTTTGTGCTTATTGGCGGAAAGTTCGCGCAATGGAGCGAAACCGTCGGCGGTGAGTAAACCGCGGGCCACGCCGTCCCACAGCGCATCTTGAAGTTGGGAGGGCACGAGGCCGCTTTGGCGAGCGAGCTCGTCGAAGAACATGGCGCCACGTTGCTCCAAGCATTCGAGCACTCGAGGTAGCTCACCAGAAACAGGAGCCGCCGCCACGGATTTCAGACGAACGGCTTCTTTGAGCCATTCGAGATCGGCGCGCAGTGCTAGTGTGATGGGCGTGGCACGTGAGAGACTGGCACCTCGGATCGACTCCATGCGCCGCGCGCTCAGCCGCCCCCAGATCACGTCTCCGGAAAGCGCGGTTGAATCGAGATAGTGAGCGGAGTAATTCTCGACACGTGGCGCGAGAAGCGCTGGCTCCCACGCTGACACGGCCGTCTCGAAGCCCTGAAGCTGTGCCACCGCGGAGAGCACACCGCTCACACCGGAAAGCTGCGTTCCTGGAGCTAAATGCTGCCATTCGAGTAGGAAACGCATGAAATCCTGAGCGGTGACTGGCGCAATCTCGCGCCTCTGGCGCTCGCGAGTATAGGCGTGAATGCGGCCTAACAGACGCCGAGAACAGATCTGTTCGCCATTCAAGCGGGGATCGAATTCGCCTCGAAGTGCACTGCCTTCGCGCTCCAGAATGGCGATGGCCTGAGGCACCTTCGTAGGCGCGAGCCCAAAGCTGTGGGTTAACGTTGACACCAAGATGGGCCCCGAGGCTTCCAAATGTCCGCGCAGGAGTGCGGCAGCGACAGCTTCAGGTTCCAGCTTAGGGGTGCGGCAGGCTCCAACCAGGGGTGCGGGTTGGAGTTTGGCTTGGGGTTCAAGCTTCAAGACGAGCTCTGCGGATTCAGCGGCGCACCAATAGCGCCCGGCTGGCAACGTGACTTCGTGGGCACGCTGCTGTTCGCACAGTTTAGAAAAGAAGGACACGCACTCCGGAATCACAGCCAAAAGCACCGTATTTAGCAGCCAATCGTGCAGCTCGTCAGGGTCGCGGGGCTCTGGCCTCGCCTCCTCTTTGACGCGATCAATCGCGGCTGGATCGAGCGCCGAGAGATCGCGCGCATGCACGGGTAGCCCCTTCCTCATCTGAACCGCGCGGGTTCTACGTTCCTCAAGCGGAGCATCGTCCAGGAAGGTGTACGGACGACTGTTCAGGATCTCATGGCTGAGCGGAGAAGGCTCGGTGGTGTCGCGGAAGTGAACACGAACCTTGCCCACTTGGATGCTTTCCAGAATTACTCGGAGCCCCTCAAGATCCATCGCTTCGCTCAAGCAATCGAGCATGGTCTGATTCACCACTGGGTGATCGGGGATCACACGTGGGCCGGTGGCGTTATCCTGGCACGCTGCAAGTGACGGAAAGATAGCCGCCATCATGTCGTCCGCCTGCATGCGCTGAAGCGGTGGAGGATTCTTCTTACCGCCGCGATAGCGTAAAACCAGCAAGAATCGGCTCAAATTCCAGCGCCAACGCGCTCCAAACATCGGCGTTGGTAGGACGGCTTGCTGGAGCGCATCCTCGATGCCGGCGGGATTGAGCGAATCACGCAGATCTTCCAGCGGAAAGCTGTGTTGGGGCCCGAGCGAGAGCAGGATGGAGTCGTCGCTTGCGGCGGCTTGCAGTTCGAAATCGAACGAACGACAGAAGCGCTTACGCAACAGCAAACCGAGCGCGCGGTTGATGCGACCACCGAGCGGCGAATGCAGGACCAGTTGCATGCCGCCGGTGTCGTCAAAGAAACGCTCAAAGAGGAGATCTTCTTGGGTGGGCAAACGGCCGAGAGCGGAGCGAACCGCTGAAAGATATTGAATCACGGCGCAGGCAACCGTTTCAGTGATCCCACACTCCGTGGCGAGAGCGCTTTCGATGCTTGTCGCATGTGGCGCTCGTGGATCTTCGATGCTGGTCGTGTGTGGCGTGCGCGGATCTTCGATGTTCGTCGTGTGTGGCGTGCGCGGATCAGCTTCTGCCGCGTTTTCCGCCAACTGAGCATCGATGCTCGCTCGCAGCGCCGATACCTCCGCAGAAAGCTCGAACGTGCGGGCGGGCGCTTCACCCAGCCAGAACGGAATCGTGGGGCTCGCACCTTGGGCATCCACCACACGGACAATGCCGCGCTCCACGCGTCGAATTCGCCATGAGGTGCTGCCGAGCAGAAAGACATCGCCCGCCATGCTCTCGATCGCAAAGTCTTCGTTGATGGTTCCGACGAAGGTGTCGTCAGGATCGGCGACCACGCGATAGTCCGCGTTCTCCGGGATTGCGCCGCCGGAAGTGAGCGCTGCGAGCCGCGCTCCACGCCGAGCCTTGAGCGTGTGGTTGACGCGATCGCGTTTGACGTAGTCCGCACGCGTGCCGCGCCCCGTGATCACGCCATCCGAGACGAGATCGAGGATTGTTTCGTAGGCTTCGGGAGTGAGCGTACTAAACGGCGCAGCGCTCCTAACGAGCTTGAAAAGAGCTGCTTCGTCCCACTCCTCGCAAGCACATTCGGCGATGATCTGCTGAGCCAAGATATCGAGCGGACAAATCGGTGGCTGGATGGCATCGAGCCTGCCGCCTCGAATGGCGCGCAACATGGCCACGCATTCCACGAGCTCATCGCGCGTGAGCGGGTACAGCTTACCGACAGGCGTGCCGAAGCGGCTGTGTCCCGAACGTCCCACGCGTTGCAGAAACGTCGCGATGCTTCTTGGAGAGCCGATCTGGCACACAAGCTCGACCGGGCCCACATCGATCCCGAGCTCAAGCGATGCGGTTGCCACGAGTGCGGAAAGCTCGCCCGCTCGCAAGCGATCTTCAATCGCGAGCCGGCGGTCTTTGGATAAGCTGCCATGGTGCGCCGCCACGCGCTCGGGCCCGAGCCGTTCGGCAAGCTGGTGTGCCAACCGCTCTGAAAGGCGCCGGGTATTCACGAAAATTAGCGTGGTGCGCCGCGATTTTACCTGTTCCGCGATCTTATCCAGCACCTCAGCGATTTGCTCGTGGGAGGCAACGGCTTCGAGTTCAGAATCCGGAAGCTCGATCGCT
>JBBSBI010000320.1:0-3835 GCA_038251425.1 Polyangiales bacterium
GTGCTCAAAGAGCACATACAGAAAAGCCGGGCGATTTCGGTAGCTGGCGCTGTAGAGCATGTCCACGACCGTGCCGCGAAGCTCTTCACTGACGAAGCTGCTGTCTTCCACGCGCAACGTGTCGAGGTCGAGATGCTCGAGTATTGTTGGCGGCAGAGTTGAACGAAATTGAGCCGCTGCATGCTCGGGAACACCGAAGACTCGGCGCACGAGGGCATCGTGGGGGAAGATCTTTCTTTCGGGCTCGGTCACTCAGCGCAAGAGATACAGCGGGTGAGGGAACTTGGGTATTGGGGAAAACCCTTAGGTTGTGGCGTTAATGGGGGCCTGGCGACTTATGGTGTCTCGGCGATGAAGAGGCCGAGTCCGAAGTGTGCGGCGTAGCCGAGCGAAATCGGGCCAACGACCGGCTGCTCAAACACTAGTCGAATGGCGTATCCGGCATCTGAAGGAGGAATTCTAGCAGGATGCCGCCGGACGCGAACGGCGTGGCGCAGCTTCAGCGTTCGACTGTCCCACGGAAGCACCAGGACTTGCGCAGGAGGCAGGTCCCGTGACGTCAGCTCCGCCAAGATTTGACCTTCGAGTGTGTTGGCGCCTCGGCGTTTCGCATGGCGTGGAAGCACGAATGGCGTTGCGGACGTCCATGTGCGTGCCCCTTGCTCGCCAGCCAAATGCGCAGTGATTCCAGATCGCAATGGCTCCGGAATTCGTCGCAGATCGCTAAGCTGACCTTGGCCCGCTAGGGCCATCTGGAGGTCTGGACCCCGTTTGGTCCACGTTCGCCTTAAACTCCGGATTGCCTGCTGGGCAGCGCGCCCAAGACCCATGCGAGCGTAGATGAGGACATGATCGATGTGGCCGTCCAGATCTAAGTCAACTGGCAGGATATGCGCATGTTGATGGTTCTTAAGTGGCTCGCCGTGCTCATCCTTCCCAGTGATCTCGGGACACGTCGCGCGTTGGCCATTCCCAGCTTGGCTAACCAATGCACGGTGAATCAACTCAGCCTGCGGTAGGGTCCGGCCAACAACAGGCAATGCTGATTTGCTGCCACTTGGAGTGGTTAGCGCAAGGAGCATCGCTTCAACGGACGTCTCTCTTGGGGGCGACACGCGATGAATGGTCCCGATTTGCAGTGCGTCTGAGGGCCGCCAATACAAAACGCGGCGTGAACCAGGAGCTTGGCTCCACCGGTGCTGTTTCCACCACGCGGTATCGCGCTGCAGGCAATCCAGTGTGTCCCTTGGAAATGGTGCCTCGGCGGCTGCACGTTTCCTCACAAGTGATCCAGACGGCTTTCGGCTACCTTCTGGGAGAGGGAACTCGGCCAACGCCTCCGAGACGGCTTCGTTTCGCCACAGGGCGTAGGCTTCTGGCCGTTCCGGGGCGAGAAGCGAGACTTGCTCCCACCCTTTTCCGGGTCGTTCTCCGTCGACGTGCGGAAACGCAGCGAGCCCTTCTGACTGAGCTACGTCGTCTACGGATCCAAGTGTCCAGCTTTCGCTTCGTCCGAGGTAACCAAGGTGTGTGACCAGGGTTCTGAACATTTCAAGCTCTTCTTGCTGCAACGCGCAGTCCCAACGAACCAGCAATTCGCGTTCACCAATGTGTGCAAACGCATCAAACACCAAAGTCGTCTTCTCGCGCCCCTTGTCGAAGGTGCCCATAGGCATGTAGTGCCGGCTGTGGCCCAGTGTGGCCGGAGGTAGCTGATAAGTTGGAAGTGTGTCTGCGAGCGTCTCAATCAGACGGCGCGCAGCGGTAGGTACTTCCGTCCAATGTTGGGTTGCATAGCCTGTCGCGATCAGCGCGCGCAGCAACCGCCATGGGCTCGGGGGCCACTCGACCAAGCCTTCGTTAACGTGGTGCCCATAGGGTGTCGCATGGTAGCGCCCACCCGGGAAGCGAAGCAGCATGCTCGGCATGATCAGTCCTCAGCGGATGCGTCGGGGTTGGTAGTGTCGTCGTCATCAGGGGCGCCATCCTCTTTCTTGTCTTTGGCTCGTTCAAGCTTGCCTTCGAAAGTGACGACTTTTTGCACCATAAGGTCCTTGCAGGTCTGTATTGCGGCCCTTACGTCGATTTCGAGGGCCGATAAAGTTGGGAGAGAGAACCCGGTTGGTCGCGTTGCTTTAGGCTCCTGCGCGTCGATCACCTCCAGATCGCATGCCGTGCGCAACCTGAGATCGCCGTCAACAAGCTTTCGCACCTTGTACAGCGCTAAAAGCGTCAGCATGGTCTCGGCCTGTTCGCCAAGGCCGTATCCACGGATCTGCGCCAGGTCGATATTGACATGCAATGTAATCGATTCCGCGGTGAACTCATCACGGGCAAAGGGCACGTTTCCGAAGCCATCTTTCGTTGATCCGGAGGGATTGACGTGGTCGTTTTTTACGCCTCCCGACGCAGCAACTCGCACTCCGTGTGCTTCAATGAAAGCTGACAGGGCTCGCGCCACCCGCAATCGCCCACCAGCGAGTTCCTTCTTCGCGATGAACACGCCGTGCAACAGGCTGCCTGCGTCGTACTTGAGTAGAACATCAGACAGGAGCTTGCGGTCGATGGGTCCAGCAGCCAGGGCCCCAAGTTCGTTCGCCAGTATTGTGTAGAACGAGGCGTCATTCTTATTTTCAAGGATGTAGGGGCTGTTTAGGCGATGAGCCTCTAGCATGGTGTCTGTGAGGAACTTGCCGCCGCGCGTCACTGTAACGTGAGAGATCCCTTCCAGCGTGCCTACGGGTGCATTCGCCTTGGAATCCCAGCAGGTAGCCTCAAGCCGATTGGCCATGCTTTGCGCGCTTTCCACAAGCAGCTTGGTCTCCCCGTTAGCTTGGTACGTGGCCGCGCCCAGGCTCGGAAATCCTGTGGGTTGGAACCGGTCCGTTTGAATGGGTTTGAGGGCGATACTGAAAAGTAGACGTGTTTGGTTCTTGAGTGGTGTCAGATCGATCATTGTCGGTTCTCCTGATTGCTTTGAAACTCAAACTGAGCGGCAAGCCGCGTTGCGCTCCTGCAACTGATGGGAAACGCTAGGGAAGCAGCCCAGAGACGGGCAGTCGCTTCGTCGGCGATCGCCGCCCTTAGCGGGGTACGGAAGCCTCTACCACGCAGGCGACGGAGGGCGAGATCAACGGCCCCTGCACCGTCGCCCGACGCGAGACGACGTAACATCGCTGGGTCAATAGGTACCTTGCGGCCATCGTCTAGCGGCCAAGGCAAAGACGCCAGGCGCAACGCTATCCAGGCCTCATCGGGCCAAATGGCGTTCGTCATTCTCTCCCGATGACGCTTCGCCCGAACCCTGCTCCATTGTATAGCCATGAGCGCGCGTGCCAACGACACGACAGCATCCAAGTCCACATCGCCCGCAATCAGGGCAGCGATGTCTCGCGGGTCGGTTTCGTAACCGGGTGCTGCTTCGAGCGGCAGCGTTCGCCTGCCACTCTGCTCCGCCTCAATGACTCGCCGTTGCACCAGTGCTCCTAGATCCATCTGTGCGTCGCGCCCTTTCATCACCACGCGAGTATCTTGGGAAAGTCGTTTGTCGCTTTCAGCAAAGCGAAAGGCGCCAGGTTGAAGCGGGAGCCAGTGGTGCCGAACGGAATCCAACGGTCTCCGAGTCTTCGGGTTGTAGCAAGCGGCCGCACTACCCAGCGCGCAGGCAAGTCGCCACTCCGTGGAGCCGTCGTCGGCTGCTTCTAGCCACTCAGGTGCGAGTGAAGGAATGGGCCCTGCTTTATAAGCCGTACCGGTCGCTTGAATAGCTTCGATAGCTGAGGCAGCACGCAGCACTCCCTGCCAGTTGCGGGGCGAGTCGTCGTGCGTCAGTGCA
>JBBSBI010000321.1:0-3803 GCA_038251425.1 Polyangiales bacterium
GACCGAGAGCCTGATTTGGAAGGGGCCAGTCGCCCGCGATCACCAGTTCAGTTTGTGGCTCGTGCCACCTTGGGCGGTGCGGCTACTTGAACTTCTGCGGGTGCTCGGCGTGCTCGGTTTTGGCCTATTTTTGGCCAAGCTGGGTTGGCGGAAGTCTAGCCCCCCCGCGGATCCCAGTTCCACGACGGACGCCAAAGCGCGGTACGCGCCGTACGCGGCCTCGCCCGTAGTGAGCCTGTTGCTGTTGGTCGGGTGCCTCGGTTCACTGCTGGTGTTCTCCACTGACGCTCGCGCCCAAGCTAGTGCTGAAATAGAGCTTAAACGCAGTGCCACTACAGGTTTTGACTCTGGGCCTTCTGCTGAGCGCTTAGCGGAATTGGCACGTCGACTTAGCGAGAGCCCAGCGTGCTCAAACTGTCTTACGGTGGCTCGGGCGGAACTGTCCATCGTTGGCTCCACCCTCAAGATCGTCCTCGACGTGCACGCTGGTGCCGTGACACGACTGAGGCTACCGGGCCCAGTGGCTTCCTGGGTGCCTGAGCGAGTTCAGATCGGTAGCGACGAGCACCCTCCGATCGTGTTGGAAGGTGGCGGGCTGGTGGCGCGTATTCCCGCGGGTCGACAGCGAGTGGTGCTCGAGGGCCCTGTGCTCGTGGACGATTTGGCGTTGGAGCTTCAAGATAAGCCGCAGCGCATTGTGGTGAACGCTCCCGAGTGGGAAGTGAGCGGGGTAGCGCACGATGGGCATCTCGAAGGCGCGTTGACGTTCACGCGTCGCCATCGGGAAGCGAGTGGGGCAGTCGGGGGCGAGCCCGCGCCAAGTCTGCCGCCCTGGCTCACACTCAGTCGTGAGATCGAATTAGGCGTTAGCTGGATGGCGAGATATCGCCTAACGCGCGAGACTTCAGCCGAGTTGCCGCTTTCGGTGAAGGTGCCGCTCTTGGCGGGCGAGCGAGTCACGGTTGCCGACGTGCCGGTCGAGGAGGGGAGCGTGGTGGCATCTTTTCAAAGAGGGCAAAAGGAGTTCTCTTGGACGACGCTGCTCGAACCGCGCGAGGCACTTTCGCTCACCGCTTCGACGACTACGAATTACGCGGAAACATGGAGCCTCGATTGTGGAGTCGTTTGGCATTGTAAGGCGTCGGGGTTGGTTCCGGTGCAGCACGAAACGGCGCAGCGTTGGCGTCCCTTCTGGCGGCCGTTTCCAGGCGAAAAAGTTGAGATTTCTGTCGCGCGCCCGGTGCCGGTGCCCGGTCCTTCAAAAACGATCGAAGGCGCCTTGCTGACGATCACTCCTGGAGATCGACTCACGCGAGCGAGCCTCAAGTTTACCGTGCGCGCGAGCGCAGGCGGAACCCAGCGTGTGACGTTGCCAGCGGGCGCTCTGTTGCAGGAGCTTTCGGTTCGCGGCGAAGCTCGCCCTTCGCGGGTCGAAGGCGGTGCCGTTGCGGTGGGTCTGAGCCCGGGTGTCTCAGAGGTGAAGCTGAGTTGGCAGCAGCCCGGCGGCATTCAAATGTTCTGGCGGTCACCTGCCGTGACACTTGAGGGAGGCGCCGCCAATGTGAATATCATGGTTGAGCCCAATCCCGAACGTTGGGTGCTGTGGCTTTCCGGCCCAACCTTTGGCCCCTCCGTGCTTTTTTGGGGCTATTTGTGTGTGGTGTTGTTGGCGGCTTTGGTGCTCTCGCGCCTTCCTCGCTCACCGCTTGGCGGCCTAGCTTGGCTCGTCTGTCGTTGGGTCTGACGCAGATCCCGGCGGCAGCCGCCATGATCGTGCCGGGCTGGTTCTTCGCGTTAACTTGGTACGAAAGAGCCGTGCCTCAAGGTCGACGACTGCGTCAGCTGGTGATTTCGTGTTTGGTGATTTTGACGATCCTTATGCTGGTGACGCTCGCTGCTGCGATCTATTCGGGTCTGGTCGTGGTGCCTGACATGCAGGTGAAGGGCGCCGGGAGTGACGCGGGGCACCTGGTTTGGTACCTGGATCGCTCGCCCGCTCTGTTGCCTCAGACGACGATGATTGGAACTTCCATCTGGGTGTGGCGATCGCTGATGTTGCTGTGGTCGCTCTGGTTGGCGTCGCGCCTACTCGTGTGGCTGCGTTCGGGTTGGAGCTCTCTTCTCACGGTCCCCCCAAACCTTCCAAACGTTATGCCCACGTCCAATGAGCCCGTGCAAGACGTCGCACTAGCCACCGATTCTGAGGAAGACAGCTCGCCGCCGTCCCCAGCATCGTCGAGTACGACCTGAGCGGGGTGAGCCCGTAGAGATCAAACGGGTGTGCGGGCGCACAGGAAGCACCGGAAGCCTCGACGCCCGCCCGAGCCAATGCCTCCGCAACATCAAGCGGGCTCAGCAATCTGATGAATGCCGCAATCAGCGCTGCAGGTACCACCCTGGCCGGTGCAACATCACGACCCGAGGGCAGGGAAGAGTCGGCGCCAGCTGACTTGCGAACCGGGGTCTTTCTTCAAGAAGTGGAATTGCGAGTCAGTGCTATCGTTGATCCGTTCCTTCGAGCTGATGTGAGCCTGACCGGCGATTCGGAGGCGATCGGTTTCGAGGAAGCCTTCGTGAACGCGGTGCTGGTGGGTCTATGGACCCCCGCGCCCGGCTCCGGCAAGCACACGCACCTGGGCAGCGGGGGGCTTGCCAACAGTGTTGGCGGCGGCATCGAGGCGGGCTGGGACCAGAGCTGGAGTACGGCGACGAACCTGCCCACCGCCAAGCTTACGTGGGACGGGTCAAGCTACCTGGGCTGCACCGCGATCGGCCAAACTTGGAAGGCGAACAGCGGGCAGAACGAGACCAAGCCCATCAACTGTGTCAACTGGTACCATTCGGCGGCGTTTTGCATTTGGGATGGGGGCTTTCTGCCGAGCGAGGCGGAGTGGAACTACGCGGCAGTGAGCGACAACCTGCAGCGGCAGTATCCGTGGTCGGATCCGGCTGGCACCACGACGATCGATTGCTCCTACGCGAACTATTTCGGAGCCTCGGGAGGCAATACCTTTTGCGTGCAGGCTGGCACCAGCGTGGTCGGGGCTGTCTCGCCGAAGGGCAACAGCTTGTACGGTCAGGTGGACTTGGCCGGGAACGTCTTTGAGTGGAACCTAGACTAGTATGGAACCTATGCGGCTTCCTGCAGCAATTGTGCTAATTCAGCGGTAGCTTCCACACGCGTGATAGCGGGAGGTTCATGGGTCGACACCTTGTCGCAACTGCTCTCCTCGCACCGCGGCAACAAGGCGCCCGACTATCGCGGCAACGACGGCGGGCTGCGTTGCGCCAGGCCCCCCTAGACGTGCACGGCTCCTAAGAGAGATGTCACGCACAGGTTTCGCGCTGAACGGAGAATGCTTTCAACCTATCCCCGCATCACATCGTCAATCGAAGAGGCACTGAGGATCCGCTCAAGAAAAAGCTCAAGTTGCTCGGAAGGCGCCGAAACCACCGCGCGTTCTACGTCAGTCGGAACCGTCCCGAACTTGAGCTTCATTTGCTTGAGGAGGGTCATTGCTCGACCCTGGGCTCGGCCTTGCTCCAGACCTTGCTCCAAGCCTTGCTGTCTGAGCTGATCAACGATGGTCATGACGATGTCCTGAGCTTTTGGAGTGTTCTTGGCGAGAGCGCGTTCGAGATCCTGCGGGGTCGTGTCCGGGGAGACTCGGGAAACATACTCGAAAAGGATGGCGAGCGCACGGGCGCCGTTGGGTGCGGAGAGCAGGGAGTCAAAGAGATCGGCAAAAGCGGCAAGTGCCTCCAGGAGAGCTTCCGGGGACTCATGGGAGCGGCTGAGGGCA
>JBBSBI010000322.1:0-3652 GCA_038251425.1 Polyangiales bacterium
AATCCGATCCGTGCGGCGTTAAGGGTATGTTGAAAAACGGCCTGAACCGCAGGCGGTTAAGCGTTTGAGAGCAAAGGGTGCGCTGGGCGCGTTGGGCGCTGAAGCGCAGAAACGATGCCGCGGGCCACGTCCTTCAAGGATGCAACCTCGGCCGCAGCACCGAGCTCGATGGCCGCGCGGGGCATGCCGAAAACCACAGAACTTGCCTCGTCTTGCGCGATAGTGTGCGCACCCTTGGTACGCATCGCGCTCAAACCTTCCGCACCATCGCGTCCCATGCCGGTGAGCAGCACGCCTACCGCACGCGAACCGATGTTGTTTGCAACCGAATGAAAGAGCACGTCCACGGAAGGGCGGTGGCCGTTAACTCGTGGACCTTCACGAACTCGCACCCGCAGGTCCTTTCCGGCACGTTCGAGAGTCATATGTTTCCCTCCGGGAGACACCAATGCTTGACCATTATGCAGCACCTGGCAATCCACCGCCTCGACCACGTCAATCTGTGCATGTTGCCGCAAACGCGCGGCAAAAGCCGACGTGATGTAGGGCGGCATGTGCTGGACGATGAGGATCGGTGGCACGCCGTTCGGCAAGGCGCGAATGACAGCTTCGACCGCGACCGTGCCCCCCGTTGAAGCGCCAATCGCCACGACTGCCACGTCGTTGCGCGTTCGCAATTCGGCTAGCTGGGGTGCAAAGCTCACCGCCGTGCGCCGTGCCACGACCGCGCTTCTTACCGCGTCAATCAAGTCATACTCAAGCTGGGCTCGAGTGTAGGTTTCGTTCGGCTTACAGATGACTTCTGCGGCCCCTGCTTCATACGCTTCAAAGGCAACCTCGCCGCCGCGCGTCGTGAGCGATGAGCACACAATCACTGGCATCGGCTGATAGTGCATCAAGCGGCGCAGAAACGTGAGGCCATCCATCTTCGGCATCTCCACGTCGAGCAGCATCACATCCGGCCGCAGCTGGACGATGAGGTCCCGGGCTGCGAAAGCGTCTCCAGCTTGGCCAACCACCTCAATGTCCGCAGTTGTAGCCAGAATTTGCGCGAACAGTCGGCGACACACGGCAGAATCGTCCACAAGCAGCACACGGATCATAGCGAAGGCTCCAGGCTAACTCTCAAGTCGAGTGGACGTCCCTCAAGGTCGATGAGTGTGAGGGCGAAGCTGGATTCTGACCTGGGACCAGGCGCCTCGTGCGCCACAACGGGGATCCCGAGCTCGCAGAGACATTCGGTACCGAACAATTCGGCTACAAGCGCGCCGGTGATGACATTGGCGAGCTCTGCAATGGAGTTATCTGCGAGTCGGTGAGCCTCTGGGTCGTCGGCCTCCAAACCCAGCATATCGGCGGCTATCGCCATGGCTAGGCCATGAGCCGCATACAGCTCTACCTTGCCTTTTCGCGGGCCGGCGAACGTAAGCGTGGCGCACGTCACAGGCTCGGGCCATACCTCGGGCTCCGGACCCGGTTGAGTAAAAAGAAACGCACATTCTTCGAGCACCTGCCCCGCTACTTGGTGAAGCAACGATTCGCTGAGCGGCGTCATGTGACCGCCTCCAGGCCAAGTACTTCGCGGACTGTTCGCGCCAGCATCTCTGGGCGAAAAGGCTTGGTCAGGTACCCGGTAACTCCTAGCTCCTTGAGGCGGGAGATCCGAGCTTCGCTCCGCTCGGTGGTTACCATCACGACGGGAACCTTCGCGGTCAGGGGGTCTGACGTCATCCTTTCGACGAGCTCGATGCCGTTCATTTCCGGCATATTGATGTCACACAGGACGAGGTCGATCCATTGTGCATTCAATATGTCGAGCGCCTGCTGCCCGCCGGCAGCTTCGAACACCTGGTTGATCTGCAGACCACCCACCGAAAGAGATTTCACCACCATGCGGCGCATGACGGCTGAATCGTCGACGACAAGTACCGTCAACATGTTGGTGAGCTCCACGAAACGGACTGATATGCCATCACAGTTCTACCTCTATGGGTTCATCACTTCTGCGCACTGTCGTTTTTCCGGTTGCCAGGTACAGCCGTGTCGTTCGCGAGGCGCTGCCGCCAACGTCCTCAGCCACTACCGCAACGCCAACTTTCCAGAACATTTTCCTCAACATGACGTAATTCCGGCGCCCGATTTCGAACGTGCCGTTCTCATCGTTGATGTTCGCGCCACCCACGACCTTCACGATCAAATCAGACTTTCTGCAGGAAAATCCGTACATTTTCTCGAACAGCAGTGGCACTCCAGTATCCGCGAACATCGCCGGTCGGGCCAGCGCCTTCTCCGGGGTGACTGACGAATGCGGGAGCATGTAGTGGATCATCCCGCCGGCTCGACGGACGTGGTCGTACACAACGACAGCGATACAAGAGCCAAGCGCATACGTCACGAGCGACGCGTTGGGATCCGCACTCACCTGCAGATCACCCATCCCCACCGTAATTTGGGTCACCGTCAGCCTGCCTTTCGATAGACCGAAGGCTTCAGCATACCGAGCCCCGTCCGTACGCCATTCAGCGTTTCGGAGTGCGCAATCACCAAGAGACCGCCCGGCTTCAACAGGCGTTCGATCTCTCCTACCAGGTGCTGACGAGTCGATAGGTCAAAGTAGATCATCACGTTGCGGCAAAAGACGACATCCAGCGGGCCACACAAGGGGAAGGGGAGCGAAGAAAGGTTGAGGCGTTTGAACACGATCTTGCTCCGCAGGGCCTCGTTCACGCGTAGAATATTCGGGCCTCCCGCGGGATCGGCTTCTTCGTGAAAGTACTTCTCGCGCAAAGGGCGCGGCACCCGTGCCAACTTACTGGCTTCGTAGCTGCCTTGCGACGCGGTTTGCAGCACGCTCACAGAAATGTCGGTGGCTAGCAGCCGCCAGTTATCCACCTTGCTGCCCAGCGTTTCCGCCAGCGTCATCGCGAGGGTGTAGGGTTCTTCTCCTGTGGACGCGGCGGCACACCAAACGCGAACACGTTTGGTGCCGTGCGCGGCGCACGACAAGAGCTCCTCTCGGAATACTTCGAAGTGATCGTCTTCACGATAGAAGCTAGTGAAGTTGGTCGAGATCACGTCGAGAAAACTGATGAGCTCTTCGCCGCTCTTGTCGTTCCGTAGGTATTCTAGGTACTGATGTTCACTCCCAAGCCCTAAGCTCCTAACCCGTTTAGCTATCCGGGAAGAAACCAGAGCTTCCTTGTTTTCGCGTAGCGCAATACCAGCGTGCTGGTACGCGAGGTCGCGAAAGCCCTGAAAAACCTGGCGATCCATGATTTCCCCGGATCCGATTAGAAGTCTCGAAAGTCTGCATCGTTCTCAATCGGAATCAGGGCTCTGGCGTGGGCGTTGCCGTTGCCTTTGCCATTGCCATTCGCGAAGTGGCCAGCGTTCGTTCTTGGCATGGGAGGAGGCACCCGACGTGACGGGATGGCGCGCGATGGTTTGCGCGCAGCACGGATAGTCGTGCCAAGTTGAAATTCACCGACAAGGCCTGTGAGCTCTCGCGCCTCTCAGTTTCCAAGTGATCGAGCAGCTCGCCCACTCGGGCCAAGCCGGCGACCTCCTCGGGCGACCCCTCGGCTCCCAAGCTCGCCAGTGTGTCAGCTGCCTGACGCTTGAGTGCTGCATCCTCCAGTACATCCACAAGAGA
>JBBSBI010000323.1:0-3634 GCA_038251425.1 Polyangiales bacterium
CAATCGTTCGCTCAGCTACCGCGAAATGGCGCCGCGCTTGGTGGACCACGTTCGCGACTTGGGCTTCACCCACGTTGAGCTGATGCCTGTCGCCGAGCATGCTTATTTCGCCTCGTGGGGTTATCAGGTTACCGGCTACTATGCGCCCACTGGCCGTTATGGCACGCCCGATGATTTCCGATTCTTTGTGGACTACTGCCATCAGCACGGTGTGGGAGTCATTCTCGATTGGGTGCCCGCGCATTTCCCGAAGGATGATTTTGCGCTGCGCCTGTTCGACGGCACTGCACTCTACGAGCACGAAGATCCGCGGCGGGGGGAGCACCCGGATTGGGGCACGCTGATCTTTAACTATGGCAGGAATGAGGTGAAGAATTTCCTGATGGCCAACGCGTTGTATTGGCTGCAGGAATTTCACGTGGATGGCCTGCGGGTGGATGCCGTCGCCTCGATGCTCTACCTCGATTACAGCCGCGAAGATGGCAACTGGGTCCCGAATAATTACGGTGGGCGCGAGAATATCGAGGCCATTGAATTCTTGCGGAGTGTCAATTCCGTGATTGAAAGCGAGGTTCCGGGCGCGTTTGCCATTGCCGAAGAGTCAACAGCCTGGGGTGGCGTGTCGCGGCCGGCTGGCGAAGGCGGCCTCGGTTTCGCGTTCAAGTGGAACATGGGCTGGATGCACGACACCTTGCTCTTCTTCTCCAAAGAGCCCGTGCATCGCAAGTTTCACATCGATCAGCTCACGTTTGCCATGCTGTATGAGTACACCGAGCGCTTCATCAACGCGCTCTCGCACGACGAAGTCGTGCACGGCAAAGGCTCTGTGATTGAGAAAATGCCCGGGGATTTCTGGCAGAAGCTCGCCAATCTGCGCTTGCTCTTGACCTACCAATGGACGCGCCCCGGTAAGCAACTGATCTTTATGGGCACGGAGCTCGCTCAGCACCAAGAGTGGGATCACGATGGCATGCTCAGCTGGGAGCTTAAAGACCATCCGCAGCGGGTGGCCTTGAAGGAGTTCATTCGCGAGCTCGGGCGAATGTATCAAGCCCACCCTGCGCTGTGGCGTAGCGATCCCGACACGGCTGGCTTTGAATGGATCGATTGCAATGATCGCGAAAATACCGTTATCAGTTATCTGCGGCGCGATGGCGATGCGCACTTGGTGATTGTTATCAACTTCACACCCGTACCTCGCGAAGATTATCGGGTCGGCGTGCCGGCCTTCACGCGCTATACCGAAGTCCTCTCGTCCGATGAGTTGCGCTTTGGCGGCAGCGAATTTGAGACCACGCAGGGCGTGGACGCGGAGCGCATCCCGATCCACGGGCGAGAACAATCCGTTAAGCTCCGGCTGCCACCACTTGGGGCACTCATTCTAAAGCCTGTGGGCTGAGCACAATCTAGCAAAATTTAGGGCGTCCCGGCCTCTGAACGGGGCCGGCCGTTGTCGAAAGGGAGCCCGGTTACTATACGGGCTCGGCGAGTGCTATGGCCGACGATCTTTCAGCGGAGTTGCAGTCTTTACGGATCTCTCGTGACGAGACCCCACGCGAGCCGCGACGCTTCGGTCCCCTGCTCGGCGTGCTCAGCCTTGGTGTTGTCGGCCTGCTGAGCTACCAATTTGGCTGGCCGTACCTCGAGAGTAAAGTCTTCAAGGCCAAGGTCCGCGTCACCGAAATAGCCTTGGTTTCGCCGGCTCAAGCCAGCGTGCAGTTAACCAGCACGGGCTACGTAGTGCCTGAACGGAGTTCGAAGGTAGCGGTTCAGGTGCAGGGCCGCGTGAAGAAGTTGTGGGTGCAGCGGGGGCAGGCGGTGGAGGAAGGCCAGCTGTTATTTGAGCTGGATGTCACTGACCAAAAGGCCACCATCATGGCCGCTCAAAGCCGTTCGCTGGCCAGCAGCGCTAACGTCGAAACCGCGAAAGCTAACCTCGCCGAAATCCAGGTAGCGCTAAAGCGCGCGCGCGGCATGGCTGAGCAGGGCGTTTCTCCGAAATCACAGGCGGAAGATCTGGAGGCACGCAGTGCAGCCCTCTTGGCGCAGGTGAAGGCCTCAGAAGCTCAGGCCCGTGCCGCCAACGCCGAGGTGCAGGCTCTCAGTGTCAACTTGGGCCAGTACGTGGTGAAGGCGCCGCTGGCTGGCACCATTCTGAATAAGCCACCGGAAGTCGGGGAATATGTCGGGCCGCAGCCCGCTGGGCTCAGCGTGGACATGGGCAATGTTGAGATTGCCGACTTGAAGAGCTTGGTCGTGGAAAGTGATGTCGCCGAGCAACGGCTCAGTCTCGTTAAGCTGGGTGGGCCGTGCGAGATTGTGTTGGATGCCTATCCGGGGCGGCGCTTCAAGGGCAAGGCGCTTGAAATTATTCCCCGAGTGAATCGTTCGAAAGCTACGGTGGTGGTGAAGGTTGGGTTTGTTGGGCCTACGGACGGCGTGATGCCGGACATGGCCGCGCGTGTGAGCTTCTTGAGCGAGGAGCTAACCGACGCGTCGCTCAAGCAAGCTCCGAAGACGATTGTGCCCGGCTCTGCACTCGCGGAGAGAAACGGCAGCCGCGTGGTGTTCGTGGTCTCTGACGGGCAAGCTCGGCAGACAACCGTGCGCCTCGGGCCAGCTTTTGGGGATGGGTTTGAGTTGGCATCCGGGCCGGCGCCTGGCACCCGCGTTGTAAAAGAGCCAGCCGCCACGCTCGTGGATGGTCAGAAAATACAGGAAGAGGCACAATAATGACACAAGCAGGCAGCGTTGCCGAAGCGGCTTCCAATACTCAAGATCTTGGCTCAAAAGCCGTCGTGATTGACGTCAAAGGCCTCAGCAAGACCTATTTTCGAGGCAAAGAAAAGCTGGATGTGCTTCGCGATCTTAGCTTAACAGCTCATGAAGGTGAGTTCATCGCCCTGATGGGGCCTTCGGGCTCCGGGAAGACGACCCTGCTCAACATTATTGCGGGCCTGGATCGCCCGAGTTCCGGCTCGGTGCGCGTTGCGGGTGCCGATCTTGCGGGGATGAGTGACTCCGCGCTGGCCGGGTTTCGCGCCGCCAATGTTGGATTCATTTTCCAAACCTACAATTTGCTTCCGGTGCTCACTGCCCGGGAAAATGTCGAGCTTCCGCTGTTGCTCACGAATCTAGGTTCGGCTGAGCGTCGGCGGCGCGCCGAAACGGCGCTCAAAGTCGTGGGGCTCTCCGAACGGATGGATCACTATCCACGTCAGCTCTCGGGCGGCCAGGAGCAGCGGGTGACGATCGCTCGCGCTATCGTCACGGATCCGAAGCTGATCGTTGCCGATGAGCCCACCGGTGATCTGGATCGCGACAGCGCCGATGAGATCTTAAGCCTTCTGCGCAAGCTGCAAACCGAATTCAAGAAGACCATCATCATGGTGACGCATGATCCCGCCGCGGCCGAAAGTGCCGGCACGGTTCACCACCTCGACAAGGGTAAATTCAAGTGAATCTTGCGAGCTTAGCCGTCCGCAATGTACTCAGGAACAAGCTTCGGACCGTGCTCACGGTGCTGGGAGTGGCGGTGGCGATCCTGGCGTTCGTGCTGCTCCGAACGGTGATTTGGTCGTGGACGGTGTCGGCTGAATATGCGGCCAAGGATCGCGTTGCCACGCGGCACAAG
>JBBSBI010000324.1:0-3628 GCA_038251425.1 Polyangiales bacterium
GGGAGCATAGGTTGAGCCGACGTGGAGTTCGGGTGGCGGGGCTTCGTCTCCAAGCACCAACACGAGCGGAGTTTGGCGCGTTTGCATCCAGACGGCGGCTTCGACGAAACCCATAGCGACAGTGTTGCGGCCAGCGGCCAGCGAGTTCGAGAAGTTCGGGTTCTTTAGGGCAATCGAAATTTGGCCCGCGGAGGCATTGTGAACACTTGTCTGAAAACGCAGTGGCGAAATGTCGTGTGTTGGACCGTGTAAGGTGGTGAGCAGCTGAATCAAACGCTCCATCTCGCCGAGCGCCGAGCCAAAGATCAACGCCACTTCCTCGGAATTTATCCCAGATCCCGCCAAAGCCTGATCCAGAACTTCCGCGAACATCAGTGTCAGCTGGCTCGCGCGTCCACGCGCCCGTGCGCCCAAGAGATTAGCTTCAGGTGCTGCATTCTCGCCTTCAGCCGGCTGCCAGAAACCTATTGCGGCGAGGTGCAAGGGAGCACCGATGATTTGCTTCACGGCGCAACTTTCCCAAACAGCAAGCTGACATTGCTGCCACCGAACGCGAAAGAATTGGAGAGCGCGTACCTGAAATCGCTTTGCAGGGTTTCGCGGCCCAGACGAATGCCCAGAAAATCCTCTGGATCCGCGTCCAAATTGGCTGGAATTTCACCCCGTTCTAGCGCAGCGATACAAAAAGCAGCCTCTGTCGCGCCAGCCGCTCCCAGCAGGTGCCCGGTATAACTCTTGGTGGAAACAACGCTTGGGCCCATCCCGAAGACTCTCGCGAGCGCCAACGCCTCAGCAGCATCATTCTGTAGCGTGCCGGTACCGTGCGCGTTCACGTAGCCGACTTCATGCGGGCTAACGTCTGCTTGTTCGAGGGCCTGGCGCATTGCGCGCTCCGCCCCGTGCCCCTCAGGATCCGGAGCGGAGAGGTGATAGGCATCACTGGATTCACCGCAACCAAGCAGCGCTATTTCGGAATCAGCCTCGCGTTCTAGCAGAATGAGCGCACCCCCTTCTCCGATGTTGATTCCGTCTCGTGCTCCAGCGAAGGGTTTGCATCGCTCAGTGGAGAGGATGCCAAGTGCTTGAAAACCAAAGAGTGTTGTCTGACACAAAGTATCGAGACCTCCTGCAATCACAGCATCGGCAACCCCACTTTGAATCAAACGCTGCCCGCTTGCGAGTGCCTTGGCACTCGATGAACACGCGGTGGAGATCACGAAAGCCGGCCCCTCCGTGCCCAGAACCTGTTGCAACAGCTCGGCGGTGGCTCCAAGCCCATGCGTTCGAAGCAGGCGGTAACCGGGAGGGAGCGGCCGCCCAGCTGCTAAGCCCAGGTGAGAGCTTTCCGTTTCCAATAAGCCCCCGGTCGAGGTCGCGAGCACGAGCGCCACACGCCTCCTTCCCCAGCGTCGAATGGCCGCATCGGTCGAGGCCTTTAGCTCTGTTGCCAGCGCATGCCCCAGCCGCGCCAGGCGCGACTCATAGCGAGTGAAGGGCAGAGGCAATGGGCCAAGCTCGGTTGCAAGCTCGCCCACATAGGTTCCAAACGGAAGCGGGAAGCTTGGGGCGAGAAGTCCCGTTTGCCCCAAAGCCAGCCGATTGAGGACCTGCTCGCGGTCCGACCCTAGGGAGTTACAGAGGCGGTGATCGGTGCAATAGACGGGCGCGGGGTGCAACGAACGCATCATTGCCGAGGCGCTTTCTGAGAGCAACATAGGGCTCTCTACGCGCTAGTACCGTGGCAAGGCTGTCGTAGTTAGTAGCGTGCGACCGACGGGTAGCTGGAGGGGGAGCACTAGGTTGCGCGCATTTCTGGAGGGCTTCGGCAGGGTTTCCGTCTGGCACAGAATGTGCTGTTCTGTGGGCAGGGATTACTTGAAGAGGAGACCATGAATATGAAAGCAGTTTCAGGGTGGTTAGCGTTGGGTGTTGGGGTGTTCTGTGCTTCCGTGGCGAACGCGTCGGTGGCAGTGCTTCCCGTAGAGCGAACGAATTTGGAACCGTCGGAAGGCGAGGCCATTGGGGCAGTGATTGCCGAGGCGTATGCGGAAGCCAGTCGTGATCAGGTGGTGATGGTGGTGCCTGCGCCGCACGCTGACGGAACGCCGGGCACCTATGCCGAGGCTGCTGCTCTCAGCCGCTCATCCGAGTACCTGGTGGTGCGGGCCACGCGCCTGAACGAACGCATTGTGGTGACCGCAATTCGATATTCGCTCGATGGCAAGGAAATCTATCATACGCGCATGGTTGCCGCGTCCCTGGACGATATGGAGCCCGTGGCGGCGCGCCTCAGCACAGCGCTCTTTGAGAAGAAAGATCCTTCGGAAACGCGCACGATCAATACGGTGACGGAGCGCGAGGGCAAGAAGGTGAATCGCACCTTCGTTGAGAAGGTGATCGGGATCAAAACATCGTACATGCTCCCAGTCGCCCTTGGTTCTTCGACCAAGTACGATCCGATGCTCGCCTTCGGCGCGAACGCGCGCCTGGAGGGAGAAAAATATTTCTTGGAATTGGGGGCGGGGTTCACCCTGCCAAGTGCCGTCGGGAGTTCTGGGGGTACTGACTTTGGGTCCGTCGGCGGCATTTATGGGGAATTGGGTGGGAGTTATTATCTCAACGACAACAATGTCTCGCCCTACGTCGGTGGTGGGATAACACCGCGGATCCTTGGCGGAGAGGTTGATGCGGCGGTCAATCTGGCGGTGTTTGGTCAAGCGGGCCTGATGTTTTTCCGCACGTCCTCAAGCCGCCTCTACGCGGATCTTCGCATCAGTCAAAATCTGACGCCCTGGACCAACTCGCCGCGCTATTACGGCAGCACTTTCGACAGTCCAAGTGTCGTAGCTCCTAAGAAAACGACGACCCATCCCACGGAGTTTGGTCTCGCCGTCGGGATCGGTTGGTAGTTTGCACTCACCCCTCGCGTGAGCCCACACTCACACCCGGTCCGGACGGCGGATGCTTCAGGAACACTTGCAGATTCTCGGCAGTTTCGGAAAACCGATGCAATGCCGGGAAGGCCTCAGCAATCACCATTTCGGGCAACATGGCATGTGGAATTCCTTGAAGGTGCGGAGCACGGAAACCGCCTGATGTTCAAAAGATATGCCGAGGCAGCTCATCGAGATGGCTGCACGGCGGACGTAGGGTGAATCCATCATGCCAACAAGCTTCATGGAGACCTCGTTGCTCTCATCCGTGCGAGCGTAGCTTCTTGCCGAGCCAGATTGGCCTCGCCCATACTTCTGAAGCGCTGCAACCCTGTTGGCAGGAGTCGAGGAGCAAGCAGCGCGGCGCGATTCCAGACGGCACGGATCCGAGCCACTAGGTCTGTCGAGCGCTGCGGAGGCGGAGGCATTTCCTCAACCGAACGGTATTTGTAAACTGGCATTGGCTTCAGTCCTGCTCAATTTCGAACGCCATGCGAAGAGCAGCCGCATCTGCGTGATCCACGGGTCGCACCGTACTCTTCTTCATGCGGTGTAGTGCGGTGGGCGTCGCTACGCGCACCAACACCCCTTCAATTTCTTTGACCTCGGAGATTAGGTCAGCAAAATGCGTCATCTCTCCCAGGCGCGTCAGAATGTCGAGGTAGAGCGTGCCGCGCGGAGGCCCATAGCGAACC
>JBBSBI010000325.1:0-3626 GCA_038251425.1 Polyangiales bacterium
AGTGCGTCGTTCTCTCGATGGCCAAAATGATAGACATGTAGGGCTGGGAATTCTTCAAGCCCTTGAGCGATCCGGTCCATCACCGCTTCAAACGCCAGTTTCTCTTCAGCCCGGTTGGTAGCGTGGTAGTGGAGGTACCGCGGCTCGCCCGCATGCTGGCGCGACACGAAGTCGAACTCGGGTTGACCAAGCTCAAGAAGGCCAAACAAGTATTCGAGCCCACCATCTTGCAGGAACGCATCGCCTTCCAGATCGAGAAACAGATCGCCCGGCTTGGGCAATGGAAGGAGCTCTAGGCCAGTGCCGGGATCTTGATCAGTGAGCAAATCGTAAACCGGCCCGTGCTCGTCCCGACCCTGCTCCTGAAGGCGAGCCTGATGTCGGATCTTTCCGAGCGAACCAGGCTCAATCCCCTCGACCGAGTGTTGATCGGATAGCCTGGCAAGCTGAACCAGCTGTGTCACGCCCGCACCTTCAAGCTTGCCTCGTTGGCGACGCGTGATTCCGGCCACCAACGAAAGGTGGTCATCTTTTCGCCGTCGCTGCTCACATGTTCGCCACCATTCGCAAACATCACAAAACTCGCACGGCTCGGGGTAAGGCTCCTGACGAGCAGGATCCGAAACGAATTCTCCAAGCCGCTTCTTAGCGCCCTGGTAGTAATGAAAGTAGTCTCCGGTTCTCAGCTCCAGCGGTTCGATATCGTCATGACCTAGCGCGAGCCAGATTTTCTGAGGCAACAAGCCCTGGATTCCTTGCAACAGATCCGCATAGAAGCACAGCTGGAGCACTCCCCTTGCCCGCTCGCTCCTAGCTAGCTTGGCATCAAGCGGCTCATAGCTGAACTGCCCCAACTGGCTGGGAGAATTGACCCGAACCAAGAAGTCGGGGCGTCCAACCCATCCGGCCTGCACGAACGTTGCCTGATAGATAATCTGGGCCCCGCTCCGCATGGCTTCAACCGTCGCGGCGTGGAGGCGGTGGCCTGATTCATCCGTCAGGGGTTCGGAGCTCAACATCACGATATCCCGACCCTGCCCCCTGAAGAACTCCAACACCTTCTCTTCGTGTGCTCGGCCCCGACGCTCCAGCATCAAGCGCTCGATCTCGCTCGTTCCAGGACGTACTAGCTGCCGCTGAGCAACCCGAAGGCCCAGGACGGTCTTGTGCTGACATTCGAAATTGGAGCTCAGGTCTGTGCCTGAGAGTACGGCCTGCCCATCCCTGACTCGCATCTTATCCCTCTTAAACCGAAAGCCCCCAAGACTAGCGGGCGCCCCCCTGGGTAGGCCGAGGCCAACCAGTTTCCGCGACTGGTCCTTCTTGCGGCGTCTGAGTTCAGCGACCACCCTTCGAATTTCGTCAACACCCGACGCGTGCCCCATGAGCGGTTGTGCTGCATCTTCGGTTAACGCGAGCAGCTCTTTGGAAAGGAGTGCATTGGAGCAAACAAAAGTCGCATTGGTACACCGCTTGAGGGTTTCCCCCAGTCCCCGGATGTGGTCGTCGTGCCAATGAGTCGCGATTATGTGCGTTACTGCCTGACTGGGATCGACTCCGATATGTTCTAGCCACTCGATTGCCGCGGGAGCAGCCGCCTTTGCCTTTCGGCAGGAGTCGACAATCAGCCACCTGCCTTGCCCGGTGTGAATGAGGAGGCTCTCGCCGTATCCGGGGCCAAAAACGTGGAGTTCCACGTCCTCAGAGCTAGGCAGGCTAATTGTCGAGTCCAAGTTCATCGCGGATTTGCTCCGCGCGTTTGATGGCTGACGCCACATCAGAGGAGCTGCGGGCAGGAAGGCGCCTAAAAACAAGATCCGCAACGCGAGACCGCTGCCCAAACGGACTCACCGAGTAGCCCACGTTCCAGTAGAAGACGGCGCCCACTTTCAAGAGACGGAGACCATCGTCCGACAAGTCGGAGAACGAGAAGGTCGCCGTGACGTCAGGCTCCTCACCGAGGATATCGACCAGACGCGCCTCAAATTCCTCGTCCCCAATTTCCAGAACCACGCCCTCTCTTTTTTCCAGCGGAATGAAGTGCGCCCGAGGTCCAGCCTGAGGCCTGCGAAGGTAAGCAGGCGGAGTAACGGCGCGAGTCCCTCCCGCTGTGGGCGAGGCCTCTTCAGACCCGGACGGTGTGAAGTTGGTCCAGGCTCCGCTCGATTTTCCCCTAGAGCTTCCTACCTCGGGCACCGCGACGAAAGGCGCCGTAAGACGCTCTTCCGCCGCATCGGAGTCGGTGCATTCATCCGGATCTCCTATGGATCCTGGTTCGAAAAACTGATGTAAAACTGCTGTATTCCCAGTCATCCCGCTAACCCTCTGGCAATTCTGCGAGCCTCGGCCAGGGACGCTTGCCAATTGCCCTCGATACACAGCTGCGCGCCTGATGCATCGGCGGGATCAAGCACGTAGTGGTCGTTAATGTAAACTCGAAGCACCTGGGCGGTGAGTGGCCCAACGGTCATGTCCCGGTACCCGTCCGCTCGGTCGCCGTCACGCATTGTAAGGCTGGTTAGTCCGGGTTTCTTTGCAAGTTGCAACCAAGGCTCCTTTGGAGCCAGCTGGTGCCCCTTGTCGTGCCACGCCTCGGTACTTGCCAGTTTGAAGTGTGCCTCATAGTTCAATCCCACCTTCGTGGTTGGCGTATGACGCAGCAGCTGTAAGATCCCACACGCTAAATCGCGCAGCGGTTCTTCAAACCGCACATCTGACGTGGTCAGTGTCAGCCGGTCTCGTAAGAGCTGCAGGTTCTTCTCGCCAATCGAGAATTCCGACACATCGGGGTGAATCAGCTTCAGAGTTGCGGAGGCCGCCTCTTCAGGCGAAGCCAGCTCCTGTCGTTCCAACCATGACGGCGTGACAATCGCGGGATTGAACTGTCCGACCACCACAATCGAAAGAATCTCATTTGATAAGGTGGCTTTCATTAGAGACCTGGTGACCACGGAGGGTGCACTGGGGCGGACGTGGTGTCCACAAACGCAGCTCGTCTGCGCTGCGCGGTACGCCGGTAAGCACGCACTCTGCCCGACTGGGACCCGAAAACGCCTGCGGACATCTTCAACGACCAGTCTGGGATCCTGGAGCGTATCGAGGCCGTCGTGCCGTTCCCGCGTGCTGAGTTCCTGGTTCCAGTCGAGAAGAAGTGCGTCGCGGTTCTTGTTCACGAACTTCACGGACTCCTGCTTGGTTTTGCCACTTACTGAACGGGTTGACAGTCTTCTTTCTTGCCCTATTCTGCGAGGCATGAGCAGCAAGGGCACAAGCAGCGAAGAGAAATCGGCGGGAATTGCCGATGCTGCGGCCAAGGTTGCCGAGCGGTTGGCTTCACCACAAGCGCAGGCTCGGCTGGCTTCGGCGGCGGCAGCCTCACGACATCGCGCCAAAGCAATCGTTCAAGGCGCGGTCATCGATCCAGAATTTCTGGCCAAGCGCGTGACGTTCTAGCCGGGGCCCATGCCGGCTTGCGGGGTGGTTCGTTACGACCTTGCGACGCTCTGCGGGCTGGTCGCCGAGGCGTCGAAGGATCGTGCCGAGGACTTTCAGAGGTCCGTTCACGCGACGTTCTTCGACACCTACTTCGCCGAGCTTGGCGCAAGGACCATTCTTGTTGAAGAGCA
>JBBSBI010000326.1:0-3598 GCA_038251425.1 Polyangiales bacterium
GCTGCGTGAGCAGCTGGAACTTGTCGACTTGATCCGGCGGAAGGACGATCCCACACGCGGGATCGGCAACCACGAACCCTGCCGTAGCGAGTGCGGCCAAGGACTCGCTACGACTGGCGTAAGGGTGGCGGGGCGAAGGATATTGGCGAGCCATCGGCCCCACACAGGGCACGCTGAGGTCCCTGGCCCGGTAGCTACCTTCGCCGTAGCCGGAACCACAGCTCATCACCACCACCGTGTCATTGAACGCTCCGACGGGCGGAGTTTGGGGCATTTCGCTGAGCACGGCGCCGCCGATGTTGCGCGTACCCACGCTGTAGAATGTTGCGAAGTGGAAAAACATGAGATCCCCGGCGACTGTATCTGAGCCAGAGAACTTGTTCCCGTATCGATAGATATGGCTCACTCCGAGCCCTTTTAAGAAGTTATACACTGCACGCGGATTGGCGAGCATTCCGTAGTTGATACCGTATTGCCTAAGCGTGAAATCGTGAACGACTTCGGCTTGCATACCGAGGCTAAGCTGCTCCTCGTGCAAGAGAACGCGGGCGCCCTTGGGAAGATAACTGCTGATCTTGTTGGGGCCCAAATCCATTTCTAAGCGATCGCGGTAATTCTTCTGGAAGCCGGTCTTGAGCAGATCGAGTACGGCTTTGACCGGCGAACCAGACATCGAGTGAGTTTGAATAAAGTAAACATCGCCACCCCAGACCGCCTGCAAAAGGACCAGTGCTGAGCAGGCCGTCTTCACCAACCAGCCGGAGGTGTGCCAGATGAGCACTAGTACAGCTGCCGTGACGGCAGCCATCAGGGGCACGATAGCTTGCAAATAGCGGTCTTGGTGCTGCGTCCAATACCACGCGAAGATCCCCAGATGGATCCAGGCGACCAGCCACCAGATGGTGCGCGTGCGCCGCAGGAACACGAGCGGAGCCAAGAGCAACGTGAAGAGTGAACCAAACACCGGAACGCTGCCGTGCATTTCTGCCCAGTCGTTGGGGACAAACGAGAAGGTGAAAAGCGTGCGTAAGGTAAGGAGTAGACCCTCGGTCGTGCGCGGCGGCTTCCATGATTGTTCGGCCTGGAAAGCCCACTCTAGCCTGTACGCCGCGGACTCACTGAAGGGGGTGGAGGTAAAGATGCTGTTGAGGAGCGGGTAAAATGGGTCGCCGTAGTAGACGTAGTTCTTGAGCCAGTAGGGCGACGAAATGATGAGCAGCATCGTAGCCGCGACACAGGGAGCCAAGAGGAGACGCACGGTGTTGGCGCGGTTACTCCGTATGCGCGCACTGACGAGAGCACCGGCCGAGAGCCACAGAAAGCGAAGGATCAAGCACAGCACCGGGAAGGGCACGAGCAGGAGCGCCGTGGTTTCTTTGACCATGAGCGCCCCGCCGAGAAACGCGCCGAGGACGCCACACGTTCGGAGCTGGAGCGAAGGGAGCGCTCGCACCGTCAGGAGAAAAATTACCGGACCATACATCGCCCCAAAGTGATCGGCGCCGCCGCTCAAGCTGCTGTCGTAAAGGAACACTCCCGGAAACAGAAAGCGCGCCGCCCACACCACTCGCGCGTCTGCTTGCGGCGCCAGGCGTCGCACGACGGCGGGAATGCCTACCAGGGTCGTGAACGCGAACACTACGAACTCGAGGTGTACGCACAACTCCATGCGGTCAAAGAGTTTGGGAAACGGCGACAAAAAAGCCCAAACATACAGAAAACTCGTGGAATGCGGCCGGGACGCGAAGAGCCACCCTTCCGGAAAGAGCCGGACGCCGCCATGCGCGACGAAATCCTCAGCGATGGCCATGTGCTTCCAATAGGAGTCGTATTGAACGTTCTTGGGCGTCAAGATCGTGAAGTAGATGAGCGCCAGTGCCCCGCAGCCAAACAAGCCGGCGATCGGTCGGAACCAATGGTGATCCCGGATTCCATCGGCTCGCCAGGCCCACTTCACATCCCGAATTAAGTCCCACACCCGCGGCAACCCAATCAGCAGGAAGGCGAAAGGCAACGCCCAGAACAGCCATGGCTGATATTGTTGAAGGGAGCCAGCCGCCGCCATAGCAAGCACGAAACCGAGCACGCCCGCGCCGAATGCGCAGGTGAGGTGCTCCAGCAGAGGCAGCCCCGGCAAAGCACGCCGAATCACGCAATTGCCAAAACTCACGGCGCCGGCCGCCCAGAGTAGGATCACGCCCCAGTAAGCTGCGTAACGAAAAAACAGCCACTCTTTGATCGGGTAGTGGTCGTCGACAACTCGCGCAAACAAGAGCGTGCCGCCCAGAATGGCAGCCAAAACGAGCAAACGTCGCAGACGTTCGAGAAGAGAGAGCTCGGTACCCAAGGTGTCTCTCAGCGCTTGTCGAGGTGCAAGCCACACTCGCATCGGGCGGCCTCTTGGCAGAGGGAACCATCGAGCAGCTCTTCTCTCAGTATCGTTATATGCATTGTGGAGCTCCTTCGCACAGCTGGATCACTACGCAGCGAACGGCGAGGTGGCCGCACGCTAGGCGAGCGGCGGTTGGGCGTCCACGCCGCCCCGACGGGACGCCGGTTTAGGTGGGTAAATGCTCACTGAGTGGTTCGAAAATAGGCCGACCAGTCGAGAATTTCGACTCGGCAAATAAAAGACAGTCGAACTTGAAAGATCGCTCTAACATGCTCCAAAACGTCCCCGCGGTGGGTCGCCGAAACCGCATTGCGGCAAGAAAATCCCGCCGTTTCACCTTTTAACGACCTTACCGCCTTAGCTCGGGAATCGCCCAGGATTAAGATGCGCAGGCCCAGAAGGCGAAGCTCTACCTCTTCAAGCGAGACCACAAATCAGATAAGACCGCGCGAGCGCTCACAGAGCTCGGCATCTAGCTTGAGCGAAGGAGGGAAGACCGATGGAACCCAAAAGCGAAGCATCCTCGAAGCAGAAACCCAGTGCGCTCGCCCGAGTCGGGGAGTGGCTCTGGCAAACGCAGGCGCTTGCCAGTGCAAAAAACCGTGCGACAGCAATCACCCCGCGGCAACGCCTCCAGATGGAGCAGGCGCGCTCACTCTTCGATTTGGGGGAACGCGTCCGTGACCGCATCACGACGGTGACTTCCGAATCGACAGCCATCACGGCTCAGATCCTTTTCCATCAAGCGAGCCTCCTGGCCTTAAGTGCACTCGCACCCGACGGGGAATCTCCCGAGGCTTGCTGGGCGGCAAAGCAAAGCCACATCGCAAAATTGGCTGGGCTCGATCCAGCGGCTGAAACACGCCTCAATCGGCTATTCCCCGCCCCTTTCGAGGTCGACGCTTCGCTTTCGGAAACACAGATTAACTCCGATACTGAACTGTTGCAACACGCTTTGGGTCTGTTCGTGGCGGAGGTTGAAGTCCCCCACCGGCAGGTGGACGTGGTGCGCGGCATTCGAGCCTTCCACGTGACGTTAGCAGTGCTCGCCCTAGTCGCCGTCAGCGGTTTGCTTGGATTTTCTACGATCAAACGGAAGCTCAATCCACCCAACCTGCTTGAAGGAAAGAGCTGGCACACCAGTAGTACCCGGCCAAACACCCCGACCACCCCGATTTGTAGCGGCACTGGGGGGTTTTTCTTTCA
>JBBSBI010000327.1:0-3594 GCA_038251425.1 Polyangiales bacterium
ATTCTATGTCGTTAACTGAAGCACAATTAGAAACCTACCAAACAGCTGGGTACCTTCTGGTTCCAGGTTTACTGAGCTCACAGGAAGCTGAATTGCTGCGCCAAGTTGCGGTGCTCGGTGAGATCGAGAAAATGGGGCGCACCGCGGAAGATTCTGAAGGGCGTGGCGCCAAGCTCAATCTCTGGGACCACGCGGGGGACGACATGTTCGGTGCCATCGCGAGCAGTCCCCGTGTGGTTGAACGCTGCGAGGCTATCGTTGGCGAGGAAGTTTACCACTGGCATTCTAAGATGATGCTGAAAGACCCGGGCACGGGCGCATGGGAATGGCACCAAGATTACGGCTATTGGTATGACGCTTGCCTCTACCCACGCTTCGCCAGCTGCTTCATTGCCGTTCATCCAGCGACTCGACGGAACGGGTGTTTACAGGTTCTTCACGGTTCGCAGCACGCCGGGAGGCTTGACCACGGAGTCGTGAATGGGCAGACGGGGGCCGATCCGAGCCGGGTTGAGCAGCTCCTGACTCGGCACGAGCGCGTCTATGTGGAGATGGCTCCGGGAGATGCGCTCTTTTTCCACCCCAATCTTTTGCATCGCTCCGACGCGAACCATTCTCAGAATCCGAGGTGGGCACTCATCTGCTGTTACAACGCACGCTCGAACAGCCGTTTCGATGGCAGGACCGATGCGGGACATCCGCCGTACACGCCGCTCACCAAAGTGCCAGACTCGGCCATCCTGGAAAGGGGGCTGCGTGACCTGGGGCGGCTCCAGCAGGCGAGTTAGCCAGTAGCTTTCAGGAGCAATCCCCGGGGCTTAGGCCGACCCCGCTGATTCCACTGTCACCGTAACGAGGGGCTTGCTAGGATTCGGGGGTGGCGAAACATTTACCCGTGAGTTCCTCGGAAAAATTCGCGATCGTGGCTGGAGCGCTCGGCGTCGCCCTCGGAACGCTGGCGTGCACCGCCGAAGTGCCGAGGACCAGCTCTTCCCCTCCCCGTTCCAGTGGCACCGTTCCGAAGGTGGGCCCCACCACACCTCCGCCCATGCTGAACGTGGCGTGGCCTGTCGAGTTTGCAGGGCGCGCGTCGGCACTGCGCCGGCTGAGTCGCGATGAACTCGTCACTTCGATGAAGGGCCTAACCGGGCAGTCGCCGCTCCGCGCTGATCTCCCCGAGGAACAACGCAGCGGCCATCACCCGCTCAGAACTAGCGGCGTGTCCTTCGTCGGCACCGAGGTTGGGAAGCTCTTTCAAGTGGTGAAAGCCTTTGCAACGACAGCGACTCCGAGCGTTCTGACTCAAAGCGGTTGCAAGCTAACCGGACCAGCACAGAAAGATTGCTTACTAGCGTGGTCGAAAGGTTTCGCGGAGCGTGCGCTCCGCCGAACGGCGCACCCCGAGGAAGCGGCGCTGTACCAGAGCATTGTGGTTGGAGCGGATGGCAGCCCAGCGGGCGACAAACTCGCGATGGAAGGCTTGCTCACAGCAATCTTCTTTGCACCCTCCTTCCTGTACCGAACCGAGATTGGCGTGGCCGGCCCAACGGCCTCAGCACCGCGGGTTTTGCAGCCCACAGAATTGGCCACCAAGCTCAGTTTCTTTGCCAGCCTCTCGCCACCTGACAGTGAACTCCTCATCGCCGCCAAGAACGGCAGCCTGACTAACGGCACTGAGCGGCTGAAGCATTTCGATAGGATCGCGAAGACGAACGAGGGCAAGCGGGCGATCAGCCTCTTCATTCACGAGTGGTTGGGAGCCAATGAATCCAAGATTTCAGGCAAATCAGCTGCTTATGTGAGCGGCCTCGCAGCCACCTTCGCCGGCGATGTGCGGGCTGATGCCGATGGCTTCATCGATGTGGTGCTAGGAAGTAGCGATCCGACGGTTGGGAACCTGCTCACTGGAAAAGGGTACGCCTCCGATCCCGTTTTGAATCCTGTGGTGGCTCCGTCGATGGTCAATGGATTTTCCACGGGGGACACACCTGCCAATGAGCGCATCGGCCTCTTGATGCACCCTCAGGTTATCTCTTCTCACACCAAGGAAAACGGCTCCTCGCCCTTTCAGTTGGGGTATTTCTTGAGGGAAGCTCTGCTCTGCGAGAAGGTTGGAACACCCCCTGCGGGAGCGACCGCGCTCGCGCGCCAAAATCCACCTGCTGGCCTCACGCAGCGCGAGAATCTGGAGTATCGGACCTCAGCCAATGCCGTATGCACGGGCTGTCACGCGCAGTTCGCCCCGCTCGGTTACTCCTTCATTGCCTTCGATCCGATTGGCCGCTGGCAGACGAAGGACCCTTCAGGCAAGCCTTGGGATCTCTCAGGCAGCATCAGCACCGCATTGGGCGCAAAGTTAGATTTCCAGACGCCAGCCGATTTAGCGCGAGCGCTCGCAGCTAGCCCACAGGTTCAGGGTTGTTTCGCCCAAACCGCTCTCGAATGGTCACTCGGGAGAGGCCTGGTCGCCAGCGACGCACCGGTCGTGACCGCGCTCGACGCAGCTATCAAGTCGAACGGTGGCAACGTGCCGAACATCCTAAGGACCATCGTGGGTGCTCCCGAATTCATCCAAGCAGCTCAGGTGACACCATGAAATCTCCGATCAAAAAGCTTCTGTCCCGACGAAATCTACTTCGCCACACGGCATTGATGGCGGTGCTCGCGCCCTTGATTCGTCAAATCGATGCGCGCGCACAAGCGGCAGCTTCTCCGCGCCGGGTGATTCTCATCTTTTCTCCCAATGGCCCCATGAAGGTGGCAGGACCCGCATCAGGCAGTGAAACCAACTTTACCCTCCACGATTGGTGGAAGCCACTGGAACGCCACAAAGCCGACGGCATCTTCATGTCGCACATGGCGGTTACCGGCGCCGGAACGCTCAACGCAAACGGGCACGCGCTCGGAGGGCAAACCTACAGCGGCTACGATGCCGGTGCGAACGGCGAGCAATACGCCCAGAACGGCGAGACCATCGACCAAGTGATCGGCAAACGTTTGGAGCAAGAGAACCGCCAAGGTGCGGTACGGTCCGTGGTCTGGGGGAATACTTCGAACTCGCAAACTGGCGGCACCGGCGACGCCTTTGCGTCGGGTCCGGGGCGGAACATTTCCCCTGAAATCGAGCCTAGAAAGGCCTGGGCGCAGCTCTTTTCAACCTTCGCTGGACCGGATGCCGCTCCGGTCATTGCGCCAGCGATGATGAATCGAGACCGCAGCGTGTTGGACTTCGTGATCAATGATTGTCAATCACTCCACACGGCGCTCGGGCGTGAAGGTGTCGCCCTGTTGGACGACCATTGCAACACCCTGCGTACACTGGAGAAAAACCTCAGTACGCCCATGGTGACAAGCGCAGCTTGCGCGAAGCCGGGCCAACCTGCAGACGTCGATTGGTACAATCCAGAGCAACGCGACCAACAAGTTACCGCCTTCAACGAACTGATGGCCGTGACACTCGCCTGCGAGCTCTCGCACGTGATCGCGTTCCAAATCGGCTGCCAGGCTGCCAGAAATCAGCTCTCGGCGAAGTACGGCGTGCCCAACTCCCCGATGGCGGACTCTGGCGATTCGGGCCCCGCCCACCACCCCTGG
>JBBSBI010000328.1:0-3492 GCA_038251425.1 Polyangiales bacterium
GCGTGGACAACCCCATCCCCCAAGGGTTTGTTCCGGGAGGCCTCCATTTTTTAACTATTTCAGCCCCTCACTGAATGATGTCGGCCGGCATCACCAATCTAACGTTACGTTCTATCCGCGCGAACGCCACTCCGAAGGGCTCTGACCATGACGCAACCGGAACGCCCGAGCGAGCGCCGAAGCATCCGGAAGCCCAACGAGGCGCGCCACTTCAGCCACAGACAATCGCGTCTCACGCAACACTCGCTCCGCTTCAGAGAGGCGCATGTCGCGCAAGGCTTCACCTGGGCTCTGACCGCGAAAATTTCGATAGATACGACTGAAGTGCGTGCGACTGAATCCGGCATGCCGCGCGAAATCTTCAGAGGTGAAGCCCTTGTTCAACGAGGCGCGCGCGAGCGTCTCGGCACGACGCAGGCGTTCTTCGACGCCCAGCGGCTGTTGCTGGCTAACTGTGTGCGTTGCCAACTGAACGAGATCCAGAATTGTGAACAGTAGATTTGCGTTAGCTCGGAGTTGCCCCAATTCGCCTCCGTGAAGCCAGTCTTCGACGATGCCATCGACTTGACGGGCGACGGCGCGCTCAGCCTGCTCAGGAATGCAGACTGGCACGTCAACGTCGAACAGCTCGCGGAGCGTTGGTTGAAGAAGATGCGAACGAGGCCCTAAATCGGTGGCGAAATCAGACGTGCTTTCGTACTCCGTGCGCCGGACGTTGAACACCAGATCAAAGTGCACATAGGCCGGGCGATTTCCGGTTTTGGACCCGAAATGCTCCACCAACATTCCGGGTTGAATCAAGTACGCGCTACCGCTTGGGATCTCGTGAGCTTGGCCCTCAACTGTGACCTGCTCAGCTCCCTCGTAGCTCACCACGAGCATGTAGTGCGGCATGCGTCGATGCATGGCTTGCCAAGGCCCACGGCCGCAGTTGCCCGCGTCATGGATCCACGGGCACAGCGCACTTTCAAGGGCTCGCATGAGGCAAGAGCATAGCAGAGGCTACGCGCGCGGTCCTTCGAACCCCACATATTGAGGACACCGGATGAGACAAATTGGATGGGTTTGGTACGTTTTGCGGCTTTTGGTGCGCTGACATTGCTGTCATGAATGGGAAGTCAGTTGCCCCGAGCTCGCCACTGCGCGCTTCGGACTTGAGTTCAGCGAAGAGCGCCTCTTCGCCCACCTTCACGTACTGGACGAAAGTGAACCGATGGCTGCTTCCGTTCGCACACTGTGCGTTTTCAATGTTGCGTTTGTTTTTTTTGGTTGCTCCTCTGGCAACACCGAACGAAACCCTGGCGTGAATGGAGTCGCTGCAACGGCCGGAGGGAAACCAGGGGGAATCACAGGGTCAGGCGGCGCCGCCACCGGGCACACCGGAGGCTTGCTGGGTTCTGGCGGAGCTCAGCGCGTAAATGGGGCCGGTGGTCGCCAACAGGGCACCGGCGGCGCTTTCAGTTCGCAAGGCGGCAGTCCGATGGCTGCGGGCGGTGGCAACCCGGAAAGCGACACTGGTGGCTCAGAAGGGGTGGGAGGCTCGAGTGCTGGTGGTGCTTCGAATACTGGCGGTGCCGTCAATAGCGGCTCCGGGGGCTCCCCCACGACGACGAACTACGCACCCTGCCCAGCGGTAGGCATGTGCAAGATTATGCCGCTCGGTGATTCCATCACACTCGGCGTTAACGATGCGACGGCGCGCGAGACCTGGGGAGGCTACCGAGCACCACTTTGGCACCTGGCAAGCGCGGCGAACCATTCAATTCTCTTTGTCGGGGGCATGCAGGACGGCCCGCAAACCGTGGATGGACAAAGCTGGTCGCGCAATCACGAAGGCTACTCGGGGTATTCGATCGGCACTGGCGGACAAAGTTTAGCCGCCGTCTCCACGCAAGCGCTCGCAGCAAATCCACCGAACATCATTCTTTTGCACATTGGCACGAACGACGCCGAGGCTGGCAGGGCGTCCGCGGCGAGTGACCTGGCAGCACTGCTCGACCAAATCATCACTGCCGCTCCAGATGCATTGCTCGTGGTCGCAAAGATTATCCCGACCCGAAACGATCAGGGGCCCAATGGCGGCGAAAACGGCTGGATTCAGGCCTACAACGCCACGATGGATGCGGCCGTCAAAGCGCGCTCCGATGCGGGAAAACATATTATTCTCATCGACATGTACAGCCCCTTCGCGGCCAACCCCAACTTCAAGACCGAGTACATCGGCGTGGGTGAACTTCACCCAACTGAGGCCGGTTACGCGGTGATGGGCCAGGTCTGGTACGACGCAATATCAGGCTTACTGCATTGAAAGCCCAACTGATGAGACAAATTGAATGGGTTTGGTACGTAATGCAGCTTGGGCATTTCTCGTATTATTGTCATTACTAGTACCAAGATTGCTTCAGCCAGGCCGCTCGTTGTCCTGGAGGCACTTCAATTTGCATTTACCGCGGAGAAACAGATGAATCCGATGGGCCCATTGGCTCGATGGAGTGTTTTACTCCCCTTTTTCAGCGTCGCTTGCCAGGGGCAGGCAGAAGCAGTCAGGCCCCATTCGGGCTCAAGCCCGTCTGCCTCTGCTACTCAGGGCTCTCCTGGAACAGGTGGCGCAGGAGGGGTCGTCATACCTACAAGTGGGACCGGAGGCGAAGTGCGGATTGGTCCCCCTCCAACTGGAGCGTGCAGCACTCCCGTTGACCCTGGTCGCGTCACGTTGCGGCGCTTGGGGCGCAGCGAGTACGACAACACGGTTGCAGATTTGCTTGCCGACACGACGCGGCCTGGCCAAGGCTTTCCCAACGACGACGCTTTTCTCGCGGACGCACTCACAGTCGGACCGCTACTCTTCGAGAAGTACGATACCGCAGCCGAGCAACTTGTAGCAGATGCTTGGGCCCGTGAAGTGGCTGGCACCCAACCCACGCCTGCTCGCCTTTGGGTGTGCGCACCGAGCGAAGGCAACGCCGAGTGTGCGCGCCAAATTGTAGCGGCGTTTGCGCGACGCGCCTTCCGACGCCCAGTCACCGACGCTGAGCTGGCGCCATTCACAGCTATTCTCGGTCGCACGGAAGGCAGCTTGGCTGAGCGCACGCAGGCGGCACTGCACGGCGTCTTACTCTCGCCAAACTTTGCATTCCGCGTGGAAATCGACCCCGATCCGCTGTCTCTCACGCCACACGGTCTCACGCTGCACGAGCTGGCAACGCGGCTGAGCTACATGGTTTGGGGAAGTATGCCTGACGCCACTTTGTTTGGTGAGGCGGAATCGGGTGCACTCGCGGCACCTGGCGGGATCGCGAGCGAGCTCAGCCGCATGATGGCGAGCCCAAAGGCGCGCGCCCTCACCGATAACTTTGCGATGCGCTGGCTAACGCTCGATGGAGTTTCAGTGCTAACCCGGGACGCCAACTTGTATCCCGAGGCAACGCCCGCTCTGTTTTCGGCGATGCAGTCAGAATCGCAGCTGTTTCTGAACGTATTTTTCGGCGGCAC
>JBBSBI010000329.1:0-3401 GCA_038251425.1 Polyangiales bacterium
GCACTACGGCGCACACGTAAACACCCCAGGAATATCCGAATCAACCCAAATTGGCTTGGCCTCTGAGACCATGTTGGCGTCGTGGTGTCCCGCGGTAACATCTTTCATCGTGATGCCTTGCCCTTCATCGAAGTGATAATAGGCGACGAGGCCCGGTTCGTTGCCTTTGAGCAATACTTTCATGTCGCGCGTGATGTCTGCGGCTGTGCGCGAGATGTTCCACACGCGCACTTCGTCAATCACGCCGTCGAAACCATCGATACCAAATTGCGACGAAGCTCCGATCAAGAGCGGCGAATCATTGGTGGACCAACCTGGCTCGGCGTTGGGCGATGGGATCGGCTGCACAATGCCATTGACCGTAAACTGAAACCTGTTGTTGGGCCCATCATAGGCATACGTCAGGTGCAGCCAGCCCACCTCCGGCACGGCCGGAACGAGTGTCACTGAATTGTCGGCTCCGCAGCCATTGCCGTACGGATCGAGTGCTCCCAACCCTTCACCGTCGATCCCAAAAACATGGCAGTCCATGCCGGCGCCATACTCGATCAAACTATGCTCCCCGATCCATTTTCCAGCACCAAAATAAGCCCAAAGTTCGATGGTACGTGAGCTCCGTTGAATGGGTAGATCCGCGCCCAGGCTCGCTGTTACGAAATCATCCACTTCGTTGTTGAACTTCAGCGCCTTACCGACACCGCCCGGACAGGGCGCAAACGTGAAGCCCCCAGTGTTGCCTCTCCCACCTGCTACTTGATTGCCACCTGCCCCATTTTGGCCGCCAAGTGCTTGCAGCTGACCACCTGAGGACACACCTCCCGTTTCAGCGATCAGAACACTCCCGCCAACGCCACCACTAGCTTTTCCGCCACTGCCGACTGAATCTCCCGAGCCGCGTTGAGCTCCGCTTGCGTTAGTGGCGCCGCCGAAGCTGAAAGTTGAAGCGACACCCCCCGTACCCGTCACCGCGTTCATGCCACCAGTGGTTCTCACCGGAGGCGAACTTCCGCAACCCAGAGCCAATAGAATCATGGAGGTCAGAAGCGCCGTTCCTTCTCGATTTCGCGGTGGCATGCCGAAGCAAGGTACCTACGGAGCCAGCCTCCGCCATTCCTTCTTGAGGACAGAAGTTCGCGATTTGCGACGAACTTCAACCGCGAATCAAGCGCTCTGGAGCGCGCGAGCGGGGATAATCTGGAACCGGGATGCCTAGTGCTGGGCTAGTGCCGCGGGGGATCGGTATCCAGACCCTGGTACTCGATACCGAGGTCTGCCCAGAGAGGCCGCAGATCAATCCCTTTCATTTGGGGATTGAGCTTGAGCATGCGTTCCTGGTCTCGCAGCCAACTCACCGCATCGGGGCGAGTGCTTTCGCGACGAGCCGTTTCGCGCAGCGTCTTGTTGCGCAACAGCGGGATGGGGACATCGAAGGCCGAACGGATTTGTTGCAGGACCGCCGTATGAATCTGTGCCAGAACCTCCGCCGGTAACCCGTCCAGCGCGAGAGCGTTCGGGCGTCCCGCTTTCGCACGAATGGCCCTGAGGGCGGCGATGAGCAGCGGGGGCAAATGGCTGGCTCGGATCTTCCAATCGTCTTTTTGTGCGGCTCTGGAAGCTGCGTCACGCAGTGCTTTTGCCACTGCGCTGAATGGTGCGGCCACAAGAGACGGGACATGGGCCACGCCGCCCTCCAACCTGAGTGTGCCCGTGGAGTCCTCACACAGCCAACCGAACAGCAAGTCGCCATTCGCCAACTGTCTCGTGGCAGTGCGTTCGGAAACATGTAGCCGCTTCCGGCGCAAAACATCGAAAACATCGAGACCTTGATCCAAGTGGACGCGATCAATGCGAAATACCGAAAACCACCCCTGTTTGAGGCTCAAAATGATCTCCTTGTATTCGTTGCTGGCCAGCAGGGGCTGCTCCCGTTCGAACCAAGCAAGCGCCGTCAGCCCATCCGCTCCGCAAGCACCGAGCGTGTAGTATGCCCGATGTAACGCCTCCTCAGCGGGGCTCAATGGGGCCGGTGGAAGGCCAGCCTCGATGCAAGCACGGTGCAACTCCATCAACGCGCTTTGCTGCAGGCCCTTCCGCTCCGCAATCAGAGTCAGTGCGTCGCTCAAGCTCGGCAGAGTGAGGCCCGTTTCGGGCACACCGCCATCGATCATCGGATCATACGCGTCCGAATGAGGCAAGCTTTGCGGGCGATCAGGGATGCCCGCCAAAAACACGATGCCCCGGCGTTCACCTGCGTAGGCGTTCATGATGTAGTCGAGCCAGTAGCGCTCGGTTGGTCCACGCTTCAGATGGCGTCTGACCAACTGCTCGGCTGTGATGTTGCCGGTTCGAAGGCGCTCCTTCCGGAGTCGCGCCTGCTTCGAAGTGAGCTTTGATTGGCCTCGCGCGTCGCGTGCAGAGAGCGCTTGTTGGCTGCCGATTGCTGCGGGGGCGTCGCCGACGCGCTCCAAGTAATCGAGCCAAGCTTGTTGACTTGCCGTCAAGAGATACGGCGAGTCAGCCACGTACAGATTTCCCTGAAAAGGCACGACTCGCGCCATAATCAGAGCATCCTCAGCACGCAGAAACGGACCCGTGAGGTGAGCCGTGAAGCTAGCGCCTGCTTCACGCACATTTTCAAGTTGAGCCGTGACACCCTCCGTGCTCACCACGCGATACAGATCCACGTGCGCCTCGTTGAGAGCACGGGCCATTTCGTGAAATGCAGCGCGCGATGCATCCCCGCGGGTGAGCCAAACAAGAACTGAATAGGGCGTCTCCTCAGTCAGGCCAGTTGGCACTCCACCCAAAACGTGCTGAGTCGCAAATGAATCATACACTGGGCTCATCGGCGGCCCCCCGGGCTGGTACTCGTCGGTCAGCTGCTCGGAAAATCTCGACAGACGCACGAACGGTGGCAGCCGGAGCACCTGCCAAGCGGCCTGCACTACCACAAAATAGTGGAGCATAAAGTGCTCCGTGTTCGATGGCAGCACGGGCCCATGCTCGCCGCTTTGCGAAATCGATGCCCACCTCTTTTCTAGCGCATCGGGAGGCAGCAACATCGAGACGGGCAATAGCTTGGAAACATGAGCTGCAATCGGCTCGAAGCGCAACACCGTGGAGGTCATGGCAGCAGCCTAGGAGCAGGCCAAGCACGGGGTAAATGGTGCTCGCGATAACTGGCGGATGTGGTGCAGACGGCTGCGTTCAAGTGACACTCGTTGAGGAGGGGTAGTGCACGCGTTGGCATACTGGAGCTTACGCAGGTGTTTTGCGACAAAGACGAGCAGCTGCCTACCGGCACTGTAATGTCGAGCTGGGTCATCCGTCTGCACCGGTAACGCCGCCGAGCAGACCCATGAAGACTCACGAATCAGAACACGCTGCGACTTGCTGTGCTA
>JBBSBI010000330.1:0-3395 GCA_038251425.1 Polyangiales bacterium
GAGGTCGCGGGGCTCAAGCACGATAGCGCGGGTGCCATCTTTCCAAACGCTCTTGAGAGTGAGCTCGAGCTTGCCATCGGGGCGGAGTTCCAGGCGGTCCTGAGCAAGCGGGGGGCGCGTGATATACCTGCAAAGGCGCTCCAGCTGGCGACGGTCACGGCCATCGACGCACTGGCGGGCGTGGAGGTTAACGCCTCGGACTTCAGCGACGGGTCCAAGTGCCTGGCACCGCTCTCCATGTTCTTTCGCATTTGCGTCGGCACCTGCAAAGCTTATCGCATGCGAGCACAATCCCTTACCCTTGTTCGGCAGGTCCAACTTCACGAGTTCCTCACACAGCTCCGCATCAGCGCGACAATACTGTGCGAGGACATCTCCGTACCCGAAGTGAAAGCTTTCCAGCGTTTTGATCCCCAATCGTTTCTCTAGTTCCCCGCTCAAGTGCACGCGCCCGAATGGCTTGCCTCGGTACTCGGATTCCTCGAACATGCTTCGCAAATAGAGTAGGATTCTGTCGCTGCGGCAGCTCGCCTGCAGCACGTCGTGCGGGTGCGTGTAGTCCTTTTCGATGAACTTCTTGAGTTGGTCCTTCGCTGCGGGGCCCGCCTCGAGCACGTAGAGTGCGCCAGTGATGTAGGCCGGCACGATGTGCCCAAAGCGCACCCAGGCATTGGGCTCCTTGGAGTCCACAGCTTCACAGACGGTCTTCTCGTCAGCACCCTCGGGAAATGGCTTCTTGATGACGGGCTTGAGTTTCGGAAGATTGGGTATTGCTGGCGTGAGCGTCGCGGAGCTGTTGACCAACGGTGGCTGGCTGGACGCTGCTGTCTGTGCTGCTGCCGATCCTATTGCCGCCGTCGCGCCGCTCGAAGAAGGCCGTGCGCCACCTTCCGTTCCAGCGTGCCTTTGGCAAGCCGAGACCCCAAGCACCAAAGTGAGCAATGCTAGCCAGTGTCTACGCATTTGCTTCGCATACCATCGCGGCCACAGCGACGACCAGAAAATCCGTCGAGAGCTCGCCCACGCCGCGGATCGAGCTGAATTAGCAATCCATATCACGGGATAGCCGCGTTAAGCCGCAAGTGAAGTTTCCTCCACCTTGATTGCCGCGAATCAACAGGCGAGTAGGGCGGTGGCAGCCTGTTCGGTGGTGGCGGCTTCGAGCCAGCGCATGGGTTCGCCGCAGTGCACACAAGTGTCAAGATCTGCGCGGAACACATGAGCCAGCAGCCAGGCCCAGCGCTTACGGGAAGGGCGAACGTCGTCGGTTTGGGGTGGTGGCCTTGGGGAACTCTAGCTGGTCTCCCGACGCCGGAGGGGGCTTGAAAGCGGAAGAATCCTGTGGCGGCTTCGGGATGAGTTCTGAGCGAAACTTGGAGTGGCTTGAGAGGATGTTAAAATAGCAAACCAGATGAAAGCGCGGTGGTGGGATTGCCGCGATGAGGCGGATGATGAGGTCGCGGGGCGGAAGCAGGAGTGCGCGGGTGCCGTCTTTCCTGATGCTTTTGAGAGTGAGCTCGAGCTTGCCGTCGGGTCGGAGCTCTCGTCATGCTTGAACCGGTACAGGCATGTGCTATGATTCGGCGGTGAAGAACCCGCACGCGGTCGCACTCGGCAGGTTGGGCGGAGCCAAAGGCGGGCCGCGAGGCGGGCTCGCACGAGCAATGGTCCTTTCTCCGGAACGTCGCCGTGAGATTGCGAAGCACGCCGCTGAGAAACGATGGGGGGCCCACAAAAAACAACTTCCAATTCTGCCGCTGAGCGTGACCCGCTTGCTCAAGACCTATGAGGTCGACACTCTCGACTGGAACAATCCCAATGATCGGTATGCGATCGTGCGTGAAATCATTCGGAGTGGCGCGCTTGATGCACGCCGATGGTTGGGCGGTATGCTTTCGGTGGACGGCGTTCGGGCTATTCTGAAGGACTTCCAGGGCGCCGGGCTGAATGAACCTGAAAGAGCCCTGGTGAGAAGACGTTACCGACTGACGGTAGCGGATATTCCTAGACGTCCCTTCCTAGGATTCGGATGACCATCCACAGCGAAGCCCTCGATGACGAAAAATTACGCATCATCAGGCTCCAGGCGCAGCTTGTAAGCGAAGGACAATTCTTTCTCGCAGGTGGAACTGCACTCGGCATTCGTTTTGGGCACCGCATCTCCAAGGATCTTGACTGGTTTTCGCCGAACAATTTCGATGCAAAAGCTCTCAGAGCCAGTCTGGAGAAGCTTTCCGAGAAGCCCACCGCCTTTCAACAAAACAGCGCCAACACGTTGAGGGCTTACTACGGTCAGTTGGAAACGAGCTTCATCGCATACCGCCAGATGCCGCCTCAAGTTGAACATCTGCCCCTAGCGGGCCAACAGATCCCCGTGGCGTCGATACAAATGTTGGCTGTCATGAAAGCCGCCGCACTTCACGACCGCGGTACCAAACGGGATTTCATCGACGTCCGAGAAATTTGTCGGCAGCCGGGTTGGTCCGTTGCCAAATTCATTATGACCGCCACGAACAATCTCCCGCTGCAACCGAAACAGATGGAGCTGGCGTTGTCCTACTTCAAGGACGCCGAGCGTGACCCAATGCCCGCTGGCTACAAGCACACATGGGAGACCGTAAAAGCTGACTTGTCTAAGGGTCTAGAATCGTGGCGTCGGGACAGAGATCTGAGCCGCTGAAACTGGCACGAAAACCACTCTATCAGCGGTAACGTGCAGTGGCCGGGCTTCGGCAGGTGTTCACGATATCTTGGCGGAGTCAGTCGTTTTCTTTGGCAATTCCCGAGGGAGCGACAGCTATCTCACGAAGGCTTGGTCTGCTTGGCTCGGTAATGGCGCTAGGTGGGTCGACGATGGACGCGATCGATGACTACAATAAGGGTGATTTCGACGCGGCGGCAGCCGAAGCGGCTCAGGGCATCGGAGCGCTCATGACAGGAGCCGGCTATGTAACGCTGATGACTACACCAGCTAGCGGCCCACTCGGAGGCTTCTTCCTAGTTGGCGGGACACTGCTGTCAGTGGGCGGCCTGGTGTGGTGCGTCTTTGCGAAAGATACGCCGTACGATCAGCTCGCCAAGTTCTCGGCGTTCGGTAATGACCCAGCTGGCGCGGCACCGGCGGATGGTTGGGCGCTGTGTCCATCAGGCTCGTTCAAGGAATGGAACCCGAACACAGAGGCAGGTCTCAAACTCCAGCTCAAAGCTGCCGAGCAACTGTTCTATTCGTTTCGGGCGGCGGTACCGTGCATAAGACATTCGAAGTGCAAAATTGATCGGAAGGAGGAGCAGAAGCAAGACCAGGCCACTTAGCCGACGACGCTCTACACCCTCCGAACCACGTCACCGAAGCTCAAGGAGCGGTGAACCCGACCCAATTGGGGGCCAAGAGCCCA
>JBBSBI010000331.1:0-3307 GCA_038251425.1 Polyangiales bacterium
ACCTGGCCAAGAACGAGCGCACCCACAAGAAAGGCATCCAAGCCAAGCGCAAGCTCGCCGCCTGGAGCGAGGTCTACCTCCTCAAACTCCTGCAGGCAGGATTGCCCATAACTCAAGCCCTTTAAGATGCGCTCGCCCTGGGGATCACGTCATCTAAGCGCGCGCGCTGCACCTCGATGGCGACCACCTCCTCCTCACGCTCGTAGCGTCGACGCCTGAGCCCGCTGTAAGTCGGCCGTGACACCACGTGTTGAAAGCTGGAACTCCCCGCCTCCTCTGCCAGAGCTAGCTGAAACAGCTCAACTCCCGGGCGTTTCCCGAAACGCTTCTGCAGCTTAAGAAAGCACTGGGGTAAAGGCTCAAAGGCAAAGTGGCGGCCCTGCGGCGCACATTTGAGCATCTCAACAAGCACCGAGCCCACGTGTGCACCGACGTCGACGCAAACGCTGTCGTGCTTCAGCACGCGCGCCATGATCGCACAGGTCTGCACGTCGTAAGCAGCGGGTCCACTCTTCGGGCTACGGAGCTTTTTCAGGATCGAGAACACAGAGCCGGCGTATACCAACAATTGGCGCTTGAAGCGCGAGGCGAGCCGCAACCAGGGACAAAATGAGCGTTTAGACCTTGAGTTCGGCGAAGAGCTTCTCAAGCTTGACCGTCCCCTTACTGAATGTAAGAATTATTCTGAGGAGTAAGGAAATGGCGACCGCGACCGTTACGAGCAAGGGCCAAATTACGATCCCCCAACAGATACGCAAGCTTCTGCGGGTAGAGCCAGGGGACCAGGTGGATTTCGTGGTGGACGACGCGGGGCAAGTCCTCGTCAGAGCAAGCACGGCTAACATCGCCGAGCTCAAGGGCCTCCTACGTCGAGCTAAGCGCCGGCCCGTGAGCATTGAAGAAATGGATGCGGCGATTCTCGCGCAGCATCGGAAGCGTCGATGATTGGCGTCGACACCAACGTGTTGGTTCGCTACCTCACTCAGGACGATCCGGCGCAGGCGAGAAAAGCCAACGAGCTCATCGGCGAAGTGTCTGCCGATGGGGGTCGATTGCATGTGGACGTCATCGTGCTGTGCGAGCTCGCATGGGTTCTAAAGGGCGCGTACGGATTCGACCGAGCGACCATCGCGAGCACGCTCGGGCGAATGCTCGACACGAGTCAGTTTGCCTTCGACGACAAGGATTTGATACGCGAAGCCCTCTCGGCTTTCAATCGTGGAGCAGGTGATCTGGCAGATTGCGTGATCGGTGCTCGCAATCGCAAGAACGGTTGCGACCATACGCTGACGTTCGACCGTGCTCTGAAAAGGAACACTCTGTTCAAGGTTCTGTGATTTGCACTAGAACACAGAGTCGAATCGGCAACAAATGCGCTACGTTGCAACGAACTCCGGCAGTTTTAAGCTAACGTCGTATTTTGACTTAGCCGCAATCACCCGTTCGAAACGAACCACGAGGCCCCAGGCATCTCCTTGATTCGTGCCGAGCGCTACCAACACCTCCGACCGCCCTTTCTTGAGCTCCACTTTTGCAAACGCTTCGTCCAGAGAAACGGGATTCGTGCCCTTCGGATCAAAGAACACCTCGCGCTTGTTCAGCCAGATCTTGAGGGGCCCATCGTAACCCAAACACAAGCGGCCACTCATCTTCTCGGGCGCCTCCAGCTGCATACGAAAATAAACCAGCCCATCCCCAGAATGAGCCTGAATTTCCGGCCGAACTGAGAGAAACACGCCGAGCGTGGAGAGGCCAAAATGACGGCGTTTGAAGCCGAGCTTCGGCTGATTGGCGGGGTACTTCAAGCCGTGCAGCTGTCCGCAACCGGGTAAAATCTGGCTCACCTCCACATCATCCGCAAACTCGGTGAGAAACCTGGGCTTGCCGAGTGGCACGGGCCCGAAGGCTGGCAACGCCTTGTCCTGTTCATCCACAATGTTGCAGTACGGATCGGTTCCGTAACCGTAGGCTAGAAAGAGACCCGAGACATCCACCGTGGTCCGGTTCGTCGTGAGGACGACCTTGTTCTTTTCAAGCGAAGTCTTCACGACTGCGTTCACGCGCAGCTTGCGGGTGTGCAGCGAAAACCCTGCTGGCCTAGACCCACTCTTGAGGCTCCCCGCCACCGAATTGAACTCAATCTCAACATTCGCCAGGCCGGAATCCGGATCTTTGAGCACACGACATTTGCCCAGGCCAATCGGCGAATTCTCTGCGGTTTTCCCGGTCAATATCGAGAGCGCCGCGGCAGCTGAACGCCTCCCCAGCCGTTCCATGGCCATTCCGCTCACGTGAATGGAGTCGTCCAATTCCAAGTCGATCGCTGGCACCGTCGCCGTATTAGCGATTAACGAGGGAATGAGGCGCTGACTCTCACGAATGCTCGACCACTTCGTCGCGTCCAGATCTTCGTACACAAACCGCGAGAGCTGCACGAGCACGAACGGCAGCTTTGGGCTCTTCGAATCCTTACGAAATGCCGCGATCAAACGCTGCATGCGCGGTGTGTAGTTCACAACATCTTCGAGCTGATTCGTATCTGAACAACCTTGGTACCAATAGATCCCAGTAAGCCCCCCGCCATTGAGCTTGAGCCTATGGATCGCTGCGCCATACAAGCTCGCGTCGCCCAAAGCGATCAGGCTCGGGTCCCACTGCGCCATGCTCGTGCCGCCGTGCGCGCAGGCGAGCAAGCCAATCGGGATCCCGGTTCGCTGGTACAATTCCTGCCCAAAAGCCACCCCTGGGCCCACTCCAATGTGGGCTGGCCGCGCTGGCGCCCGTCCGCCGTGAAGCTGATGGTGCACGCGAACGAGTGCCTTATCGAGCTCGTGCAGCGGATCTTCCGCAGCTCGCCACTGATGGTCCATGTAGAAGGCCCGAACGGGTGCCATCGCAGTGGAGCGCCCCGCCATGCAACCAGCACCTTCCATATTGGACTGACCGGCCAGAATCCAGACATCTCCGACGAAGATGTCGTCGTAGCGCTCGGCCCCTAAGCTCTTGCCGCGCGCATCTAGCGCGCTCAACTGAATGCTGTAAGGACCACCCACAGGTACTCCGCGCAATGTCAAGGTAAAGCTCCCCTGCTTCAGCTTGACCGCTCGCTCTGCTTCCAGACTGATGAGGACGCGCTTGCCTTTCATAACCCGCACGGCAATGGCCTGCGCCTCGCCGCTTTCCACCCGACCCGCGATCGGTTGCTCGGTCAGATCGCCCTTCCGGCGCTGCATCACCATCCCACTGAACAAGCCCGAATCGATCTGGATCATGCCTTTTCCTCGGTGGTCCCATAACCCCCGAAAGC
>JBBSBI010000332.1:0-3302 GCA_038251425.1 Polyangiales bacterium
AAACGGTCCGGAAGCAAGGCCCCAAGTGCTCCCAAACTTGTCCGTGACCCCTATCTCAAACTCGAACACAAGATAGTAAGCATGCTTACTACCTTCCAAACGAACGAAAGGGCTCACCTGGCACGCCTGCGCGGAGGGCATCAACAACAACTTGGTGTGCTCTCCGCCGCTTCGTCCTAAAGCGGGGCTTGCGGTCGGCTTTGGCTCATTTTCGCTACTAAGAAAGTCTGAGAAACAGAGGCCCAATCACACAATCAGTATGGGGTGCCAAGGGGAGTGCCGCCCGCGGCGCGCTGGCGCTGGCGTCTATGTAGATACAGGTTGACACATCCTCCGTTCTCACTAGCCTTAGCTTCGTTGCGGAGTCCTGATTCATGGCAAAAACAGCGTCCTTGAAGGTCCAACAATGGGGCAATAGCCTGGCGGTTCGCATTCCCGTTTCGGTGGCGCGCGCGGCGCGGTTCACTCTAGGGCAGCCCGTCGAGTTGTCAGTTGGACAGGCAGGCGTATTGGTGAAAGCCATTGGAAAGCCCAAGCTGAGCCTTGCGCAGAAGCTTGCGGCCTTCGATCCCGCGCGCCATGGCGGAGAAGCCATGGTTGCCACTCGGCTGGGGAACGAAGTGTTCTGATGGCGACACGTGCGCGCTGGTGCCCGGATCGCCGGGACATGATCTGGATCGATTGCAACCCGCAGGCAGGCCGCGAAATGAAGGATGTTCAGCCATTGATGGTGCTTTCTCCGCGATCGTTCAATGAACGCACGGGAATGGTCATTGGCTTGCCAATGACCACAGCCGGCTTCAACGAGACGAATCCATTTGCCATCCGATTTGTTGGGCCAAAGGGCGCCGTTAGCTACATCCTTGGGCACCAACCCAAATCATTCGACTGGCGAGCACGAAACGCGAAGCCACATCCCTGGAAGCAAGTGGCAAAGGACGTCTTCGATTTGTCCTGCGAGACACTGAACCAGATCATTTCGATCGCGGTTTGATAGCTTCAGGCTCTGCCTCCCGTTACAATGCCCGGATGGCGCAGCCGGCCCCGTATCATAGCTACACGTACCGCGAGTACCTTGCACTTGAGGCAGGCTCCAACGTGAAGCATTAAGTCTTCAACGGGGAGATCTACGCTATGGCGGGCGGAACGCCGGAACATGCCGCGTTGACAGTGGCGATAAGCGCAGCGCTGCTCGCACAGCTCCGAGGTGGCAGCTGTCGGGTCTTCAGTTCAGATCTCCGCATTCGAGTGCTTTCAAGCGGGCTTACGGCTTATCCCGACGTGTCGGTGGTGCGCGGTGAATTAGAAAGAGATCCTGAGAGCGACTTGAGCATCCTAAATCCCAAAGTCCTGGTTGAGGTATTGAGTGAGAGCACCGCGGCCTACGACCGTGGTGAGAAGCTTGAGCAATACAAACTAATCGACACGCTCCAGGCCATCCTGCTTTTCTCTCAGAATTCACGCCGCGTCGAGCTCCACGAGAGATCCACACGCGGCTGGCGCACGGAAATTTTCAGCGGGGATCAGCAAGTGCTCTTGCAGAGCATTGGAGCAGAGCTCTCTCTCACGTCGATTTACGGGGATGCAGAGCTTTAGTGGGTGCGTCACAGCTTGACGGGCCTCCCAGCACTCCGATCACGGATCCCCTTCCACAGGTTCGGATCCACCCCGAACTCTTTCGACGGGTATTTCTTGAGAAATTTCCGATAAAGCGCCCCGAATCCGAGATGCTCGCCGCGCAAACGCTGATGCTCCTCCGCCGACACAACCACAGGCTTTCCCCGCATGCTCACTCCGGGATCTTGAAGCCCTTCGAGACCGTTACGGGTGCACCGGTGAATGCGGGTACGCGGGCGCGCCGGAACAGGCCATTCACGCAATTGCTCGCGAAGCCGGAGATCCCTGAGATCGTGACGCTTGAGGCCAGACCACTTGGAGAAAATGTAACAGTGGCCTTGCCGCTTCCGCCCTGGTCGCCCTTTTTGCAACTGGGTGCTTGGCCAGCCGCTGCGGCAAGCGCTGACTTGGCAGCTCCAACATTGAACGTACTGCCACCGCCACTCGGTTCCGCAGCCTGGGCAGGCTTAGCTTTGGCTGGTTTTGGAGTGGCTGCTGCGGCAGCAGCGACCGCGGCTGGGTTAGCGGTGGGCTTCGTTCCAGGGGTCGTCGCCGTGCTGGAGTGCTGTGAGGAGGGTTTGGCTTCTTCGGCTTTCTTATCAGTGTCAGTGGTCGCTTTGGCCTCTTCGGCTTTCTTGTCGGCGTCAGCGGCGGCTTTGGCTTCTTCGGCTTTCTTGTCAGCGTCAGCTTTGGCTTCTTCGGCTTTCTTGTCAGCGTCTGCGGTGTCGCTTGAACTGGTGGAAGTACCTTCTGCCACTGCTTCGCTCTTATCCTTCCCTCCGAACAGGGCATAGGCTCCACCAGCTCCAGCTAACAACACAACGACTGCACCGATCCAGATGAGCGGACTCTTCTTTTGGGGTGGGGGCGCTATATCAAACGCTGGGACACCTGGCCGTGCCACGGCGAGGGATGGAGGTGGCGCAACGGAGGGTGCAGTGAGCAGCGCGTGCGCATCGGGTGAGAACAGCGCGCCGGTGCCTCCAAAGCCGCCCATTCCGCCGCCACTCGCGCTCAGATTACCGAGGCCGAACGGATCATCGGCGGCCTTTTGGGGAGCCGGCGCGGGGACACTTTGTCGCTTGAGCGCGTCGAGTGAAAACAACACCGAGCTTTCGTTGCGTGCTCCGGTAGCGTCTGCCGAGTTCGCGGCGAAGAGAGACGGGGCCGGCGCGATCTCTTCTTCCTGGGTTGATGCGGTGCTGAAGAGGTCGCGCGTGAGGGTTCGTGGCTTAGGCAGGGTGGAGACTCTCGCTGCCACCGGTGCAGCTCCCGCTGCAGGCCTTGGGATCCCCGCGGCGACGGGCTTGGCTACAGGCTGACGGAGCGACTGAAATTCCGGGACGTCGAGAAGCGGTAGCCAATCGCCCATGCCTTCTTTCCAGATGAACGTGGCATCGTTGAATTGTCCAGCTCGAAAAGCGGCGATCACTTGGCTTGTGTTGAGCTCGCGTTGATCGTCGTCGGTGACGCTGACAGACCACATCTCGCCTTCTGCTAACAACGGAGACAATTCGCTGCCGTCGAGAGTTTTCGGATCGGTTACGACGTTGCCAATCTGTACGTCCCCGCTCGACGCGAGCTCCGTACCGTCTACAACGATCGTTGTGTTACAGGACTTGCAGCGCACCTTAACCTTGCGCCCATGCACTTTATTGTCGGCGATCGCATACTTAGCTCCACAG
>JBBSBI010000333.1:0-3288 GCA_038251425.1 Polyangiales bacterium
GCTATCGCTGCTGCAGGCACTTACAGCCAGCAGCGCTAGCGCGCCGAGCGCCAAGCGCGCTGGCCACACGAGTCGACGTCGATAATGCCAAGCTAGCACCAAGAGCAACAAAGGAGCCAAAAACAAGTAACCTGTGGCGGCCACCTGTGCGAACCAACTCCAGAAACGCCCAGAAGCGCCCCGCGTGATGCCTCCCATTCCTGCCGTTGCGCCCGGTGCCCCGCCCGCTGCCGCCCCCGCAGACACCCCATTGCTCGCCGCAAGCTTGGCTACACGCCTATCCCCATGCACGATGTAGCGCTGCAGCTTGCCATCGCGCACCTCGCTCCACTGATCAATAAATACAATCTTAGACTCTTGGCCATTCGCCGATTTCTCTACGCGTACTCGACGCACACCCTCGCGATCAAAGTGGTTCCTCACGCTGGAACCATCGGGATTGGTGACCTCCTCCAGTTGATCGACGTTATTCCAGCGGTAGGTGCGCCCGCCTTCGTTGGTGAGCCGTCCGAGGGCGTCAAAGGTGAAGGGTTGACCGTCCACCGTAGCGGGCACGTGGGGCCGCATCCCGTTGCCGTACGTGAGCAGAAGCGCTGTTTGCCCAGGAACCGTGCTCTTGCGGGACAGCAGATTGCCGGTAGGCGAGTAGCCCCAGTTGGTGTTGCCCCAACGGCCCTGCACACTCGTTAACCGGTAGAGATTGTCGTAATGGTAAGTTTCTGAGCGATCGAGATCAGGCGTGATGTCTGGCCGACGATCCTCAACCCCTGTAAGGTTGCCGGCGGGATCGTAGGTCCACTTGAGGTGCTCCACGAGGTTCCCGCTGGCAGCCAACACTCGCTGTTCGGTGAGCCTGTCGTCCACGTCGAAAGCGAATTTCTGCAACACACCGGTATTGAAGCGCCGCTCCTGTTCGAGACCATCGCCACCGTAGGTTATCTTTAAGGCTTCCCCATATTGCGCCAGTTGGCCCCGTGAATTGCGCCCTATCCGAATGGACGACCCATCCGGGTACGTGTGGACCGTTTCGCGATCTAGATTGTCAAATTGGCTCTTGGTAGCGTACGTGGTGCCCTGGATCGCGAGACGCGTTTCGGTGATTCTTGAGCGTTCGTCGTACGTGAACTCCGCGGTGGCGGTTGCGTCCTTCGCGCGCACAAGCTTGCCTCGGAATCGGCGGTCTTCCGGGGCATTCGGAGCGGCGTCCCAGGTTTCCTCTACATCGAGCGTTCCGTCGCCGCCCCAGTCTTCGGTCGCTAGGCGGCCTGCTAGATCGAAATTGTAGCGAATGATGGTGCCGTCGGGGCGCCTTCGCTCGGTGAGGTTCCCAGTTGGATCCCAAACGTTGATGTGAGTCCCAAGATCCGGATCGTGAACAGCCACGCGCCGCCCGCGCCCATCGTACTCGTAGGTGGCCGTGTTCCCCTCAGGATCCGTGCGGCTCACGAGCTGCCCCGCGGCGTCAAAGCGAGCCCTTGCACCAAGCATTTGGCCCCTCAGAGAGCGCAGGCTTTGCACCTCCCGGCCTTGCCCGTCCATCTCCGCAATGGTCGGCGTGAGCTCGTACCCGGCGCTCGCATCAAGCTGACCGCCATCCCAGGTTTTCTTCTCAAACGGTGCGTATTCTGCACGCGTCTCGATCCCAGAGGGCGCGACCCCGCGCACCACTCGGCCGAAAGCGTCAGCGTACGTGGTGGAACCACCCCCGTCTTCAAGCAGAGCGCCAGAAAGCTTAGGATCCACCGCAATTGCGTTAGAAATGAAGCGGGGTCGCAGTTCCTTCTTGTCTTCACCCCGTGCATTCAGAAGACGGACCCCAGCTAACACCCATTGCGTGTCATCCACCCGCGTCAAGCTGCCCCGTGGTCGCCCGAGGCCATCAGAGAGCGCCTCACTGTATTGAACGGGCACCGCCTCAACGCCCGTGCGTGATTCCGTCACTACACGTGACAGCGGCGCGCCAGGAAGATAGCGATAGGTGGTAGTGGGTGCATCCAAAGCGTCGCCCGGTGCGAACACTCGCGCCACCCGCCCCAACGGATCGTATTCGTAACGCCGGGTTTGGCCGTTGTATTCGGTAGCACTGAGCAAAGTACCAAGGCGCGGATCATAGGTGGCGTGCTCGGTGAGATCGACGCTCGATTCCAGCTTTACTTTTTCGCTCGTGAGGCCCGTGTGGTGCACCGGATCCCACTCAAATAGTCGGCCCCCACCGCGAGCGTCTTTCGTCTCAATGGGCAGCCCATCGCTGTTGTAGCGAGTGGCAGTGACCATTTCGAAGTCAGTTGCGGAGGGCCCTACCCATTCCTCTTGGCGCGTGAGATCGCCCCGCGTGAGCTGCTCGAGCGGCAGACCAACAAAGGGCTCACCGTCATAGTAGTTCCGTTTGAGCGCGCGGCGCGTGCCGTCCGCTTCCGTTACCTCTTCGGTGGCAACCAACCCAAACAGCCACTCCGCCGGATCGTTGGCAAAAGTCCGCTGGATCAGCGTCTCATCGGTGCCAACCAACCGATCTTCGCCCCGAACCTCGCCCCAGCGCTTTTCGCGGATGACATTGCCGTACGTATCCTGCTCCCACTCTGTGAGAGTCTCACGAATCGCCGTGGCGACCGCACCTTCTACGTGCTGGACGCGTTCGGACGAGGCATAGCCGTAATGAACGACGCCGCCGCTAAGGGCCTTTTCAAGTGTTGTTTCCTGATAGTTAAGGAACTTTCTCTGAAATACCTTGCCGGCTTCGTCGCGCACCTCGACCACGCCCGGAGCACCACGCAGCGCGCGCGTCGCGAGGCCCATGTTGAAGGTGCTCTCGGAAACGAGTGTCGGAGAAAACTCATCGCCGAGCTCCTTCTGGATCCCTCCAGCGAAACCGGCAAAGGTGCGTTGATTCGGATCCCAGGTACCATCGCGGTACACGAACTCAGTCGCAAGCTGTGGGTCTCCGAGGCCGGCATCGGTGACGATGCGTTTCACGACAGGGATGCCCGCATTGATCCGATTCGTCCAAGGCTTGCCGTCTTTGCGTGCTAACGCTGCGTAGGAGGCCGCCGTCGCGTATTCAATGGTGGTGACCTTGCCGAGTCCATTATCGATACGACGAAGGAGGCCTGCGCGACCTTGCGGGAAGAGCTCCAAATACTGCCAGGCCTTGTCAACGCCTAAGCTCGAGTCCACCCAAACGATGTCCGTGCTGCCGGAGCCGTTGATATCGACGAAGAAACTTGCGCCATTCAGGCCTTTTTCTGGGGTTCCCGTGAGTGTTTGAAGCGCGCCAAATCTGCCGATGCC
>JBBSBI010000334.1:0-3285 GCA_038251425.1 Polyangiales bacterium
AAATTGCTCTGAGCTGTAGCGGTCAGTGCCAGAAGTTTTAAAGTCGGTCCCAACGTGAGCTTGGGGTGATCCAAAAGGCAAGTGCTTGCTGTCAGGCTAACGGCAAAAGCCCTCACGTTCACCGAGCCCCAGTCGGTCACAACTGAGCCAAATGCAGCCTCTCCGGCGAGCTTCGGGCGCCAACTCGTCCCCTCCGGAGCGAGTTCAACGCCCATTCCAACACCGCGAAGAGGGCCGGCTTGATGGACTTCTTCTACCGTCGCATAGGCGAGGTAGAAAACGAAGGGCACTGCTCGTTGGTTTGCTGTCGCGTGCTTCGAGGGCGTCACAGCGGTGGGTTTCGCAGCTGCAGGATAGGTAGCGGTTGCTCCACGCAGGAGCTCGGCTATCGCGAGCGCGAGCGTTCGAGTTCGAGCCTCTCTTGGTGTGCCAGCCAGACTCAGGGAAGCGCTGACGCTCGATACTGTCGGACCCGTTGGCAACGTGATGGAGATTTGAAGCTCCGTCGCGTTTTCAGAGCACTCTGAAACACTCACGACGATACTTGCCTCAGGGATCGTCGTTTCGGTAAACAAGTGTGCGGCGCGAACTTCGACATCCAGCGCCTTTCTCAAGGCATCGTCGTCGTACGGCAACGTTTCGCACGGGGCAGAAGTTAACTGGACCTGTGAGGCGAGCGGTGTCGCGCCGGCCGCAGTTGCGTTCAATGCAAGGCAGACGAGCACCGCAACAGCGAAGAGCGCCTGCCTCTGCGCGCTCACGGTCGCCTTACCGAGTCGGCTTGAAGTAGGAGTGTCAAGCGTTTCAGGTGTCGTCCTGAGGGGAATTCTCGGCGGTATTGAGCCAGAAGTTCGCGTGCCCGCGTTCCCTCACCGAGCCCGTGGTACGTCTCGACGAGGCGTGACAAAGCATCCTGTCGCACGCTGCCAGACGGACTCAGGCTCACCACTCGCTCAAATTCAGGAATGGCTCTCCGCGCTCCATTGGTACCAGCTAAGCGCACCAGTCCCAGCGTGTAATGAGCAACGGGAATGCGCGAATCGTGCGGATATTCACGGGTGATTCGTTCGAGAGCATCTTCGGCATCAGCTAGGTCACCGCGCAACCGTGATTGATCGGCGACGGCGAAAAGTTCATCTACCGAAGCGTGGGCAGGTCGATTAGCTCGGACCGCTTGGCGTGCTGGCGACTTGGACGGTATGTGTTCCCTACTGTCCGTCGGGGTTTCGCTTTGAGCCTCCATGCGTGCGTGTTCACCAGAGGTTAACCTCTGTACCCCTTGAGGTAAGAGCGTCGAACGGACCAACACCACCCCATGCATCACCGAGACTTCGATACTGTCGTTCGTTCGGGATACTGTAAATTCCGTGCCGATTACTTCGATTCGCGCGAACTTTGCCTCTATCACCCAACGCCGTGGTCCGCCTGGCACCAGCGAAACATGGAGCGTCCCCCGCTCGAGCAACACTGCGAATTCCTGGGATGTCGACGCAAGCCCCACGATCTTTCCCCCGGCAGCAAGGTCAAACGCTGAGCCATCCGAAAAACGCTGCCGCGCGGGGTGGTTGGTGCCATCCAACGCGACGAATGCGCTTCCTGACTGAGTCAGCAACGGACCTGCAGACGCGACCGCAGGTTTCGCTACGTGATCAAACCGGCCGCGCGCGAGAAAGAAGCCAAATACCGCCAGAAACAGACCAAGTGTCACACAGGCCACACTCAACCAATAACGCGACTTTGCCTGCTCGGGTGCGGCAGAAAGTGCAGAAAATACCGCGCGACGAACCCGCATGACGGCTTCGTCGGAAGGCAATTGAGTCAGCTCTTTGCGCAGCGGAACCCGGAGCGGGCGTAAGGGTTTCAAGAGCCACTCGCCTCGGCTAGAGAAAGGGAAACAACGTTTGCCACTTCTTGCTGAGCGCTCGCGATCCGACGTTTGGCGGTTGCGAGTGAGCAACGCCCTTGCTCAGCAACTTCGTCGAGCGAGCAGCCCTCCACCATCCTCAGCATCCAAGCTAAACGCAGATCGGGAGCGAGTATTCGTACGACCTGATCAATTCGCGACAGCTGGAGCAACGTTTCTTGGTCGGCACCGGACGCCAACTTTTCGAGGGTCGCATCGTGCGCGTTGGAAGAAGAGAACCCAAGGCGGCGAAGCAGGCGCTCGCGCCGAAAGCGGCGATGAGCGCGGTGGGCGAGAATTCCCATCAAATACCGATCGAACCGATCCGTATCCTTGAGTCGAGAAAGATCGCGAAATACATCCAAAAATGCCTCCTGCACGATATCCTCCGCTTCTGAAAAACGACCGACCAGCCTCACAGCGCGGGCCAGGGCAGGCCGCGCGAAGCGATCGTAGAGGTCACGTTGCGCACCAAGATCACCTGCTTGCGCCCGCAGCACCAAAGTTGAGTCCGAGCAGCGCTCGTTCCTCGCGCGCTCGAGCGAAACGACTTTTGTCGCGGCGGCATTCGGGCGTAAGGGTAGGAGGATCATGAAGGGACACGAGCGAAGGTAGCCCGCGTGTAGGGCCGCGAGCGCCCTAGATTGGCTCAGTAAAAAGGAATGTGTGATGATTTTCTTACAAAATTTGGGGACGCCCTGAGCCATTTCGAGTACTCGGGGCCCATTGTTGCCATGAGAATCAACATCCAAAAGCGCGGTTTCTGGCTTCTCCCGCTGTCCCTGTCCGTTGCCCTGGCGAGCTGCTCTGGTGAAGCAGAACTGTTCAGCAAGACTTCGCTCAAGCTTGCGGAGAAAGTGGGGGTTCCCTGCGGTCAGGCTGACGCTTCGGCGCAAGGGGCGACTATCGTGGAGGAAGACCCAACGAGCTGTGGCGCGGGCATCTGTTTGGGGTACGCACAGCAATCCTACTGCTCGTGTCGCTGCGACGGGCCAGCGCCCGAAGCACCCTTTTGTCACTGCCCCGATGGGTTTCAATGTAAGAGCAATTTGGTTGCCGATCTCGGCTTCGGCTCCACGAGTTATGTCGGTGGCTACTGCGTTCGGCCGAACCTGGTCCCCACAGCGCCACCTCCGTCCACACTTTGAATGGCATCGGGAAACAGCTGTTAGTCCTGCCTACTCAAACGACTTGATCACTTGACCATCGGCCGTATTGCGGTGAAGCCACCATCGATCGTCGAGCATAAGCCATTCGAACTGACAATCAGTCGGAAGTGAAGAGCAGAAGCAAGAGCAGGCCATCGAGCCGACGACTCTCGGAACCCAGCTCATCACGTCACCGAGGCTCAAGGAGCGGTGAACGGCCCAAGAGCCCATGTT
>JBBSBI010000335.1:0-3285 GCA_038251425.1 Polyangiales bacterium
CTGAGCGAATGCAAGGATCACCGAAATGGCCCCCAACTCACCCGCGACATTGACCGATGCGGAAAGGGCGCTCGTGGCTTGGGGCTTCGCTGGAGCACGCCTGTCTCGAATATCAGGGGGCTTGATCAACGACACCTTCGAGGTCGAGCACGCCGGCAGCGAGTGGGTGCTGCAACGAGTCAACCCCATTTTTTCGGAGCATGTTCAGAGCAATATCCTGGCTGTCACCGAACACCTCGCCAAGAAGGGCCTTCCGTCCCCCCGCCTCATCCCCAATCGCCAAGGTTCCTATTTTTCGCGCTTGGAGGGCCAGATTTGGCGCATATTAACACGGGTTAACGGCGTGAGCCTCAAGCGGCCAGATGTTCACACGGCCGCCTTAGCTGGGCAGAGTCTCGGCATTTTCCACACGGCGCTCGCCGATCTCGAGCACAGCTTTCAGGGCCTGCGCACGGGAGTCCACGACACAGCTGCGCACCTTCATCGCCTGCAAGTTGCACTCGACAGCCATGCTCAGCATCGCTTGTTTCCTGAAGTTTCGGCACTTGGGGAAGCCCTCTTGAGGTCAGCCGAACAGTTGCCACCGTTAGTCGATGAGCTGCCTCGGCTCGTGCATGGCGACCCGAAGTTTGACAATCTCCTGTTCTCACCCGAAGAGCCGCAGCATGCTGTGTGTTGGATTGACCTCGACACCGTGGGCCCGGCGTCGCTCGCCAGCGAGCTCGGGGATGCCTGGCGCTCCTGGTGCAATCTGAAGGGTGAAAATGAGGCCCAAGCCGAGTTTAGCCTCGCGATCTACGAATCCAGCCTGCACGGCTATGCCTCGACGGCCAGTGCTCTTAGCTCTGAAGCGCAAGAGTTGCTCGTGCACGGTGTCGAATGGATCACGCTGGAGCTGGCCGCTCGCTTTCTCAGAGATGCGCTCGAAGAGGCATACTTTGGCTGGGATCCCCTGCGCTTTCCGGGGGCCGGCGAACACCAGCTGATGCGCGGCCGAGGGCAATGGTCTCTCCATCAACAAGTTCTTGCCAACAGAAAACAACGCGCCGCTATCCTGCACGGCGCCTTTGGCCGCCGCACGGCCAGCCCGTGTGTATAAGGAAATCCTATGTTGCTTTTTTCCCCCAGCGCCCGCTTGTTTCGAAGCCTCGGCGTCAGCGCTTGCACCGTTCTCCTGTTAGGTTCGTGCATCGCACAGAAGCCACGGGGCGGTAGCAGTCGAGAAGCCTTCGTGACGGCCGCACCGGCAGCTCCTGCCCCCGAGATCGTCTTCCCTGCAGACGCGGGTCAGCTCGATCTCAAACGCGACTTTGGCGCTAAGGGCGACGGCATCACCGATGACACCGCGAAACTCAGAAAAGCGGTTCGCGAGAACTCTGATCAACTCGATTCTACCACGCTCTATTTAACCTCCGGAACCTACGTGGTGTCCGATACCATCCAGTGGTTCGCCAGGCTTTCCTTGATGGGGCGCAATCGCGACAAAACAATCATCAAGCTCAAGGACAACACTCTTGGATTTGGAGATCCGACCCATCCACAGCCTGTGATTTCCGTCGGGGATCCGCCCAATAACGGGGACGCCATGCAAAGCTACGTGTCCAACCTCACGGTGGATACCGGCAAGGGCAATCCGGGCGCGATTGGCATCGCTTATCAGTCGAACAACGGGGGCGGGATTGAGAATGTCACGATTCGGAGTGGTGACGGCAAGGGCTCGGCTGGCCTCACCACCTGGCCCTGGCCAGGCCCCGGGCTGATCAAGAATCTGCGCGTGGAAGGCTTTGATCGGGGGATCTTCACGAGTGCCAGCGAATACGATCTCACATTCGTCAACATCACGCTGGTCGGGCAGCGGGTTGTTGGTTGGGAAAACGACGGGTTGCCCATCGAAATTGAGAATCTGCAAAGCTACAATTCGGTGCCTGCGTTCAAAGGCAGCGGTACGGTCGTCATGCTCAACAGCCATTTCCACGGCGGAGCGAGCAATCGCGTTGGCATGCAATACACGGGGGACAGCCTCTACCTGCGCAACGTGGTGGCTGACGGGTACAGCGCCGTCCTGCGCGGTGGGGATGGCTCCAACGAAATCAAGGAACTCTGGAAGGGCAACATTCAGAGTCTCTTCAAGTCGCCCCGGACACCCCTGAACTTACCCATCAAGCAGACGCCCTCCGCACCCTACCCACCAGCGAAGACCTGGACCAACGTCAGAGATTTTAACACTGACGACAGCGAAACATGGTCCAAAGCGATTCAGGCCGCCATCGATTCAGGCGCAGAAACACTGTATTTTCCGCGCGATGTGTACAACATCACTGAGCCCATTCATGTCCGCGGCAACGTGAAGCGGATCATGGGCATGCGCTCGCTGCTACGGATCCCAAAGGCCTTGAAGGATGTCCCGATGGTGCGTTTTGAGGGCACGAGCTCAACGCCACTCATCATGGAATACTTCAACGCGGGCTCTGAAGAGTATCGGCTCAACACGCTCACCTTTCATCAGGCAGGAATGCAGCCGCTCGCATTCAAGCGTTGCTACGGCAGCCTGAGCAATGAGCCGAACCAAGCGGATGTCTTTTTGGAGGATTTTCAAGGCATCCTGCGCCTGAAGGGCCCACTCAACGTGTGGTCGCGCTCCCTTAATATTGAGACCGAAGGGGACACACCCGAGCTCGTGAACGAAGGCGCGACGCTTTGGCTGCTGGGTTACAAGACCGAGTATCAGAGCATCAATATTCTCAACCGAGGCGGAGCGAAAACGGAAATGCTCGGCGGGCTGATCTACCCAGTGACTGTCCAATGGCCGAATATTCCTGCTTTCGTGAATGAGAATTCGAGCCTCTCAATGATCTTCTCGTATCGAGTCTATGCCGAACGCGCCATGCATAACGTGCTGGTGAAAGAAACGCGAGGCCAGGAAGTACGCGAGCTGTCCAAAGAACGGGCTTTTGGGAGCCAAGGCGCTTGGAGCCTGAATTACGTCGGGGCAGCGCGCTAGCAGCAGCCGCGTTATTGAGCCAGCGCCGTAATTTCAGAAGCTGAAAGAATGCGGCTGTAGATCCGCACGTCGTCGATCCCGCCCGCGAAACCATCGGCGCCTAAGGTGTTTTTCCCCACCGACAATTTGTGAGCACCTCCGAGAGACACAGCGTTGAAGCCCGAGCAAATCTCGGCGCCATCCAAGAACAAGCGCACGTCACGGCTTCCGGAGTCCCACGTCGCCGCAATGTGGTGCCACATGCCGTCCCCTGTTACCGGAGAAGAGCACTCAGCCTGTCCCGC
>JBBSBI010000336.1:0-3242 GCA_038251425.1 Polyangiales bacterium
ACGACTTCTCGTGCCTCGTCCGGCATGCTGATGCCGCGTTGCTGAAAGGCGCGTTTCACGAGCCGGATTACGGAAGACCGCACCTTGAGCCAACTGTGTTCGTGGCCATTGATCCAAAAGTAGACTCGTAAATTGACGGTCGCTTTGCCCAAGTCGTCCGCCAGCACCCAGGGTTCTGGCTCCTTCAAGACCGCCGGGTGATCCACCAGTACCTTCAGGGCGATCTCCTGGGCTTCATCAATCGCGTCATCGTAACCGATGCCGACGACGAAGTTCTCGCGCCGGTTGGGGGTGGCGGTGAAGTTTCGGACTGTGCTCTTGTAAACTGCAGCGTTGGGGATTTGCACGAGATTGCCGTCGAGAGTCATCAGCACCGTCGTGCGGACGTTCAATTGCTGAACATAGCCGGTGACTCCGACGATTTCGATGAGATCGCCCTTCTCGAACGGCTGCTGCACACTCAGGAAGATGCTGGCTAAGAAGTTCTCAGTGATATCCCGGAAGGCAATGCCGACCGCCAGCCCAACGAGGCCGGTTCCGCCGACGATCGTCAAAGCCAGCTGGGTCAAACCGGAGACCCGCAGTACGATGTAAGTGCCCGCAAGAAACACGCTCACGCCCAGGCCCCCCGCAAGGACGCCCCGCAGCAGTTTCGCCCGGATACGCGCGCCGAGAAAGTGTCGAGCGCCGCGCGCGGTCAACCACCCAGCCCCCGCCGACAAGGCCAGGATCAACAGTGCGACGAGGAGGAACGGGAGGGAGCGGATGACGTCGCGCGACAATCCGGATAAGCCGCTCTGCGCCCCGCTGAAGTCCCAAGCGGATGGCTTGGACACTTCGATCCGGTTGGCCACGGCGACCACGTCCTGGGTGTTGCGCGCCAAATCGCCCGCCCATTTCTTGATCTCATCACTTTCGGCCCGGCCGTTGAGAAAAACCACGCCATCTTCGACCGCGACTTGCGGCGCGGTGAACCAGTCGGTGGCATCCAGGACGTTCTGGAGGCGCTTGCGGATCTCCTCGTCGAGGGCGATTGGCTGCACGGCTACCTTTGCCGGTGCGAGAGAAAGATCCTCGTTCTTGGGAGCAGGTAGATTCTGCGGCCCGGCCACGTCTCCCTGCGCCATGACCGGCGCAGTTAGCGCGCTCCACCAGAGGAAGCCTGACAACGCAACACATAACACGCGGAGGTGCCGCTGAGTCGTTCGTCGCGCCAGCAAACACGGGAGCCAGAGACTCGACTGCAGATTGGTCCAGGGCAGTTTGAGTTTATTCATGATTTACCTCCGGGGCCAACTCCGAACACGCCAACGCAGCTTGAGAGGGATCCATAGCAGGAACGCCGCGACGCCGCAGCGTCCCCGCACTTTCCCCCAACGTGCTCGGGCCTGTTTGATGGTTAACAGCCTGCTCAGCTGGGCTCGACCAAATAGTTACGCATCATGCCCATGTCCTCGTGTTCGAGATTATGACAGTGGTAGAGAAACATACCGGCGTGACGCTCAAACCTGACTCGCAAGCGCACGCGATCTCCCGGCAGTAGCAGGAACGTGTCCTGCCAGCCCTGATCGAAGAGACCGTCGCGCAACGTGGCCAGCCCGGGGCCGGCGACGCGTTCGAGGATTCGAAACTGCGGTCCGTGCAAATGGATCGGGTGCGCCATCGTCATGGGGCCACCCGCATTGACGAATTCCCAGTCTTCCGTGGATCCAAGCCGCACTCGTTCGTTGTCCGCCACGCCACGCGGTTCGAAAGCGCGACCATTCAGCAGCCAGCGCATCATCCGCATTTGAGTCGTGAAGGTCTTGGTGGCACGCGGGGCCTCTGTGTTCGGTGCCGTCTCCCGGCTCAACCGATCGGGCGCTCGTGACATCAAGGCCTTCCCCGTTGCAACGAAGCGTTGAATGCGGAGCGGCGTACCGTTGGGTACCTTTGCGACACCACCTCCCTCCATGCCTCGGCCCATGCCCATTGCCGGCCCCGGGTCGTCGAAAGCGCGGCTCTCGAGCCACACGTCGTCACCGGGACCGCTGCCGAAACTCGCCCAGACATCAAGGCGCTGTCCAGGAGCGAGCACGAGGTGCTGTTTCTCGACCGCTGACTCGAGCAACCCCCCGTCGGTGCCGAGCACCGTCATCGGGCTCCCGTCGCTCCACGCGAGGTCGTAGAAGCGGCTATTGGAACCATTCAGAATGCGCAACCGGTGAGGCCCCCGTTGGACCTCCCGTGTCTTCGCGGTCTGTCCATTGACCAGCACGCGGTCGCCGAGCATTCCGATCATCCGATTCGGCGCGTAGACGAGCTGGTTGTACTGGTCGAACGTTCGGTCCTGCAGGACGAGCGTTAACTCTCGGTCGCCGTCGGGCAAACCGATCCTTTGCTCGTCGTCGTCGGTGACCAGGAGCAGCCCTGCTAGGCCGCGGTAGACTTGAAGACCTGTCTGGTCCGCGGGGTGCGGATGGTACCAGTAGGTCCCCGCGCGATTTGCAACTTCGAAGTCGTACACATACCGCGCTCCCGACGGCACGGAATAGTTGGGGTGTCCATCGTTCTGCTCCGAGAGATGCAGACCGTGCCAGTGCACGATTGAGTCTTGTCCGAGAGCATTGTCGAACTGAACGCGCACCCGTTGCCCCTGCCTCAGCCTCAACGTGGGCCCGAGATAGCCCGCGTCCTGCGCTACGACCGCACTGGCAGGGCCGCTCAGAACGCGTGCCGAAAAGCGCCAAACTGCCGTTGGGGGCCCATCAAGGAGCGGGACGGTTCCCGGTGCTGCACTCAGGACGAGATCGAGGTCCGGGGACGGGCGGCTGCCACCCGCTAGCCTTGGGGCGTTTGCCTGAGGCGGCGAGGAGCCGGTGCAGGTACAGGCGTCGCAGCTCGCGAGGACCCCCGCGGCCCCGACCAGCGCTTCGAGAAACTGGCGTCGCTGCGTGTTCACGGTCATACCAGCTCCCCATCCCACGGGACTGAGCTGAGTGTCCTGCTGCGGCTCGTCATAGCCAACCGTTCGTAAAGAGCGCGCGTCGCAGTCCCGTGACCACGTAGCGGCACGTGCGCATCAGGCGCCAGGGCAAACCCCATGGCTGCTCTTTCACCGTGGGTCATGGCTTGGTCTCTTTCCGTCTGTTTGCTCGTCGCGCGCACCGTCGCGCCGGAGCTTCCAGCCCACGAGAGCAAATACGGCCAGCAGGGCGAAGCCGCTGATGATGGTGATGGCTTCCGCGCTCATGTCACGCCTC
>JBBSBI010000337.1:0-3108 GCA_038251425.1 Polyangiales bacterium
ACGCACGCCATGCCGACCGTCGGACAGGCGAAATTGGCTTCCTCACGACACAAGCCTGAGCAACCATCACCCGGACGCGAATTGCCGTCGTCACACACCTCCCCCGTTTCAATCAGCGCATTGCCACACGTCGCCACAGGCACCCCGTCGGGCGGGCACGACATGATCGCGCACATGCCGCTCACCCCCGCATTCCCCAAATGGATGCCGCTCCCACCGCCCGATGAGCTTGCCGACCCGCCGGAACCCGGAAGGTTGATCAGCGGACCATCGGTGCCAGTTGGCGGCGTCATTCCCAGCTCTCCCCGGCCGCCCGAGGGCTTGGAGGAGGAGCCGCAGCGGAGGAAAACGGCAAGTAGCCCAATGACGGCGAACAGCCTAAGCGGTGAATGCTTCATGCAGGGCTCTCTCGGAAGTGTTGGTGTGCTGCGGAGAGATCAAAGACCTCTTCACTGTTCGCACCATTACAAGGAACGCGAACTTGATCAACATCATTGCGAAGAGAATAGAGATTTTTAACGCCGTGAAGCTGCAACGCTTACTAACGAATACCACACATGGGCAGACGCTATCGTGATTGACGAGACAACAACCTACACGCGTGCAGCGTACGATGCCCAAAAACGCTCACAGGGATGAGCGTTTTTGGGTTGGATGTGTGCGTGCGGCGGTAAAGCGCCCTACTGGGTTTGGCGCGATCGGCTACGCGCCAAATCCCTTCCGATGGCACCCCGCGCGCTTTGGCCGCGATCACCGCATCGAGTCCCGTGTTCAGGAGCTGTCGTTGTCATCGTTCCTGTCCACCTTGTTCAAGGCCGAAGCCGCTAACGCTGGGATCACCCTCACCCTTCGAACTCCCCTCGACGAAGCCTCCAGCACCAGGAGCACCGTCCCGTCGTTAGCCGCCAGCCGGGCGTTACGGTTGGGGATACCACCTCCAAGCTGAGCGCACAGGCCCGCGATAGTGCTGGTACTCTCGGATTCGTCCAGCGCCAGCCCGAGCTCGCGGTTGACGTCTCGGATGGGCACTTCACCGCGTACGAGCGCCGAGCCTCCCGCCTCCCGTTCAATCTTCGGTAGGGATTCCTCGTGTTCGCTGAACACGTCCCCCACCAGCTCCTCCAGGAGATCCTCGAAGGTCACAAGGCCGGAAATCGCTCCGTGCTCGTCGACTGCAACGGCGATGCGCTGATGCTCGTGACGCATAAATTGGAGAACCTCGATCGCAAGGACGGTCTCGGGGAAGAACTTGATGGGGCGAAGGATGTCCTGAAGCACCACCAATTTTCGCTCCCAGGCAAGGGAAACGACGTCTTTCGCGCTCACGTATCCCACAACGTTGTCCAGCGTTTCGTCGTAAACGGGCACACGAGAGCGGCGCTTCTCCAAAAGCAACTGTCGAATCTGATCCGGCGTCGCCGTTTTCGGAAGAGCGTCGATGTGGTTCCGTGGAATCATCGCATCGCGCAGCGTGAGCTTATCGAATTCCAGCGCCCGGGACGCGAGCTCGCTGGCGTGCTCGTGGACCGCACCGCTCTTCGCTGCCTCGTCCACCATCTGTTGCAGCTCCTCCTTCGAGACCCGCGCTTCCATGAAGTCGGTACGGTCCGAGAAAGGTCGAAGAATCAAGTTAGAGCTCGCGGTCAGGAACCAGATGACGGGCCTCGCCACCCAGGAGAGAGCCAACAGTGGCTTCGCTATCAGCAGCGCGTAGTCCTCGCCGACCCGCAAGGCCAGGGACTTCGGCACCAGCTCGCCCAGGACGAGTGACAGGTAGGACACGAGCGCAACCACGACGCCCAGCGCGACCTCCTCGGCGTTCTTGCCGATCCACGGCAGCTTCGCTAGCAGCGGCTCGAGGTCCTCTGCAAACGCAGCACCACCGAATGCGGCGGCCGTGGCCCCGAGAACGGTGATGCCCACCTGCACTGTGGCGAGGAACCGCTCAGGTTGGGAGCGCACGGCGGCGAGCGATAGTGCCCCTCTCCGTTTCTCCTCGACCATCTGCTGCACGCGCGTGCGGCGGAGCGAAACAACCGCGATCTCGGCGCCCGCGAAGATCCCGTTGGCCAGGATGAGACCCAGAATGATGATGAGCTCGGTAAAAATTGGATCACCTCCGCCGTCTTCCCTACCACGCCCTGCCCAGGGGACCGAGGTGGTGCCGTCGGCTGATCGAAATTGCGCTCGTGGGCGCCTTTGCGAAGCCGCGCAGAAAACGCTCCATGACCGCAAACGCTGCGCTTGGCTCTTGGCTCATGTGTTCCGGGTAGACTCGGACATTTGTGTGTGCTCGGGCGGGCGCATACGCTGCCTCGAAACCGCCACCACCGGTTTCGTTAGGGCAGCTCCGGCTCAGATTCTGTAGTGGCCCACGAATCGGGGAGCCCCATGTTCGAGGAGCGAGTACTTCCCGTCAGCGAGGACGCGATTTCAGCCAACAAGAGTCTTGATGACTTCGTCGAGCGTCGTCGTGCCTTGGACGAGCCGGTCGCCCTTGGGCGTTACTTTGCCGGCACCAAACGCTGCATACATTTCGGCGTACGATTCGGCCCACGGCGCCGGCATCCCCGCCTGGAGCATCGCGCCCACGTGCTGCTCTGGTGGGATGTCCACAATCTGAAGTGGCTTGCCGAGGGAACTGCCGAGCTTTTCTGCGAGTTGCCGGATGGAGTACGCGGGGCCCGCCAGGTCGATCGTTTCCGCCTTGGGAGCGAGCAAACATTCGGCCGCTAACAGGCCGATGTCCTTGGTGGCGATCATGGGCATGGGGTAATCCTGCGACGGCGTGAAGTTGGGGAAGATGCCCTGCGCTTTGGCTGGGGCCAGCATATTGCCCACATTCTCTTGGAAATAACCGGCGCGGATTGCGGTGAGCTTGGTTCCCGTTTCGCCCAGCACCTTCTCCAAGTAGTTGAGGCCGCGAATGGGTCCCGTCCCACTCTCAAGCTCGGCACCGACGCTCGACAGCATCACGACGTGCGGCACCGTCGCATCTTTCACCGCTCCAGCGATGGCGTCCGAGGTGCGCTTCTGGGACTCGAAAATGTGGGCCGCCCCGAAATCGGGCGGAAGCAGCGTGAAGAAACCTGTGGCGCCCTTCAGCGC
>JBBSBI010000338.1:0-3084 GCA_038251425.1 Polyangiales bacterium
AGCGCCTGAGCGTGCGCGTCCTGCTTCTGCTCCACATGCCGGTGGTAGGCAGACTTCTTGGCCACCAAGATGACATGCGGCCCCGTCAACTGAGCATCTCCTTTAGCCTGCGCAAGCCAAGCTCCGTTTTCGCATCCTCGATGCGCCCGGTGCGGCACGCTGCCAGTGCCACTTCCAGCTCAAAAGCGCCGACTTCACTGTGTTTTTCTAGCACCGAGCCATCCAGCGTTGGCGTCACTCGCAAACGCGGATCCACTTCAACTTCAAAGAAAAAGTGCCGCTCGGCGATCACTCCCGGCGCTGGAAAAGAACTCTTGCCCAGGGGTGAGAGCGCACGCTCTTCAACATCAAAACCGATCTCCTCCAAGAGCTCACGCTTGGCAGCAGCCCGCGCGCCCGCTTCCCCCACTTCCCCCGGCTCAATTAAACCTGCCGGCAATTCCCACAACACACAATGCCGAGGACCATCACCCGCGATACGGCTCGCATCACGCGCCGCCAAGGGAGGACGAATCGAGCTAGTCAAAAACACGCAGCGCCGATCACCCTTCAGAAAATGCGGCACGATCACGACCGCGTCGAGAGCCTGACGTCCAATGCTGTCGTAGATAAAGGCGCCGCTGGCACTGCCATCCGCGAGCCTGAGCTGGCAACGCTGACGACGCAGCCAGAGGAATCCCGGTTCCCGCTGTGGCGAGAGATCCTCCAGCACCTCGACCTCGAGCGGGCTGTCTTCCAGGTGCGTCAGTTCTTGCACGCGATCCTCATGCTTGGTGACGGCAGACTAGCCTGAGGACCGAACCTCCGTCACGAACTCGGGACCGCCGCGTCACCTTTCGGCCGCAATCTGAAGCTAAGCATGCACCCATGAGCGAGTTGGTGAGCGCACCCAAACGGGCTAGACTCCTATTTCGCCGCATGCCCAGTATCCCTCCCACGCGCATTGAAGAGCTCGAAGACGCCATCGACACCGTCGTGGAGAGCTACGCCGGTTCCGAAGAAATCAACAATTTGGAAAGCGCCGCGCTTCCAAATAAGCGCGCGGTGATAGCTGCTCTCAATCACCTGAAGCCCATCATTTACATTGGCTTTTACAGTCAGCGCTCTCTCAATCCTCACAACCTGCGTTTTGCGATCAGTGAGCACGTGTATCCGGCGTACGAAATTCTCACCGCTCAGATCAATCGCGCTGTCACCTATGAGAAACAGGCCAAGCGTGACGCCAAGCAGGACTGCGCGGAGTGGAGTCAAGGCGTTGTGCTGCGTCTTTTTCACCGCTTGCCTGAGCTGCGGCGCGTGCTCAATGCTGACCTTTTAGCGGCCTATGAGGGAGATCCGGCGGCACAGAGCGTTGAAGAAATCGTTTTCAGCTATCCGGCGGTGGAAGCGCTCACCTGCCACCGCATCGGTCACATTCTCTACGAAGAGGGGGTGCCGATGATACCGCGCATCATTTCGGAGTACGCACATGGCGCGACGGGCATTGATATTCATCCAGGCGCCAAGATCGGGCGTGGCTTCTTTTTGGATCACGGGACGGGTGTCGTGATCGGGGAAACGTCTGAGATCGGCACCAATGTCAAAGTGTATCAGGGTGTCACACTCGGCGCGATTTCTACCAAGCGCAGTGACTATGCGGGGGAGCTGCCGAAGAAGCGCCACCCCACGCTGGAAGATGATGTCACCATTTATTCCGGCGCCACGATCTTGGGTGGCGACACCGTGATCGGCCAAGGCTCGGTGATCGGCGGCAATGTATGGATCACCAAATCCGTGCCGCCTGGCTCGAAGATCTTTGGAAAAGCCAAAGAATAGCCTCTAAACAATGCGCAAAGGGTCGCTATCCGCTGTTGCGAGCTGCACCACGAGCCCAGGGCAACGCTCCAGTATCCGGCGCTGGTAGCTGGGCAGATAGCCACGCTCACTGTTGCTGTGGTCGGTCAAGATCACACTCGCCCCGCGCGCTAGGAAGCCGAGAATGTCGTGATGCCGTAGTTCGCCCGTCACGTAGAGCTCCGCCAGCGGCGCCTTCTCAAAGACTGATCCACCCGCACCAGCGCAGACGTTGATGGTCGAAATCGCTTCCCCGCGTTCATGCGCAGGAGCCGTGGCAACGCGCAAATTGCGGAGGCCGAGGTGTTCCTTGAAGCGCTGAACCAATTCGTTGAGCGGCGCTGGGGTTGCGAGGCGAATCGACCGCCCCATGCCAACGGCTTCACTCATGACTGGTTCTAAACGCTGAAGCTCCCACGCGGGCTCTTCGTACGGGTGGTGAGCTTGAAGGAGCTCCGGGAGTGCTCCGAGGGCGGATTTTGCGACCAACATTTCGAGGCGCACTTCGCGCACCCGCGTGAGGGAACCCCGCGTCCCGAGCCGCGGATTGGAGGCCTCGGAGCCGAGAAATGTGCCTTCACCTGTCGATCCAAAGGTGCAGTTTGAATACTCCCCGATTTGCGCCACTCCAGGATACCTGCAAAGCGCTTCGCGCAGCGGCTCGGCGTTCGCCTCCGGCACATACACCACGAGCTTGCTCGAACTCTCACGCACCACACTCGGCAAGAGTGCCGATTTTTTCCCGGGCCCCGCACCTTCAGCCAACCAATCATTGATGCCCTCGGCTGCGGCGTCCAACGCTGTGTGAGGCGAGTAGATCGCGATCTCTGCTGCCAGCGCCTGGAGCAACAACCTCTGACCCGGATCGGCAAACGTGAGCCGCTTCAATCCCGAGAAGATAGGTGGATGGTAGGCAACGATCAAATCGATTTGCCCTGCGCGCGCTTCGTTCAGCACAGCCTGATTCAAGTCGATGGTGAGCAATACCCGCTCCACCTTTCGCTCCCCGCTCACCAAGCCAGCGGGTTCGAGCAGGAGCCCCACATTATCCCAAGGCTCGGCGCGGGCGAGGGGTGCCAATGCCGAAAGCTCGGCCGTGATCTGAGACAACGAGGGCAACATTCCTCCACCCTAGCCGTGGACGGTTCGCTCGGAAAACCCTGCCGAACCCAGATCCTTGAGGGCCTCACCTGGAGAAGCTTTAAGTTGCCGCAATGGCTCGCCTAGACTCCGCGCTCTCGTGACTTCCCC
>JBBSBI010000339.1:0-3075 GCA_038251425.1 Polyangiales bacterium
CCCCTCCGGACTGGCCTGGAAGCACCGCGGCCCTTGGGGCCCGGGTCAAGCCGCCTGCGTAACAAAACCCAGCCAAAAGCTCGTTGTCTACCGCGTGATTCTCGGGGACAGGTGGTATACAGTTCCGACGTCGGAATTGTCCGCGTCAGATCCCTCGGTAGCGCGCCGGGCGACGAAGGAGCGAGCGAAAGCCATCGAGCACTTCCCCTCCCTTGAGGAGCGCTGCGTTGTTCCCCGACGTGCAGACGGCGAAGCGAATGTCCGAGGCGCCTCGACGCTTGGCCTCTTCATGCGCGAGCGCCAGGTTCACCCAGAGCTGCCAGCTGCTGCCCGCCAATGGGCATCCCGAGTGTCCGAGCGCGCCTTCCGCAAGGAGCCCAGACGCTGAACTCGGGCTCGACGAACTTCGTCTCGATCACCAGGACCAAGCCCTCGCCACGGGCGTTTGTCCCCTCGATAAAGAGATCGCAGTCGACGCCACCGCGCCCAGACTGGTCGTTGAAGATGTCCTCAGGCGGCGTGTGCTCGATGGCGATCGCCTCCACCGCCGCGAGGCCAGGAACGAATGGCCGAAGCACCTCCCGGGCGAGTTCCAGGCGCGTGCTGAGTGGCGCGAACACGTTGAAGCACATCGCCTGGCTAGATCGGACCGAGCTCCGTACTCATGGATGACCGCCAGCGTTGATCGTTGCGGTGGTGTCATCAAGTCGCGGATGGCGGTATTGCATTTTCCACTCCCGCCCGGTTTTAAGGTCACAATTTGTGACCTTAAAACTCCGCCCGGCTCCTGGAGGAAGGCAGCCCAAGTCTTGCTGAATCGGATCCAGGCTTGTCGTTTAGTGGATGGGTGCATGGGTAGGCTTGAGGTGTGGATTTTGAATAGCTGCGATTGTGGCATTTCTTCAGGCGCGCTCCAGTGGGGGAAAACCGTGATCAAAGGTCCAAGGCCTGAAGCAGGAACGATTCAACAGACGGCATCTGTTGAATCTCCGCGGCCCGGCGTGAGGGGGGCGAAGACTCCAACGGTGAGGCACCGAGCTCACCAGGATAGGCTTCGTAAAATGCTCGGAATTTCCGCAGGTTCGCGGGTGATTTCCCACTACTTTGCGTCACCTCTAGTCGAGGCATTCAACCCGAACCCAGCGGTTTTGATGCTGTTTGCGCGTGAATGACCGCCTTCCCTTTGTAAATGCAGGTCGCGAATCTGCCCGCCCAGACAAAGAGTGACGAAAGGTACTTGGGGAGAAACGGGCGCGGGATTGAAGGGGCGGCCCACGGGTTGCCCGGAAGGCGCCCGATGGCGTCCCGAAGGTCGGCGCCCGTTGCGTGAATGTAGTGCTGGCTGTGGCGGTGGGCCTTGCTTGCAAGGTGTAACTTTTGCGTTACGCTCGTCCTATGCCTCGGAAGACTCGGAAAACCGGTTTTGACCACTACGTTGAGCGCGAGCTGAAGAGCCCTTCGTTTCGTCGGGTCTATGCAGAGGCTCGGGCAGAGATTGACTCGACGGACGGAGTCATCCGAAAACTCATCCATGCTCTTGATGCCGCGCGGGATGCGCAGCACCTGAGTAAGGCCGAGCTCGCTCGCAACATTGCGACGCCGCCAGAGGTGCTCCGTCGACTCTTCACTACTACCGCGGCCAATCCCACACTGTCGACGGTCGTCAAGCTCGCGTCTGCGTTAGGCTACCGACTCGAACTCGTTTCGTCTGCCCAGGCCAAGACCAAAAAGAGTGCTACGCCACGCTCCGCGGATTCTGCGAGCGGTATTCGTCGCCAAGTTGCTTTACGTGGTCGTAGTCCGACTTCGAGCCGACGAAGCAGAAGTCCCGACCGAGCTCCGTGATGAAGCGGCCAAGGTTACGCAGCAATTGTCGCACCGCTGACGCGACTTTCTTTGCTCCAGAAAAACCTTGACGGCTAGCAAGGTGCCCTACCTATCAGCAAGCTCCTGTTTTCATAGAGCAATCACACACTTTATGACTTTCCTATTGTCAGAAGAGTCCCATGGTTTATCCTACAGAAATATTCTGATGACTGTCGCGTCCACCATTCTGCGCCGTGTGAACGGAAGGGGCCCGGGGGCGGTATTTACTGCCCAGGATTTCTTTGACTTCGGCTCGCGTGACGCCGTCGATCAGGCTCTCGCCCGTCTCACACGAAGTGGCAGGATCCGCAGGATCGACCGCGGCGTCTACGACTTGCCGCGCACCCATCCGAAGATCGGTCCGATGTGGCCCTCGGCCTACGCGGTTGCTCAGGCTGTCGCGAAGCAGACCGACAGTCACTTGCAAGTTTCGGGGGCCGCCGCTGCAAATGCTCTGGGGCTCAGCACGCAGGTTCCTGCGAAGGTGGAGTACCTCACCGACGGGCCATCGCGGAGTGTCCACATCGGGAAGCTCTTGGTTTCCCTGAAGCACGCGGGGCGCGTTGACATGCTGCTGCCGCAGACCCGGGCGGGCATGGCCATCGTGGCTCTCCGACACTTGGGGAGAAACGCCACGTCGGAAGCCGTTCTTCAGCAGCTCGCCGCGACACTCGATCGCGCCGACAAGCAGAAGCTCTCCCGGGTTCGTCTTCGGTTGCCAGGATGGCTCGGCTTGGCAGTGAACAAAGTGATTGGCTCGGCTGAATGAGATCGAGGGCATGCCCCAGCTCACCTTCAAGGGCGGCACGTCCCTGTCGAAGGTCCACGGTTTAATCGACCGATTCTCAGAGGACATCGACCTTACCTTCTCTCGAGACGGCTGGGGCCCAATCCATGTTCTTTCCTGGGTCCACGGTCCCGGCCTTCGACGAGACACTCACTACTCTCAAGGAGATTGACGCCGCCAAGACCCAAGATCTGCTCGGCGATGTCCTCGCAACCAAACTGACGAGAGCCCTCGATGACTTCCTCACGCATGCCGGCGAACCACGCGGGAAGGTCGGTGCCGTGGGCGACACATCGGAAGCAGAGGTTCATCTGCTCAATGCCGGTGGCGTCAAGCAAGATGTCGAGCGTGCCGCTAGGTTCGACGCCACGCACGAGCCAGATGAAGCGCGGCATGGGTGCCTCTAGGATGCCGCGTCGCGC
>JBBSBI010000340.1:0-2979 GCA_038251425.1 Polyangiales bacterium
CGCTCATCCAGCACACAAAACACTCTCATCTCCCTAATGGAAAGCATCCGCTGACCTGTGCCTTCATATAGATCCCACAAAGTAAGAACAAACCGACATAGGGGGAACAAACCTACCTGTCGGAAGGTGCGCCCGCCCTGGCGTCAGAATGCCTTGGCGAGTGGGAAATCGCTGTGACTTTGGTTGATGCAAGCGAGGCGAAGCGTGTGGCAACACGGCACCGTTGGGCCACGACCTCCGGATCAGCCGCTTGTGGGTCTGACGCCAACTGGCAGGCGCTGTCCATCTCAGCCTTCGTGAGGTCAGGGTTCTTCTCCAGCCTCCGCCTCGCTTTCAACCGATCACGTCAACGCCGTTCAACCCAAACGCTGCGGCGGCCTTCAGCAGGTGACCATCGTGCGAGTGAACGTCGGTGAACCCATGGAGGCTCGCGGTCGCGAGGTGAATCGCATCGCCCGTGCGCAGGAACACTCTGCGATCGAGGGACAGAAACGCCTGCTCAACGGCACGCTCGACGGTCGGATCGAAGGGAAGCCAGCTCCAGACGCCCGCGGTCTCGTCCGCGCGAACCCGCGTCCACACACTCTTCATCTGCGCCCGCGTCAAGCTACCCTCTCGGACCTTGCGGTGAAGAGTCGCGATGATCTCCGAGCGACCGAACCGCGAGCAGGACTTCGTGACCGGCTGCGCCGCCAGGGCTCGTACGAGCTCGGCACCCGGCTCTGGCAGGTAACACTTGAGAACGTAATTCGAATCGAAATAGAGCATCAGCGCTCACGGTTGTTGCCGATGATATCGGCCGAATCGGACTTCTGCTTCGGCAGCTTCGAGATCCACGCTTCGCGGTCAGGCAGAGGCACTCCGGCCCGTGCCGCTGCGCTGGGCGCCTGTAGAATCGCGACAACACGCCCACGGTCGGTGATCTGCAGCGGCGCGCGTACGGCTTCGCGCACGAAGGCGCCAGTGCGGGCATGAAGGTCGCGGATGGATACCGTTTTCATGTGAATGTGTCTCATTGTGTCACATCATGAAAGAGCCACACACTCCTGAATTCACCGATCAACGATAGGAAGTTTGGGATACACGCGCACGATCTTGCCGTCGATTTGCTGAATGAGCGCAGTGCCCGTTCGTGCCGCGATTTCCTCCGCTCGCTTCTGTGCCCGAAGCAGAGCCGCATAGGCGCCGAGGACCTCAGGGTCAGTGATTTCAAGGGAAACTGGAGGCTTAATTTCTGTCATGGCTTTTCTCCATGGTCGACGATGGTAGGGAGGGACGGGGCGCTGTCGTACAGGGTCCAAGTATTGACAATCGGTTTGTAGAGGGTTTCGAAATTGCGCCTGCCGACTGCAAAGCGGCGGCGAATCACCTCTTCAGGGATGTCGTGGCCTCCCTGGCGTACTCGCTCAGCAACGCGAGCGATGGCGAAATCAGCCGAGGGCAACGAGAGGCAGTGCAGTCTTACCGTGTAGCCCGCTTCTCGCCAATTGCGAATGAACCTTGCGTATGTCCGGTCCGCGAGGGTCGTCTCAAAGGCGAAGCTCTCCCGTTTTCGAACAGCGTCTTTGATTAACTCCAGCATGATTCGGCCCGCCCGAACGACAGCACGCGCGGGCGCAAAGGGTGACACTCCTTCGGCGATGAGATCGGCGTTGATAAAAGCTGGGCAGTCGCCTTCTCGAACGAGAAATTCGCGAGCGAACGTGGTCTTGCCGGCTCCGTTGGGGCCCGCCAGGATGTAGATGCGAGGCACGGCAACCGTCACGGGGCAAGCGTATTCCGACTCGGTTCGGGTGGCAAACAAGGCGGTCTGGTCTCACCGCCCTTCGAACACGCGTGCTAGCCGTGCTTGCCGCCGAGTCGGTCGAAGCTTGGGCGGGTTGCCTCGTCGTCGTCACCGATAGAAAAGTGCGCGTGCGGCGACCGCGAGCCACGTAGCCAGCGGCTTGGCTCGCCGTCGATGTTAAACGAGTCGATACTGAAGGCATTGACCGGTTGTCTTGCCGCTGCCTGGGCGAAATCGGTCGATTAAACCGTGGACCTTCGACAGGGACCTTACCTTCTCTCGAGACGGCTGGGGCTTCGGGGGCGAACGAGATCCGTTGCGCCGGGATCTTGTCGCGGAGTCAGTCACTTTGCCGCCGCCGCAAGCTTCTTTTTAAGCCTTTTAGGGCCGCGATACATTTCTTAAGGCTAGGGCAGCGTTTCTGAGCCTCTTGCCAGCGCCAATGTTTGCTTCCGAATTCAATGAGGCTAGCCTGCTAACCAGGGCCGACCTTCCGCATGGCTCCCGGTCGAGGAACGAAGTCGTCGCGCAGCCGTGATGGACTTCAGGTTCGTGATACCGCTCTTCCCGCGCTGGGGCCGATCGGGAAGCAGCCCCACCATTGCGACGCCAGTGGACGAGGGGCGGAAGTGAACCCGATCGCCATGAGCATGCTGGATTGGTTGCAACTCGGCTCGAAGCCGTCGCGCCCAATCGATGGTCTTGCGGAGGCGTTCCCGCTGCTGCTCGCGTACTTCCATGCCTTGCATGCTCCGCCAAGGTTGCCCGCCGCTCAAGCCACCTCTGACATTTTCTGTCCGATCTGCACGTGCGGAGCCCAGCGGCCAGGCGGTACATTGGGATCGATGGCGCTGATGAGCGGACTCGGGCTGCTGACTATGGTATAAAGGTCGATAGTGAGAACCTTCGAGAATTCATTCGAGCGCAATCCGAAGATCGCCGGAGGTCAGCCGGTGCTTCGGGGAACACGTGTACCACTGCGGACTGTACTCGCGAGCTTGGCCGAGGGGACCAGTTTCGAGGAGATTTTGAAGAACTTTCCCACCTTGACGCCTGAGCACCTGCGGGCCGCGGTGGCGTTTGCGGCATCCTCTGCGCAGGAAGATCTGCCTGTGCCCAATGCGCCGCCAGTCTGATGCGACTCAAGCTTGACGAGAACCTTCCGACGATCCTCGTCGAGGACCTCGCGGCCC
>JBBSBI010000341.1:0-2960 GCA_038251425.1 Polyangiales bacterium
AGTTCGCGACATCAACACTGCACATCTGACAAGTCTCGTCTAATCAGCGCACCAGTTAGAGCGCCACCGTAGGTCACGCTTGGTGGCGATGACAAAACTTGAACTCACCGTAATCAAGAACGACAGCACGATCCCGAACGCTGAGCCTCCTTCACCCGAACGCGTGTTGGTCCCTGCACGCATGATCAACGAGGTGCTCTATTGCGAACGCCTCATGTTTCTGGAGTGGGTGCAGGGCGAATGGGCCGACAATTACTTCACCGCGGATGGCACGCGAGTCCATCGCAACGTCGACGGCCGCCCCAAAACGCTTAAACTTCGAAAACCATCAACCACCGCCGGAGCACCTTCCACGCCTGAAGTTCAGGATGAGCGTCCGTACACGGCTCGCAGCGTCTGGCTCTCGTCTGAGAAGCTTGGACTAACCGCGAAGATCGATGTTGTGGACGTCGACGGGGGAGACGTGGTCCCGATCGAATACAAGCGCGGAAAACGCCCGGCCGTCCCGGAAGGGGCCTGGCTCCCGGAAAGAGCTCAGCTCTGCGCACAGGTTCTGCTGCTCCGTGAGCACGGCTTCAAGTGCACGGAGGCGGCCATCTACTACGCTGAAGACCGCGCTCGCGTACCGATCGAGATCACCAAAGAGCTGGAGCTTGTGGTCCGAGGCGCGGTCGCCCGCGCGCTCCAAATCTCCGCAACGCGCGAACCCCCACCTCCACTGAGCGATAGCCCCAAGTGCAAGGGATGCTCACTGGTCGGGATCTGTCTCCCCGACGAAGTGCGCTACCTCCGTGAGCTTGAAGCGGAGAATCCACCTGCAGAACCCCGACCGGCGCGGAGATTGATTCCTGCCACAGACGACAAGATGCCTCTTTACGTGCAGGAACAAGGTGCGCGTATCGGATTGAGTCACGAAACTCTCAAGGTCACGTCACGCGACGGCTCGACGACAGAGGCGCGCCTCCCGCAGACCTCCCAAATCGCGCTCTTGGGCAACGTCCAGATCAGCACCCAGGCACTTCGCGAGGCGATCCTGCGAAATATCCCAGTCACCTTCTTTACAACGGGCGGCTGGTTCGTGGGCAGAACTGTGGCTGCTGACTCCAAGAACGTCTTCCTAAGACAAGCCCAATACGCAGCAACACTGAACTCACCTATGAGTTTGGATTTCGCCCGTCGAATCGTTGCTGGCAAGATCCGCAATTGTCGAACGCTCTTGAGGCGAAACCATCTAGACCCAGACAAGACAACCCTCTTCGAGCTGAAACAGCTAGCCCAAAAAGCCGAGGAATCCACAGCTCTCGAATCCCTATTGGGCATTGAGGGAACAGCGGCGCGCGTGTACTTCGGAGAGTTCAGCGGAACTCTGAAGCCCCCTAGCCATCCGCTCTATTTCGCTATGGAAGGCCGCAATCGCCGACCGCCGCGAGACCCTATCAACGCACTCCTTTCGTTTTCGTACTCGCTGCTCGCAAAGGACGTGAGCTTAGCTTGCACCTACGTCGGGCTCGACCCACTTCTTGGCCTCTACCACCAGCCTCATTTCGGCCGCCCGTCCCTGGCGTTAGACCTCATGGAGGAGTTTCGCCCCATTGTTGCTGACTCCGTCGTTCTGAACGTCGTCAACAATGGCATCGTTCAGAGCGACGACTTTGTGGAAGCAGCAGGCGGCATGTCGCTCAAGGATCCGGCCCGGCGTCGCCTCATCGAGGCGTACGAAAGACGCATGGCCCAGCTCATCATCCACCCTACCTTCGAATACCGGATCAGCTACCGGCGAGTCCTGGAAGTTCAAGCGCGGCTATTCGCACGTTGGCTCCAGGCAGAAATCCCCCACTACCCTTCCTTCAGAGTCCGTTGAGCCATGCGCCACACGTACATCATCACCTACGACATCGCCGACCCCAAACGCCTCCGCAAGGTTTACCAAATGATGCGCGGTTGGGGGGACCACCTCCAGCTATCCGTATTCGAGTGCGACCTCAACCCCCAGGAACGCGTCGAACTCGAAGCCGAGTTGACTGCTCTGGTCAATCACCACCAGGACCAGGTGCTCTTCATCCTCCTCGGCCCTAGCCGCGGCCGAGGGAGCCGAGCCATTTCAGCCATTGGGGCCCGCTATATAGCCCCAGAGCGGGGGGCGATTGTGGTATAGTCCCGGGGCTCATATTTCGATAAGCCAAGGCGAGAGGTTCGGCTCCCACCGGCGCCCGGCACCCTCTCGCATCTAAGCCCTGATCCTTGAAAACATGCCCAATTCGAATAGCCACTCATCAAGTCCCTGACGAAGATTCCCATGTGCAACGTGCTCCACCTCCCCCCCTCTCGCAGAGTACCCGCCAACCCCGCGGAACTACAGCGGTTTGCGGGGGCGTATTTCCGCCGTTCACTAACGGCGGCCCCATTGAAGCCGACGGTGCCATTGATAGGCGTGGTCGGCACGATGTATATACGCCGATAACTAACTGCGGCCCCAAGGCAGCTCGTCTAGTGACAAGTGGCAAGAGTACGGCAACGCCATTTCCGCCGTTCACTAACGGCGGCCCCATTGAAGCGCATCGTAGGCTTGAGTTTATGCGGGCAATAGCGGTTGACCGCCGGTCACAAACGGCGGCCCCAATGAAGCCACCGGTTGCGTTAGGTCCTTGACGAGCACCTTATCATTTCCGCCGTTCACTAACGGCGGCACCAGTGAAGCCCGCGCCGAGCCGTCAGCCGCCCAACCGACACCGGGATATTTCCGCCGTTCGCTAACGGCGGCCCCATTGAAGCCATCCACTTCCCGCTCTGTAGCCTCGTGCTTGGCCATTTCCGCCGTTCACTAACGGCGGCCCCATTGGAGCATTGTGCCCGGCATGGTCGCGTACAAGGCGATCACCATATTTCCGCCGTTCACTAACGACGGCCCCATTGAAGCCAGCTCCAACCCGGAACGCGATGCAGATAGTCACCCCAATTTC
>JBBSBI010000342.1:0-2950 GCA_038251425.1 Polyangiales bacterium
GAATATCAGGTGAGGAGCGTTTGGGAGGAAGCGGACGTCGGCGCCGAGAAGTTGCGCCTCATGAAGCTCACGCATGAGCTTCGATCCAGCGGGCCTTCGTTTGTGGTGAGCGCCGTATTGCTGGCTCCGCCTTGCTGCGTCGCCATCATCTCGGTCGAGGAAGGCGTGGAACGCGGGCGTGAGAAGGCACGCGCTCCGGTTACTCGTCAGCGCCGGGGAACTCGAGCGCGCCGGCTGGGGAAGGACAGTTTTTTTCGAGGTTTCGACGTCACTCAGCGAGATCGGAAAATCGACGCCGAGAGTTCGCTCGCCGAGTTCGCGACCCAAGCACTGGGTTCATTGAGTGACGCCCAGAGCTGCCATGTTGTTGGTTCAAGCGAGGAAGCTCTCGCTGAGTTCATGAGTCATACTTCAGCTTCGAACCCTGCGCTGCGAACACATGTGTTGCCCTCAGTCGCGTTGTTCCTGAATCTGCTGGAAGATCTCGCGAACCTCCTTGAGGTGAGGGTTCAATCTCGGGGTGTCGGTTCGGCGGTCTTCGAGCTGCGGCAGGCGGTGCAGGACTTCGTTTCGGATCCACAAAACTCCGGTTCCAATTTTTCCTGGGTCGCGCCCGTACAGGCGCCTGCCAGAAATAGTGACTGGTACGAACTCGGTTCCGGCCATCGACAGCCGGTGAATCGAACGGCTTCAGTGGGGCCCGCTAAGTCGCCCGTTGGGTGGCACTCTTGTGGCTCTCCCAACGTGCTCGGCAATACCGCTCGGGCGCACCGTTGAATAGCAAGGCCCGCTAAAATTCAATCGCTCAAAGAAGACGCACGCAGGAGTTAACTCAATGACCGTTTCCAGCAGTTCTGACGCCAACACATCAAAACTCGAGTCATCCGCCAAGCTTCAGGCCTCTTCGGGCGGCTGGGTTGCCTGGCTTGTTCTGTCAGGGCTTCTGCTGGTCGGCCTGGTTGGCGGATTAGGCGGATTGCCGACTTCCTTCGTAAAGCCCAAAGACGCCCCAGAAGCAGCGAGCAAACTCTCCGCAGCGCCACCCACCAAGGTGGGAAGCACTGAAAGCGCTGAAGGTGAAGGACTCCCGGTGGGCATCCCCACTCCAATGCTGGCTCGCGGCCTTGCCGCGGACGGTGCTGCCAATGGACCAAAGACGATTGAAGCACGCCACGTCCTCGTTCAGTACAAGGGCTCGTGGTATGCCGCGGCCGAAGTAACGCGCTCCAGGGATGACGCCGCCAAACGAGCCGAAGAAGCGCTTCGGAAGTTGAAGAAAGGCGAAGAGTTCTCCGCGGTGATGAACGCCTACACCGACAGCAAAGACGTCAAGAGCCACCAAGGACAGTTTGGGGTTTTGGACAGAGACACGGCGATGCGCGCGATCGCGGAACCGGCCTTTGCCCTCAAGGTGGGCGAGTACTCACAAGTCGTGGAAAGCCCGTTTGGCTTTCACGTGATCCAGCGGACGAAGTAAAAGAGCGTATCCTTTTAGGATACGAGAAGGGCGAGCTCGCTAAGCTCCTTAAGAATAGGCTCCAGTTGGCTTGGCGTCTGGCCTCTCGACCTACTACAAAACAGAAAGGAGCCGAACCGCTCACGCGACCGACTCCCTTCAAGCTAGGACCTCACCCAGCAAAGGGCGAGGCGACGGATTAACGTCCGCTTAGTTCTTGTCCCAATTCACCCACTTCTTGTCAATCTGCCAGTTGCTGCCTGTGGCGAAGGCGCCTTTCGCAGTGTACGAAGTGACGCTTGCGGCGGGTGCGCCATCTTGATCGCACTCTACGGCAGTAAACGGTCCGGCGTCCGCTGCGACGTTGCCTGCTCCCTCTTTCTTGAAAAGAGTGAGCTCATCAACACCCGTCTCTGCGTTGGGATCGGTCGTTGGCGCGATCACTTGATCACCGGTTCCCTTAAACATTCCGAAAAAGAAAGAATTGGTGATTGAGAACGTGGGGTCCACCGCATCTCGGAAGTCGATGCCGTAGTCGAAGCCGGTGGCTACCCAGCTATCGATGGAGGCAGGGCCCATGCCTCGGCGAAATACACCCGCGAAAGATGGTCCCTTGGTCGCAGCGGCATCCACGTTCACGCCAAAGCCACAGAGGGTGATGTTCTTAAAGATGGGTTGATTCTTCGGAGTTGCCGCATTGTTGGCTTCGTAGTTGTCCCACTCGAAACCTTGAGGATCCTTCGAGGGATTTGCGAACTTGCGACCGAACGCATACTGGACAGTTCCGCTGTAGCCGCGATCCGTGTCAAAGATGTCGTCTCCGTCAGCGTTGCAGATCAAATGATCGGCGTTGACCGTTCCACCAAACCACTCGAAGCAGTCATCCTTGCCGTTGCTCACTTCAATGTGAGACAGCGTCGTCGCGGAGCCGACCGCGCCGAGCGTCAAACCGTTCACCTCTTTGTCGGCGGCCAGTTCGTAGCCTGCGAACTCGATTCGCACGTAACGCAGGGTGCCGCTGTTGTCGGCATCGTCCGGGGTTGCCCCTCCGCCATACCTGTTGTCAGCGATGTCCGCTGTCGCCTCGATCAAAGCCTCGCCGCCTGGGTTGTTGTTATTGGCTTTGCCGAGCAGGATCACGCCGCCCCAGTCGCCAGCCGCGCGCGTGCCGGGAGCCTTCGGGCTTGTAAAAAGGATGGGTTCATCCGCTGTCCCCTCTGCGATGAGCTTGGATCCCCGCGTGATGACGAGCACACCGATTGGAACCTGAGTTCCCTCAAGGCGCGTGCACTTGGGGATCGTGAGAGTAGCGCCATTTTTGACATGCACGAAGTTGCCGATCGTCCAGACCTTATCGTTCGTGAGCGTCATGTCGCTCGTAATATCAAGCGGGAGGGCTTCCCTCACCTTTCCGGTGCCGGAGAGGTCACAGTCTACAACCGGCGGCGCACCGCCTGTAACGCCTGTAACGCCAGCGCCGCCTGTAACGCCAGC
>JBBSBI010000343.1:0-2928 GCA_038251425.1 Polyangiales bacterium
CTCGGGAAGCATGCTCGACAACAGTTTGGTGTTCTTGAGTTCGGAAATGGGCGACGGATCGGTACACCTCAATCACCCCGTCCCCGTGCTGCTCGCGGGTAAGGCCGGAGGCCAACTCCGAACGGGACGCACCTTCAACGCGAATGGCAACAATCGCGCCAATCTAGCACTCAACATTGGAAACCTGATGGGCGCACCGCTTACAAACTGGGGCGACCCAGCGTGGGTGACGGGACCCTTAGATCTCAGCTAAGTCGGGACCCGGCGACCTGGCGCGGAGTCAAGACAGGCGTGGACGGAAACGACCCTCCCAGTCATCCTTGACGATCAACGAGCACGCGCCGCTAGGCAACTCTGTGGCGTCAAAGGCTCCGCAGACGTTGTCGACGCATCCGTCGTGCTGTGCGCTCAGGCGTGCGAGCACCACATCGTCACCTCAGATTTAGCAGATCTGCGCACCCTCGACCCTAAGGCGCAGCTGATCGTCGTTTAGATTAGCGGTGTCGGAGTTACCTCGCGCAGCAGGATCCAACCAATCTTTGCCAGTAAGTGAGAGCCGCAATGCAGCTTACGACTGCTAGATTAGCTGACGTAGACATCGGCAAGGGCCGAGGCGACGCGTGTTGAGCGGGCGCAGATCGGAGGTTTGTCCACATGCATCGACTCCAAATATCGGAACACTCTCACCACGCAGCAATCTGCGGAGGCGAACACCTAGCGCGGCTTGGCGTGGCTCTCTTGGCCTGCTTGGCTGCTGCCGGATGCACCGCCAATGTCGGCTCGGACCAAAGGCAACGAGTGCCGCTTGATGGGAACAACGCCTCCGGTGGATCGGTTGGGACCACGGGCACTGGCGGCGTTGGCAATACCGCCGCGGGCGGGGCTTCCACTACTAGCACGGGGGCTCAGCCTTCCGGGGCGGCCGCTTGCGCTCCGGAGGCCTCGCTCGCGCCGGCCCGCATCTGGCGCCTGACCGATGCGCAGTACGTTAACGTGGTGCGCGATGTTTTTGGTGCGAGCATCAACGCGGAAGTGAGCGGCGCCCAGGGCGCTAACGAGACGTTGAATCTTGCGGATGCTGCGGGAGTGAATGCCTCGAACGCGTCGAACTATCAGGCGTCGGCGCGGGTCGCTGCCCAGAAGTTGGCTTCCAATCTCGCCACACTCCTGCCGTGTGCTTCTGCCACACCGGACGCGAACTGTGTGGACCAATTCTTCCGGACTACGGTGGCCCGTGCTTACCGTCGCCCGCTCACAGAGACGGAAGTAACCGAGCTTTTAGCGCTGTACAACCTTGGCGCAACAGATGGGCCCCAGGTGGGCGTGCGCCTCGTTCTGGAAAGTGTGCTTCAGTCGGCGAACTTCCTCTGGCGCACCGAGCTCGGCCCCGAGCTGGCAACGCCGCAGGTGGGCACCAAGGTGAACCTGACGCCGTCTGAACTCGCGGCAGCCATGAGCTTCTTCCTGAATGACTCGGTGCCGGACGCGTCGCTTTGGGGCAAAGCAGTCGACGGAAGCTTGCAGAATCCCGCGCTGCTCGCCACGGAAGTCGACCGCTTGCTCACGCTGCCAGACGTCCGCACGCGCCTCACGGGGGATGCCAAGTTGTGGCTGGGCATGGGGCGCCTGGAGGCGCGACCCAAAGACGCCACGCTATTCCCCGAGTTCACCGCCACCGCCAAAGACGCACTCTTGGAGAGCGGGCTAAGATTCGTTGGAAACGTGATGTGGAATGGGCAATTCTCTGAGCTCTTTACAACGAAGAAGATGTTCTTGAATCAGGAGCTCGGCGCTCTGTATGGCATCGCGGGGGCCAACGGGACTGCGCTCACCGAGTTGGAAGTCAGCACCCCAGAGCGCAGTGCGGGGATCTTGTCGCAGCCCATCATCTTGGCGGCGCACGCTTCGCCCAGCACCTCAGACGTGGTGCATCGAGGTTTGTTCGTGTTTCGTTCGCTGGTCTGTGGGGCGACGATTCCGAAGCCCCCTGCAAATGCGGTGAGGGATGCTTTGGCCGCTCTGCCCGCCGATAGCACGGAGAAGCAATTTGCTAACTTTCGCGCCCAGAATCCAAGCTGCCAAGGGTGCCACTCAGGGTTCGATTCTTTGGGGCTGGTCCAGGAGCGCTACGACGCCTTAGGTCGCTATCAGGCGAGCGATGCCCAAGGGCAACCTATCGACGAGTCGGCCACCATCGTGGGGTTAGGTGCCGACATTGATGGGCCAACGGTGGGCGTCCGCGAGCTCGCTGGTCGCCTCCAAACGGCGCGCCGGGTCGCAGACTGCGCCGTCACCAGCTTCTCGACGATTGCGCTGGGTCAAAGCGCTCAGCAGGACAACAGCTGCGCGCTCCGGGCGGTGCAAGACAGCTTCGCCAGCTCGGGATCGTTCGCCGATCTGTTCCGAGCGCTGCTTTCGAGCCCTGGTTTTGCAACCCGCGACGTCAAGTGAGAACGACCATGCGAAACACCCATGCCACTGATCGAAGAAGGTTTCTAAAGGCTGCCGGCCTCGGCGTGCTCGGAACGTCCGTCTTGGGCTCCCTGCTAGCGCGCGCGCAGAGCGGCACGCCCAAGCGCTTTCTGTTGGCGATGCGGCCGCACGGCTCGATCGCGAGCAATTTCTTCCCGCAAGGGGGAAGTGCGACCAACTTCCAACTGCCCTCGATCACGAGCCCCTTCGAGCCTTTGAAGTCGGATATGGTGCTCCTGGACAACCTCACCAATCCGCGCGACGAATCGTGGGGCGAACACGACGCCGGTCTGTTTGGGATGACGATTGGTCGCCAAGGCGCTCCGGCCGGAGACGGTGCCACCGGCACGGGGGTTTCGATCGACCAGCTGCTCGCACAGTCCTCCCCTTTTGCCGCGGGTACCCTAAAGCGCTCCATCCAGCTCGCCGCGAGCCTCGAATCCGTAGCGTCCTCGC
>JBBSBI010000344.1:0-2912 GCA_038251425.1 Polyangiales bacterium
CCGACAAACCCAAGCACGGAACCAACCTGCGTGGCCGCAGCTGCAGGTGAAGCAGAAGCTGCCGCCGGACTTGTCGCGGTCAAACTCGGAGCCTGTGCCCGTGCTGGTGACCTGTTTGCTTTCCGCGCTGAGTTCGCCCGCTTCAAATCCGAGGCACGCCGCACCATGCGCCATTTGAAAATCCGTGGTCAGGCAAGCTCGGGCTTGGTCTGCGAGCAATGAAACCTGGAGCGTCCCTTCGGGGCTCAAAGGGATGGGGGTGCTGACCGGCGGCAAGAAGAGCGCTCCAAGCCTCAGTTGAACCGATGAAATTCCGAAACCCACGGCAGCTCCGAAACCTGGGGCGACCTTTGGCAACGTCCCCACATCCAAAAGAGCCCCAATCTCGGCCAGTATAACCAGCGACGATTCAGGGAGGGCGTTCGAGTTGGGGTTGGGGTTGGGGCGAAAAGGGGCCACGGCTAACGGCACCGGCACGGGAGGCGCGAAAACCGCTTGTGCAACAGGTGGAGCAGCCGCCGCGATGGGAGCAACTTGCGTGGGCGGACTCCCCAATGGAAAGGCAGCAACTTGCGGTTGAGACCCTGATGCCGGATTTGCATGCGTCTGCTCAACGGCATTCGGATCGATCGCAATGGCGATAACCAGCACTGCTGCTTCGACGGCTTCCGGACAGGTGGGCGCTGTTAACGTGCGTTCAAAGGAGTTTTGACCCGCCAGCGTCCTCACCGTCAGGCTCACGCCTGAGGCTGCATCCGCGGCAAAAGCCAAGCGGGCCGTCAGACCCTCTTTCAGCAAGGATTCAGGCGCTCTGCCCAATAGCTCCGCTACGCGGCGCTCCAGCACGTCCGAGCGTGGGCATAAGGATGCAGGATCCCATTCCACCGATAATGCGGCCGCATACGCCACTTTCGGCACCGCGCAAAGCATGGCGATGCCGCCAAGAACGATGAGAGCGCGGGCCTTGAGGCTTGGGTGAAACAAGGGCCCGGTGTCCCACGTCAACAGGCCGCGCGTCTAGACCCTGGGCGTTCAACAACGATCGGGAGGCAGTAGCTGGCTGCCCGCGCTCGGGGCGTGTTTAGCTGTCGAAGCGATACACGGTCGCGCGAGCCGAGGCTCGTTCACCAAAGCGACCGCAAAAACTATTCAGTGCCGTATACGGCGCCATTGGCAGGATTTCCCTAAACTCCAAGTGAGTAACAAGGCAGTAGATCGTCACCTCAAGAAAACTCAAATCGTAATCCCTCGGTGGCTTGGAGAGGGCATGATCGAGGTTGCTTTCCAGCCAAGACAAGATGTTCTGAAGCGCCACGCGTATCTTGATCAGTTGCGCATTGTTCGCGTCCGTCTGCGCGAGTTTTGCAGTGGTCAGCGAGACTTCCAACGCCATCGCTTGCGTCGTCAGTTCCTGGGCATTTGCGAGCACAGGCAAATGAAGATCCTCCGGCCACACTACGCGGAGCTGGCTACTCGCTAGCAAGCGTGCTCGGGCTTGAGACTGCCGCGACAGTTCGCGGCAAATATTGAGTGCGCCAAACCACGAACCGTTTGCGGTCTCCAAGATCGGCACTCGCAGCGCAGGGTTTCCCGCGTACTGCTCGATGTCCAACGACATCAGGTCAGCCACAGCATCAAACGAATGCTCCACGCCAAACTCAAGCGCAAAGATTCGCACCACACGCGTGAAGTGAGAACTTGAGCGTCCTATGATTCGAGGTTTTAAAGGCGTGGTTTCCAAGTTGACTCAAAGAAACATTGCAAAGACGACCACTGTTGGCAAGAAGAACGTCACAATCGAGATCGAATCGGGCTCGTCGAGTCGGTATTCTAGTTAGCCAGCGTTTGCGAGATGCTGGCTGACTTCGTCCAGGCTCGCTATTCGATGAACCCGCGTGGCATGCTGAGGGACCTCAGGAAAAAGCGAGAAGACCGTCATCCCAGCTTCAATCCCAGCGTGAACACCAGATAGGGAATCTTCAACAACAGCGCAACGCGAGGGATGCACGCCCATGGCGGCAGCAGCGTGAAGAAAGAGGTCCGGGTCGGGCTTCCAGCGGTCGAGCTCATACGCGCTGAAGACATTAAGCCCAAAGTAGCGATGCAAGTCGGTAACCTGTAAGCTCAACTGAGTTTGCTCCAGCGGGCCGTTGGACGCGACCGCGACAGGAAGGTTCAAGGCGCCAAGGAGCGCGTGAGCACCGGGCATCGGTCTGAGTCGGGCACGGACGGCATCAGCCCTGACACGACGAAACACAGCAACAAAGTCGGTGGGCAACTTCATACCGAGAAGGACCTCGCAGCGGGCGAGAGATTCCGCGAGCTTTCCGGCATCGAACAGCCGCGCGGCTGCGTCTGCCGCACCGGGCGCAAGATCCAAGGCTCTCAGACATTCGGCGAGCGCCTCTCGAGCCAGCGGCGCACTATCTACAAGTGTTCCATCGCAGTCGAAGATGATCGCATCGATCCGCGGAGAGTGCATGGGGCTCATCAAGTTAACGCACGCCAGCCGCGAGGGCCAGAAGGATTGTGCTCACTTTCTCAATCGACTACTATTTAGAAAAAACCAGGGGTTCCCCCAATCGACAAGCATCACCACGACTCCTAGGTTGGCCTCTGTGCGCCTCAAACCCACCAACGACTTGGTCTTCAAGCTCCTGTTCATTGCAAATCCGGCGCTCCTCCGCGATCTGCTCGAAGCCGTGCTTCAACCAAGCTCGCCCATCGCGTCGTTAGAGGTTCTGGACCCAGAAATTCCTGGTGATCTCACCGGCAGCAAAGCCATTCGGCTCGATGTGCGCGCCCGCTCGGAGGACGCCTCCATCTTCAATGTCGAAATGCAGGCATACGGGCACCTGGCGTTGCCCGCTCGATTTCTCTTCTACTGGGCACGCGGCTACACCGAGCCCCTC
>JBBSBI010000345.1:0-2890 GCA_038251425.1 Polyangiales bacterium
CGCCCGCTCCAACCGACGGACGCCCACCTTGTACGTTACCTCCGGCCACGTCCGAGTGGGCGCGCCCGCATCCTGCGGTAAGCATCGCTGCACACGCAACGGCAATCACTCGTCTCGCTTCCCGGCACAGATCAAGCATAATGGCTCCTAGTGCTCGATCGAGAAGGTGCGCCCTGTGTTGGGCTCAACTTGAAAGTCCCGGCCCTCGATCAGGCCACTGGCAATGAGTTGCTCTTTGCGCTTCCGCGCAAATTCCCGATGGCGCGCTCCGAATCGCCGAAAATCGCCGAGAAAAAACTCACCCACCTCCCGGTCGCGACGCGCCTCAGGAGATTCGTCGGAGCGACCTTCTAGGGGACTGACGCCGCCCACCCCCATAAGGTTGCTCTGCGAGAAGTTGAGATTGAGGGTAGCCCATTCCGGCACGTCACAGTCGCATCCCGCCGCGCCTAGGCCGCAGCCGGGCTTGGGTGAACCAAGCGACTGAGGGGCGGGCACGCACCCCCCAGTGCAAGAGAAGCTGCAGCCTCCCACCTGCGGAGCACTGCATTGACCATTGGAATACCCCCAGCCACGCAGGCGGGTGTTCACACCCCAGCTGGTTTGCTGATAGCGATAGTTCATAACGCTCGAATGAATGCAACTATTGGCCCCACTGGTGGAATCATTGCCGTTGTGGCTCAGATTCAAGTTGTGTCCCAGCTCGTGGATGAAAGTGCCGCGCTGAGCGTTGACGGTTCCAACCTGCGCATTAAAGCTCCCAAGCGTGACCATAACATCGGAGCCCGGTTGCTCCGCTAAACCCGAGCTGTTAGTGGTAGCGCAGTTCTGATCCAAGTATTTATGGCCCATGATCATATAGTGATACACCGACGCTCGTAGGGGATTGAACCACGCCGGATCATTCTTGCGATCGAAGAACCGGAGTGTCGGTGCCGGACAATTAAAGAAACTCATGTTCGTAACCTCGGTCATCGACTGGCTCACCTCAATGTGAGGGCGGATCGTCTTCCCCGTCCAAGTGTTGTCGCTGAGGAAAATGCTCTTGGTGTCCGCCGCAAACGTGTTCCAGTTGGTCGCCAGGGTCGGATTATGATCATGCGCGCCGGGATTCGTCGAGTTGGTCATGTAATCCACCTCCACAAACAAATCCTTGACCAGCGGATCGCTTCCGATGTTGGCATCGTTGGTGCCCCCGCTCCAGGGCATAACGATCGCACCATCACTGTATCCAAGGATTCCAGAATTTGGGTAAACTCCCAGAAGCTCGACAATATCTGGAATTCCGTCGCCGTCCGTGTCTTGCTGGTTCGGATTGGTGCCGAGCGCGGTTTCAATTTCATCGGGGATGCCGTCGTTGTCGGCGCTGACATAGGGCTGATCCTTAGCCCAAATCTGTACTTTCCCACCGGCGTATCCGGAATAGGTTCCCGCTACGAGGGCGCAATTGCTGCAGTTCAGGGTGGCACCGAGCGCAGAGAGACCATTGTACCCCGAATCGTCATCGAAATACGAGGTAGCGCCTACCGTCGGGTTCATGACGTAGAGAACCGTGTCGGTCGAGCCATTCGCGGGGCCGCCACCCTGGTCCGGTCGGAGCCCCACCGTCTGAAATGAACGAGTGTTCGATTGACTAAACGTATAGCGCAGGCCACCGACGGTAAGTCCGCACTGCAATAGAAGCAACTTTGGCCTCGTAGTCGGCTTGGTCCGTATAGCCACCGCGAGCTAACTCCTCTTTGTCCGCGTCAATCGAGGCTCCAACAGTCCGAATGTCTTGAAGCCGCTTTGTCGCTTTCGCTTCCGGCGTAAGCACCTGCAACGGTTGCTTTACGTCAACCACCTGCTCCGTGCGACTCTCGCCGCCCTGCTGGACACTGCAAGCCACCAGCGCAACCGTTAGGCAGCCCGCCATAGAACGCCCAACCCAAGTCATCATCTGCATATGCACAAACCCTTCTAAAAAACTTGCACCAAGCTCTGAGAGAGCGAACACAAGGTTCTGCCCTCTTAAGCTAACTTCGGAGATGATCTCGCCCCGCGTCTGCATGTTTACGCCCCCCTACTCTTGTCAACCCAAAAGCGCATCGTCGAATAAATTACTATGGCGTAAGGCACGTTAAGACGATTGAACGGCCTAAACGGATCGGAAGCGGGAGCCGATGGCAAGCTCGAGCTCACTCTCAAAAACGTCTGGATAGACGGCACCCGCGCCATCCTCCTCGACCCTCGCGACCTCATCGTCCGCCTCATCGCAGCTATCCCACCACCGCGCTTTCATCTGGTGCGCTATTTTGGCGTCCTCTCAAGCCACTCCAAGTTTCGCTCCGAAGTCGCCCCTAAGCCGCCACAGGATCCTGCCGCCTTCAAGCCGCCTCCTGCTTCCGGCGATCAGCTCGAGTTCCCCAAGCTCAACAACCACACTGACACTCGCCCTTCCCGTAAACGCTGGGCCTGGCTGCTGGCTCATGTGTTCCGGGCTGATCTTGACACTTGTGTGCACTGCGGCGGACCCATGCGCTGGCTCGAAGCCGCCACCACCGAGCAGGCTGCCACCGCCCTGCTCGCTAAGCTTGGGCTTGCTCCTCAACCTCCTCCGACGCCACCACCGGTTCTGTTTGGGCACCTGAGGTTTGGGTTCTGTTGAGGTTCTGACACCGGACTCTTGTTGCCCTCGGGGGTGCTTGCTTTGTTGAAAGTGAGCACCTCACTGCGGAGATCTATCGGTGCCTGCATAACGTGGGCTCTTGGCCCCCAATTGGGTCGAATTCACCGCCTATTATGCTTCGTTGACCTGGTTCGGAGGGTGCAGAGCGCATTCGGCTGGATGGCCTGCTCTTGGCGCTGCCCCTGCTTACCGACCGACTCTCACTTCGAATGTCTTATGCTC
>JBBSBI010000346.1:0-2849 GCA_038251425.1 Polyangiales bacterium
CGTCGCTGCAGTCATGGGCGAAAGGAAGAACATGTCAAAACTCAATGCGCAGCGCAGGAACCACCCTTCCTCGCCGCCGAAACGTCGCCCACTCTGCAGCAAGACCCAGGCGCTATTAGCTCTCTCAGTTAAGGGCACTCCTAGCTCAAGCCAGAGTTCGCCGCCCGTTGAATCGCCCAAGCTCCCGCGCTCGGGCTGACCCGTAAAAGCTCCGAATCCAAGACTTAGGGAGTCCAATGTCAAATCCAAGAGTGCAGGCCCCTGCTCCAGATTCTCCTTAAATCGAAGCAGAAAGAGCGGACGCAGGGACACGCCCAGAGCGGCGGCCCGCACCAGGGAAGCCTGGCTCTCATGGGTTAGGCGTTCCTCGTAGTTCGCGTACAAGCCAACGCTCCAAAAGAAATGACTTTCCGCTCCCAAAGCAAGCCGCGTACTCTGATTCTCGAGGTCAAGATGCGGGCCGGCGAACAGGCGAAGAGCGAGATCACCGTCGAAGCGGTGATAGACTCCGTCCGCGTCTGGGCGGGCTTGGGCAACGGCGCCCCAAAACATGGAACCGAGTAGCGTGGCAAAGGCCAGGGTGTATCGGCGGCGGAGCATGGTTACGGCACTAGCTTGAGGGCGGCGAGCTCAGCCTTGAGGTTGGCTCGGATCTCGGGGGGGAAAATCAGGCGAATGCGTTCCATACGCTCTCCGCGTAACCGATTCAGCAGAAAAGACACTTCGCCAGGACGCCGCGTTTCTCCCTCGGGGAAAATGACCATCAGGGGCTCGTCGCCATCATCAAACGGTGCGACGGCGGCAGTATCCAAGCCGACATAGAGGTCGGGGTCGAGCCCTTCAACTTTGCAAAGGCGGCGCGCGATCTCCAACGCCTGACGCTTGGCACCGGGCTCGGTGGCGTCGCCGTAGAGCTCGTAGGTTTTGAACAATCGTCGCGAAACGAGGCGTTCGCACAGATCGGCAAGCACCGGATCGGGATCCGCTCGCCATTGGCCGATGCTGTGCCAAAGCGAGCTATCATCCATGTCCAGATATTCTGACAGCGTGGCCTCGCCGGTGGTGCACAGGCTGGCTAACGCCGGAGGCACGGCTGCGATGCGTTTGCCCGCACACAAGAGCGTCCGGAGGCGTGCCAAGATCCCGGTGAGCATCCACTCGCTGGCTCGACAGGCTTTGTGAAAATAGACCTGCTGAAACATGAAGAGACGTGAGAGCACGAACGATTCGATGGCCGGCAGACCGCGCGCACCGTCAACGGCCAACGGGGGGGCGGTGAGTTCATTCTCAGGTATTCCAAAACGCAGGCTGCGAATGAACCAATCCAGGTCAAAATCGCCATAACCCACGCCGGTGAAATAGGCGTCTCTTAGTAGGTAATCGCAGCGGTCCACATCAAAGATCCCGCTCACCGCGCGTGCCAGGTAGCGAAGCTCGTGTCGCCCATTGACCAACTCGGCAACACGTTTGGGCAGCGTTGGCTCGTAGTTGCGAAGGACCTGATGCACTTCGCTCTGTTCGTCGAGTAGGATGCGCGTCGTCCACTGCTCGTGCCGACCGCCTTCGGGCAGCGCGGATTCGAAGAGATGCGAGAAGGGTCCGTGTCCCACGTCGTGTAATAGCGCCGCCGCGAGCGCCTCCACTTTCCGATCGGATGTGATTCGTTGCCAGAACGGAAGCTCCTCGTGCAGCGTTCGCAAATGGTTGAGGAGCAGCTTCATCACGTGAGCCGCACCGATCGCGTGGGAAAATCGCGTGTGCTCGGCGCCCGGGTAGGCCAAAGAGGCCAGGCCAAGCTGGCGAATACGCCTCAAACGCTGCATTTCGCGCGTCTCAAGCAGCGCCTCAACAATCGATTCCTCGGCCCCTTCGAAAGAAACCAAACCGTGAATTGGGTCGCGCAAAATCATGGAGGCTGAGCTTGCCACGATGCGGGTGTGAAAGGCCTCCCAAGAAAGTCCCACGCTGAGACGCTGAGTGATCCAAAAGATCGCCTAGCATAAAGGGGCGAGCGAGGGTGGACAGGGAGTGATCCTTGCGGCATGGATCACGACTCCAATGCCTACCTAACGGTCACCCGGCCAAGTAGGTCTGGACATCGGTCCTCATTCAGGTTTTGCTTGCGTGCTTCCCGCCCGCCCGTCACCCCAAACCGGGGCCGAACGAGCTGACACGGAGTTCCCCAACATGTCGCGTGCCCCGAAGTCGAAACGTCCCCCGCCCGTCATCCTTTCACTGAGGCTGGAAGAAATCCTGCGTCAGCTTCCAGAGGCTGAGTTGGCTTCTCTGGTTCAGCGAATCGGTATCTCCGTCGACGCGAACAAACGCATAGATGTCTCCTCTCAGGTGGCTCGGGCGCTTCTGATGTTGCCGGAGGCCAGGGACCCGAATCGTTTTCCTGGGCCTACGCGTGAGCTCCTGTACAGAATTGCCGAAGCGCGGGGCGTACTTGCCGTGGCTTCTCTTCCGGCCGCGGCGGAGCCACTGGTGCTGCGCGGAATCGTTTACGTGTGCGAGGCGAGTGACGGCGGGAAGCTTTTGGTCCTCCCGATCGCGTTCATGATGCAGCTCAAGTCTTGGGAGGGCGAGGATCCTCGCGGCATGCGCGCGCTTCTCAGCCAATCCCATCCTGACGTTGCGGCAAGTATTGCTTCTCATTACCTCGGGCGCACTGCGACGCCCCCGGTCGCGTTGTCGCTCGAAGCCGCCTGGGAAATCGTGTCGGACCGCTCGAAGCTTGCGGAGGAAATCGAAAAGCTCGCGCCGTCGGAGCGGAAGCTTCTGCAGGCGATTGAACGTGTGGGCGGTGAAGTGGATACCGAGGAGCTTTTGGATCTCGAGCGCGAGCC
>JBBSBI010000347.1:0-2800 GCA_038251425.1 Polyangiales bacterium
AGAGCACGTGGCCGCATGGCGGGCGAGCGGGAAGAGTTCGCGTGAGTTTTGTGTTGGACGCGGGTACTCGGCCCATGCCCTGCTAGCTTGGTCGAGTCGACTGGGAAGACGCGCGCGGTCGAGACCGCAGAAGACGGTGCCGCTCGCACGCGTTGTGGTGGAGAAGCGGCATGAAACGCCCCAGCGCGGGGCGGCAGTGGTCGTGCAGGTGGGTGGAGCGCGATTCGAGATCACGGCAGGCACCGATCGCACGACACTTGCTACAGTGTTCGACGTTCTGCTCGGTCGCAGGGCTCTTTGAGGCGCAATGATACCGAGCGGCGTTGAGATTTTCGTTGGGCTAGTGCCGGTCGATCTGCGCTCGCGCTCTCCGAAATCGTGGGGGTGCATGTCGTACACGTGAAGCGCGATAGGTCCGAGTGCCGCACGAAGCCTCTTTTGATGCGGATACTTGTTAAGCACCTTTCGCGCCTCTTCGAGCGCATCCGTGTGTGCCTGACAGACTCGTTTTATTTCAGAGAATAATAGAGGAAGCCCACGGAGCTGGCATCGGTAAAGGTCAGACCGCCGGAAATCGTGCTCGCTCCCACTCTGGTGAACATGAGCATTCGGATACGCGGGTACGTGGGTCACGTCGAGCGCACACCTCACGCGTGAAGAACGCTAAGCCACGAACGGCACAACGGCGTCAATCGACCCTGGTTCAAATTGGAGCCGTACACGACACAGGGTGCCCCGGCGAAAAGCCGGCACGTTCCATTTGGCCACTATGTGAGCGGGACCGCTGAGGTAGACCCCTTCGCCGTGGGCTTCTTTCACCATCGGGTGGAGGCCAATCGTACGGGTTCCGTCTGCGGTAAGACTTGTGGCTATGACACCAGGCTCTGTGCCAACTTCAAGTATGGTTCGGTGTATTGGTACCATCACGCCAACTGAACTCGGCGGAACAACAAATAGCGTCACAGCAGTCCCGCCGCCATCCGAAATAACGTGTCGGTACTCAACAACTGGCGTTGCGATCACCGGCATCATCATCCTGATGAGTTGGCTACGCGTTGCAGAGTCAACTCGCGTGCCTTCGCGCCAGGGGACTTCGAACCGCGGCGAATCCTGCCCGGTGCGGACCACGTACGGCACCAAGTCGCACTGGAAGCCTAGAGCAAGCAAACTGGTGCCTTCGTAGTCGACGGCAAGATCCACCAGCTCCGGGTGGGGTCCGTCAAACTTAGACCACATTTGTGGCCAGTAGTTGGCCCCATCTTCCGGGAGTGTCCCGAGAGTCACCTTCTTCTGACCGGCGTCGACCCCAACAACCCACAGGATGGGCTCGCCGCGCGCAGCATTTGCATGTCCAGCAATTCGCTTGGCAAGCTTCGGGAAATCCGTGCTCAGCTCTCGCTTGAATTCAACCTGGGCGTCTTCACCCGCGCCATTCAACATCGCCTCAACCGCTTTCAGAGTCCATTGCTCGACGGTTCGGCGGGTCAGTGATCTTGCCATGGTATTGAGCAGATAGCCGGTGAATCAGAATACTTGCAACAGTCGGTGCTCGCTAAGCGGACAAACAATGCCCTACCCGGGCTCGTTCAACGGGGGCAATGGAGAGAGCTCGATGTCATGTCAGACGACTCGCATCCCGTCGAGGGAACCAAGGCAGCGCTTTTGGCCTCTGTCGAAGAACCAAGAAGGCGTGCTCTATTGGGGAACTCAAGCTGGTCGCTCGAAGCCATAGGCGGCTTGAAAGCGGCAGAATCCTGTGGCGGCTTAGGGACTACTTTGGAGCGAAACTTTGGGAGCATAAGACATTCGAAGTGCAAAATCGATCAGAAGGAAGAGCAGCGCCAAGAGCAGGCCACCTAGCCGACCACGCTCTACACCCTCCGAACCACGTCACCGAAGCATAATAGGCATAATAGGCGGTGAATTCGACCCAATTGGGGCACGTTATGCAGGCACCGATAGATCTCCGCCCTGACGTGCTCACTTCCAGCAAAGCGAGCAGCTCCCCAAGGGCAACAAGAGCCCGGCTTCAGACCCTCAACAGAACTTGAGCCGGAGCTGCCCTGACAAAACCCGTGGTGGCGTCGGAGGAGGCTGAGGAGCAAGCCCAAGCTTGGCCAGGAGGCGGTGGCGGCCTGCTCGGTGGTGGCGGCTTCGAGCCAGGGCATGGTCCACCTGAGCGGACGCAAGTATCGAGATCTGTCCGGAACACATGAGCCGGCACGGACCCAGCGCTTACGGGCAGGCGAGGGTCGTCAGGTTGGGGGTTGAGCTTGGGGAACAGAAGTTGGTCACGCGAAGCCGGAGCAGGCTTGAGGGAAGTCGCGCGGCAGGTAGTCACGAAACGCGCGCACGATCTCGGTGAGCGTCTTCTTGTTGAGCGCGGCTCGTCTGCACCAAGCGCGGGCCAGGCAGCGCCCCTACAAGATGCAGCCGAGAAAGAGAGAGCCAAAGCGCTTTTCCGCGATGGCTCTGACCTTCTCCGGACAGCCAGGGTCAATGTGTAGGCCATAGGGAGCAAGCTGAGCGTAACCCGCGCGCTCTCCTGATTCCTCCATGGGCTTTGAGAGGAAATTTCGACGCAGCTGTTGCCAAAATTTCCACTGCAACGTGAAGTCAAAGGACTCCCCTGATGCTGGGTTCTCACCCGAGAAGATCTTTCTTGCACCTTCCAGTTCTTCAACGAGCATCATCGCGGCAGCGTGGGCTGCGAGATCGGCCAACTGCAGTCCTAAGACTGCCCTTGAGTCTTGTTCGAAATGGAGTGCTGTGCTGGGGGAGATGGGAAGGGACTCTGCCC
>JBBSBI010000348.1:0-2782 GCA_038251425.1 Polyangiales bacterium
ATGGGACAAGAACAACCCCCGGCTCCCAATGAGATTGACGAACTCATCGAGCAAGCTGCCTATGCAGAAGCGGAGCGCGCCCTTTCGCCGATTGCTTTGGAAGATGAGCGCTACCTGGTGACCCGCATCAAGCTGGGCCTTCGAGATGGCTCGCTGTCGCCCGGTGTCGCCATGCAACGGCTCGTGCAGATCATGCGCAAAGATGCCACCGCGGCCGGCGCGAAGGCCGTGTATCAGGAAGCCTCGCGTCTCTCATTTGTGGGTGGTTCTTCGTCAACCGCGCACTCCCATCCACCGCCTGCCGTCACCCTCGATAAGAGCAAGTAAACGTTGCCTAGGCGAGAGGTGGAAAGACGCTGAGCCAGCGCTCCAACTCACCAACCATCACGCGCGGCACCCGGCGCAACTGCTGGACGTTACGCGCACCTGTCAGCAAGAATGCGGTGCGAAGCTGTTGCTCGGTACGCTCCAAGAATCTTCTAGCACCCGGCTGGCCCGCTTGAGCCAGTGCCTGCAGAACCGGCCTCGCGATGCCACCAACATTGGCCCCGAGTGCGATCGCCTTGGCAATATCGAGCCCTGATTGCACGCCGCCCGTCGCAAAGACCGTCTCGAATCCATGCTGAGCTACAAGCGCCACACTCGCAGCTGTGGGGATGCCCCATTCCCAGAAAGCTTCCCCCAATTCCTTCTGATCTTCTTTGGCACGGTGGGTTTCAACAGCGACCCAGGAGGTGCCACCCGCTCCGGAAACATCTACATGGGCTACGCCCAAAGCGCGGATTTTTTGGGCCACTTCTGCGGAAATCCCGCAGCCCGTTTCCTTCACGATGATCGGATACCCGAGTTCGCTCGTGAGTCGAGCCAGTGTGGTTAACCCATTTCTAAAATCTCGATCGCCTTCAGGCTGCACGAGCTCCATCGCAGGGTTCAAGTGCACGCACAACGCATCGGCACCAATGCTTCCAACCATGTCCTGCAGCTCGGCGCTCGACATCTGGGTTGCTTGAACGATCCCAATGTTACCCAGCAGCAACACGTGGGGAGCCACTCTGCGCACGTCGTACGAGCTCTTGAGCGCTGGGTTCTTGAGCATGGCCCGCTGACTGCCGAGCCCGAATGCATAGCCGCGCTCCTCTGCGATTTCGGCCAGGTCGCAGTTGATCTTTTCGGCCCTTTCGGCACCGCCCGTCATCGCTGCAATCAAGATCGGAGCGGACAGGCGTTTGCCAAGGACGTTCGTTCCCAACTGCACCTCGTCGTAATTCAGCTCTGGCAAGGCATTGTGAACGAGACGCACACATTCAAAGAGGGTGGTTGTGTTGTGAAAACCAACGTCGCCGCTCACTGCCAGGTCGATGTGGTCGCCCTTCCGATTCGAAATGTCAGCCATGGGAATGCCTAGCGAGTACCCATCTGGGGCGGATAGCAAGACTATTCCAGTGGCCTGGCTTGGGGAATGCCAGGCGTTGACACTCCTGACGCCCAGTCCCTAGGCTACAGCTCCCGTGCAGCCAGCAAGACACCCCAGAAAACCAGGTCTTTCAACGCTGAATCCGTTTGAGAGGCTAATGGGGAACGTTCGTCCGGCCGTCGAGCGCGAGTTAAAACGTGAACTGGGGAGGCGCGAGAAAGAGGCGCGTGCGCTCGGTGAGCCGGTCTCTAACATGGTCGCTGCCCTGACCAGCCTCTGCCTACGGGGCGGCAAGCGTTTGCGCGCTGGCCTCGTGGCTGCCGGCTACCAGTGTGTGCACGCGGGCTCCTCGCTGCCCCCGCCCGTGATTCAGGCGGGCGTCGCGCTCGAACTTCTCCAAGCTTATTTTCTCATCCACGATGACTGGATGGATCGCGATGAGGTGCGCCGGGGTGGGCCTTCAGTTCACGCCTGGCTAACGACCAAGATTGGTGACACGCATCTAGGCGCGGCGGCAGGCGTGCTCACGGGGGATTATGCCCTCGCGCTCGCAACGCACATCCTCTCGCGTGTGCCTGCCCCGGAGGAGCGCGCCCAGGGCATTTGGGATTGCTTCGCTCGGATGCAGCTGGATGCAGTCGCGGGTCAGCAACGCGATCTTTTGGGAGCGAAGGATGTGCTCCTCACCTACCGTCTGAAGACGGCCAGCTATAGCGTGCACGGTCCGCTCGAGCTCGGCGCTCGCATGGCTGGGGCAACGGCCCCGCTGCTCAGTTCACTCAAAAAGTTCGCAATCCCAACGGGCCTTGCCTTCCAGATCCGTGACGATCTGTTGAATGCGTTCGGCGAGCCGAGCGTCACCGGCAAGCCTCTTGGGAGTGATGTGACCGAAGGCAAGCGAACTTTGCTGGTGACCACTGCGTTGAATACCCTGCGTGGAACGCCCCGCGCGGCTTTCTTGAAGGCCTTCAATCAGAGGCAAGCGTCTCTCCGCCAACGAACGCTCGCCCTCGAAGCTCTGCAGCTCTCGGGCGCCGTTGAGATCTTGGAGCGCGAAATATTGAAACTTGCTGCTGCCGGCGAACGCGCCCTGCACTCTCCGCACGTCCCTCCTACCGGCCGGGAGCTCCTGCTGGCAGCAACCGCTTCACTTCTTTCACGCAACAGTTGAACACCCCCATGCACTCAAGATTCACGCGACCCATCCAAAGCTTTGCGGGCTACATCTTCGACTGCGACGGAACGTTGGCAGATTCGATGCCCCTTCACCACGAATCCTGGGTGTTTGGGCTCCGCGAGTGTGGCGCGCCCTTTGACTTTAGCTGGGAGCTTTTTACTTCGCGCGGAGGCATGCCGCTTGAGCAGACC
>JBBSBI010000349.1:0-2777 GCA_038251425.1 Polyangiales bacterium
GGGAACCAACAATGGCACGAGGAAGGTGTTGCGATGAAAACATGGGTCTCCGTTAGAGGTGTGCCGCGGGGCTCATAGCAGCCGACATAACAGCCGGTCAACGATGAACGCCCGCCCCCGCGCTTGCCCTTGGCCGCGCCAGGCAAACCCAAAGCGAAAGTTGTGGCGTCAGATGAGCACAAGAAACTCACGCCAGGGCACCGCCTTCGCGCCTGACGCGAGAGCCGTGGAACGGGTTGGTCTTGGCGCACTCAATATAACCATGCTAAAGTGGTCATATGTTGATTCCGGCTGGGAAGTTCAAGGCAACATGCCTCAATCTGATGGATCGGGTTGCATCGACGGGGGAAGAGATCGTCATCACGAAGCACGGCAAGCCCGTTGCAAAACTGGTTGCGGCAGAGCGCGCGCGGAAAGCGCCACGCACCGTGCACGGATGCATGAAGGGAACCATCCTGCTGTCGGCCCCTATCGCCGACCTTCTCTCGACGAACGAGCGCTGGGACGCCGATGGCAATCGATGATCGTTTGGTCCTGGACACGCATGTTTGGACGATGCTGGTGGCTGGAGATCGCTTTGCTCCGCGCATTCTGAGACGCATCGACGCCGCCGCTGCAACCGACGCACTCTACCTTGCTGCGGTCACTGTGTGGGAGATCGCCATGCTCGCCACTAAAGGAGCGCTGAAGCTCAATGCACCCACGCTGTCATGGGTCACGGACGCAGTGCACGCCAGCCGCGTCATCGTGTTTCCCCTCGAGCCGTCAATCGCGGTCGACGCTGCCGAACTACCTCTTTTTCACGGCGATCCAGCCGATCGTATGATCGTCGCCACAGCCCGGTATCTCAAAGCGGTGCTGATCACGCGAGATACCAAAATCCTCGACTACGCGGAGGAGACGAAGAACGTCCGCGCGATGGAACCTCGGTAGGGTGCACGTGCATCTGTACGAGCAGCATCGCTGACCTCGCCGAGCTCTTGCATCGACATCAGCTCATCGCTTCACCGCGGATGTTCACGATCTATTTCACGACCCTTGGCCGCGGGGTGAGCATCCAGCCGGGCCCACACGTCTTGAATCACTCGCTGTCGCTGCTGGAAGACCTCGCCGAGCATGGGGGTCTCCCGAAGTTCATAGTGCGTGAGTTCAAGGAGCATTTGCGCTGGGCTCTTATCCGCAGGTTGCCTGCACCTCCAACGAATCGTCGCCAATTTTCACCGGCCGCGCTCATAGTCAATTGTTCATCTGTGACTGCTCGTTGCGGATTCACGTTTCAATTACAAATGTCCTCGCGACGCCGACGCTGGTACACACCAATGCCAACAGGGGTTAACCCTTGCTCAGCTTCTCCGCAGCTCCACAACATTCCGGTCCGGATCCCGCACAAACAGCGAAATCCCGGCGCCAAGCTGCATAGGCCCTTCCGTGATCGGGATATTCAAGCGATTGAGCTCCTCCACGGTTTCTTCAATCGACTCAACGCCCAGTGCGACGTGCGTGTACCCGGCGTGCTTCTCCGGAATGTCCATCAAGACGTTCGTGGCGCTATTTCCTTGATTGCCGTTGCAGATCAAATTGATCTCAACGCCACTCGCATTTTTCATCACAACGACGGGTTCGGCTCCGGAGCTTACACCCGTTCGCGTGTGACGCCTTGCGCTCCGCGCCCCCCTTTGAGATCCCTGAATACGCAATGGGCGGTTTCCGCAAATTGACCCGGGAAGGGCTCAGCCCGCTCACGCTGCTCCAGCTCTTCCGAGGGCACTCGGTCAAACGAGCCCAGTCAGACGCGTGTATGTGCGTGAGACTGTGTGATAGGTCGGCGAGGCGTGTAGCGCCGCACCATGCCCCGCATCATTTTGTCACCGCGCTTGATCCTTCTACTTCGTTCCACACGGAATCGCGTTCTTCAGGGGGCAAGTGAGCCAGCCCCGAGTTGCGCGAGACGGGAGACGAAAGTTGCGCGCGTCGGCGGATAGTGGAGGCCACTCGCGCAGCGCGGTCAATGGATGCGGCATGTACATCAGACCAAGCCGACACAACACCACATCAAAGGAAGCGTCCGGGAGATCCAATTTTTCGCCGTCCATGACGCGGGTTTCAATCTGGTTGAGGCCATGCGGGTGGCAGAGATCCACCACCAAGGTCGCATCGCTACGACACTCGGACAGCGCTAAGTGAGTTCAGCCGCGCGCGCGCCTCGCACGCACGGCCCGTGCAAGATTCTCCAGCACGGGCTCCGTCTCCTCCCAACTGATACAACCATCCGTGATGCTCTTGCCGTACTCAAGCTCACTCTTCTCAACCATCTCCTGGCGGCCCGCTGCGATGAAGCTCTCGATCATGATTCCGAACACGTTCGTTCCGTGGCTCACTTGCTCGGCGAGCGCTTCGGCCACGATCAGCTGACGGGAACAATCCTTGTTGCTGTTGGCGTGACTGCAATCCACCATGACTCCGGCATCCAGCCCCGCCTGCTTGAGGTCCGCGCAGGCCTTATTGACGGCTTCTTCCGAATAATTGGGCCCGTTATTGCCCCCGCGCAAGATGACATGACAGTTCGGGTTGCCACGCGTGCTCACGATCGCAGCCAGGCCCTGCTTGGTCACTGACAGGAAGCGATGGGGCGCCGCGGCCGAACGAATGGCATCCACCGCGATCTGCACGGTGCCGCCCGTGCCATTCTTGAAGCCCACCGGCATTGATAAGCCACTCGCCAATTCGCGATGCACTTGGCTTTCCGTGGTGCGCGCCCCAATCGCTCCCCAAGACAC
>JBBSBI010000350.1:0-2743 GCA_038251425.1 Polyangiales bacterium
GTGACGCACGACCAAGAAGAGGCCATGACGCTCGGTGATCGCATCGTCATCATGAGCCAAGGAAAAGTGCAACAAGTGGACGCACCGCTGGCCATCTACGAGCGTCCTCAGAATCGTTTCGTTGCTGGCTTCCTCGGAACGCCGCCGATGAACTTCGTCGAAGGCCGATTGCTCAGCGTCGGAGAGCAAGTCATCTTCAAGGGCTCAGGCCTGGAGCTTCCCTTGCAGGAACCCTTAACGGGGCGTCTCAAGTCCGCGCTCAATCAAGCGGTCGTGCTCGGCGTTCGGCCCGAATTTTTTACACCGTTGAATGAGCCGACCGGGGTCCCCTCTCTCCGGGTGAGCTTCAAGGTGGACGTGGTAGAACCGCTCGGGCACCTGACGGATCTCTACCTTTCGACTCCCGAAGGGGCCCGCTTGGTAGCCCGGATCAAGTCAGTTTCTGTTTCTCCCAACGATTTGATTGAACTTCAGTTGAGCACGAGCAAACTGCACGTGTTCACGCCCGGTGAATACGGCAGCAACCTCAGCCTTGCCTGAAAAAGTGAGCCCCCATGCCCCATTATCTCGGACTTGATTCTAGCACCCAGAGCCTCTCGGCGATCATCATCGACACCGACGCCAAGCGTGTGGCTCTTAGTTTGAACGTCAACTTCGGCAAAGATCTGCCCGATTTCTTATCGCCTCACGGCTTTTTGCGGAATGACAATCCGCGCATCGTGCATGCGGATCCACTGCTCTGGGTCGCGGCGCTCGAGCTCTTACTAGAAAGGATTCGGGCCACTGGCTACGACATGTCTCAGATCCGAGGTATCGGCGGAGCAGGCCAACAGCACGGCTCTGTCTACCTCAACAAGAAGCTCAGCGAGCACGGGCGCTTTGCTTATGACAAGCCGTTGGCACTGCAGGTAGCCCCGCTGCTTTCTCGGAAAACATCCCCGATTTGGATGGATAGCTCGACAACCCGCGAGTGCGAGGAGATCGCCGCGGCTGTCGGCGGGGAAATGAAGGTCACCGAACTGACAGGTTCTCGGCCCACCGAGCGCTTTACGGGCCCGCAAATCCGAGCATTCTTCAAGCGTGAACCCGAAGCCTATGAGCACACCGCGGAGATCCATCTGGTGAGTTCCTTCATAGCTTCACTGCTTACCGGCACGAGCGCGCCTATCGACTTCGGGGATGGTGCCGGCATGAACCTGCTCGACCTGGCTCAGAACGATTTCAGTCAGCCGCTGTTAGACGCGACCGCGCCGGGGCTCCGCGAGAAATTGCCGGGCCTTTGCCAGGCTCGCTCCGTCGTGGGCACTGTCGCCAGTTATTTCGTGGAAAAGTACGGGGTTCGGGCCGGAACACCGGTCACTGCGTTCACGGGCGACAATCCTTCCAGTTTGGTCGGGATGGGTGCCACGAAGCCTGGCGTCGCGGTGATCAGCCTGGGCACGAGCGACACGGTGTTCGCCGCCATGTCGAAGCCGCTCACCGATCCCAACGGCTTTGGTCATGTGTTCGGGAATCCGGCGGCAGGTTTCATGAGCTTGATTTGCTTCACAAATGGTTCGCTAGCACGGGAGGCCGTCGCCAAAGAGTTTGGAATGGGCTGGGAAGAGTTCAGCGATTCGATCTTGGAGCGCACGGAGCCCGGCAACGGTGACAATTGGATGCTCCCCTTCTTCGCGCCTGAGTCGACGCCCCGTGTGCTGAAGCCGAATGCGCAACGCTTCGGCAGCCCTGATTTTGTGGCGGGTAAGATCCCAGCGCGCGTGGCGCGCGCCATCGTAGAAATCCAAGCCGTCAGCATGCGCCTACATTCCCGCTGGATCGGAGAGACGCCCAGCACGATCCGAATCACCGGCGGCGCCGCCAAGAGCCCGGCAATTCGCCAGATCCTAGCCGATGTGTTTCAAGCAGTTATCAGCCCCCTCCAGGTAGACAACGCCTCTGCATTGGGCGGCGCGCTGTTGGCCGCCAACACGATCGGAGAGCTGCCATTCGAGCAACTGTTCGCCGACTTCGTCCACACAGAAGCGAGCACTAAAGCCACGCCCATGGCCCCTGCCGATACCTACGATCGGCTAGAGCAGAAGCTCAAAGCGAAGCTGCAAGAACTCGCGCGCTGAAGGCTCGGAGCAAGTTTTGATTTAACCCAGGTTAACCGCGGTTTGGCCTACCCCTTAGGCAAAGGGAGTTTGGTGGGCCACTCTGAGTTGGAACATGGCGTCGTCGGGTAACGCCTCAACGTATTTCACTCCCTAACTAAATTGAATCGTGCTACGTTACACGCCACAATGCGGCGCACACTCGACCCAAAACTCGACGTCGTTTTCAAGCTCCTCTTCGGTGACGAACGCAATCGCCTACTCCTCATCTCCCTCCTTACATCTATCCTCCAGCCATCCGTTCCCATCGTTGACGCCGTGATCCTAAATCCGGAGCCTCCCAAAGAATCCGAGGATGACAGAGGCATCGTCCTCGATATCCGCATCCAGCTCTCGACTGGCGAATACGTCGACCTTGAAATGCAAACTGCTCCTCACCCAGGCCTCCGCCAACGGGGCCTTTTCTACTGGGCTCGACACTACTCCTCTCAGCTCGGTCGCGGCGATCACTACCTCCGCCTTCAGCCCACCATTTGCATCTTCATCCTCGATTTCGTCGAGTTCCCCTCCCGGAGATTTCACAGCATTTTCAAGGCCTTGGAAATCCACGACCTGATCGAGTTTTCTCCGCACTTCGAGCTCCACAC
>JBBSBI010000351.1:0-2740 GCA_038251425.1 Polyangiales bacterium
GCAATGCCTACGGCAGGGCCATCTCCCGTAGCCGCCCGAATAGCGTCGAGCACCGGTGCGAGCGCGTCCTGGATCTGCAGCACGCTGAGTGAGCTAGGCAAAAAGCTTCTCAAAACGTCAATCTCTTGGACGAGAACGCCGCACTGCTCAGCCTCTTCGGTTAAGCCCAGCGACTCCTCGTTGGACTTGAGAATCCTTCTCAGGACTGCCTGTTCTTCTTCCAGGTTGAGGGGCTTATCGCTGCGGGAGGCGACTGTTTCCAGTTCACCCACGCAGACACGTAGGATTTCCTTCTCGACCTTACGATCGGCTTTCATGGCCGCAAACATCCGCTTCTTAATTTCCTCGAGTAGCATGCCTGCTGTTTTCGCAGAAACGCGCGAATGTACAAGGTTAGAGCTCTGCGAGCGCTTGACCCAGGATGGTTAGCGCTTAACCCTCGTGCCTCAATGAAGGCGCAAAGGAAAGAACAACGAGATCCGGTGCTGCACCTGCAGACCGACAGTTACCGATCTCTGCCTTGGGTAACCTTGGCAGGCGTTGCGTTTGCCGTATTGGCTGTTGCATTGGCGATTGCTGCGGCCGCGCACCAAAAACAGGCAGTAGCGGAGAGAAAAGCGATGCCAGCTTCCCGTCGGCCAGCTGCGATTCCCAGCGCCAAAGCGGCTTCAGCGGAAACGGAAATCGAGATCGAGTAGCGCTCTACTCAATTGGGGTAGACAGGCATGATGTCTGCCCCGCCGATCACGCTGCTGATGTCTTGAGCTGGCGGCCCGTCGAGCTCCAGCTTGACGACTGTCAGCACTTCATCCGGCGGAGATTCAGGCAAGCCGCGAATAATCGTGCGGGTGGGGAGGCGTTCTACCGACAACTCCTGGCCTGTCCCGAGCACCGAGGCGCGCAACACGTTGGGCAGCAGCCCGCCCACGGTGAACTCCGTCCCAAAATAATTGGAAAGGTGGCAAAAGAGCGTGTTTCCACGCACGGTGACCGGGCCGAACAGCTGAAACGATAGCTGATGCCGGTGCGCCAAATACACGGCTTCACTATTCCGCTCCAGCCATTTGCCAATCTTGCGGAGTACCTGCTCGGCCTCGCTCGGGATCTTGCCGTGACCATCCGGGCCGACATTGAGCAACAGATTACCGCCACCCGAAGCCACTCGCGTCAGCGTTTGCGCGACGGAAGCTGCCGACTTGTAGCCGTGATCGGAAGGGCAATAGCCCCAGTGGCCGTTCAGCGTCATGCACGCTTCCCAAAGCCGGCCAGGTGAAGATGCCTCCACATGTTGCTCGGGAGTACCAAAATCTTCTGAGGTCCACGCCCGATTGTTGATCAAAATGTTTGGTTGGAGGGCTCGCGCCATCGCGTTCAAGTCAACGCTGCGCCATTCGGTAGCTGAATAACATTGGGGAAGATCATACCAAAGAACGTCGATGGGCCCGTATTGCGTGAGCAGCTCACGCACGAGCGTGTGCGTGTAGTCCATGAAACGCTCACGCGCTGCCAGATCGCCTTGGAAGCCGCGCGCCCAGTCGGGATGGTGCCAATCACCCAGCGAATAGTAGAGGCCGACTTTGAGCCCCGCTTTGCGAAAGGCCTCGACATACTCTCCCACCAGATCGCGTTTTGCGAGGCTGTTGACGGAATTAAAACTGCAGGCCTTCGAGTTCCAGAGGCAGAAGCCTTCGTGGTGTTTGCTGGTCAGCACGCCGTAGCGCATACCGGCGGCCTTCGCGAGCTCAGCCCAAGCGGTGGGATTATAATCGCGAGCATCGAAGCGATCGGCCAACCGCTCGTATTCCTCAGCCGGAATACGTTCACGGTTCATCACCCATTCACCGCGCCCCAAGAGCGCATACAGCCCCCAATGAATGAACATGCCGTAGCGGGCATCAGCAAACCAACGGGTGCGAGGATTGGCAGTGTAAAGATCGAGAATGCTCACAGTGCGAACACTTTAACGGTCCACTCGCCCCTTGGACAGTTCAAACTTGGCTTCACCATCCTGCAGCGTGCCGGCGAAGTAGGCTTCAAGCTTGGGCAGTAGTTCTGCTTCGTAGATTGGGCCACCCCAGAAGTAGCGCAGCTTGCCGGTACCATCGAATAGAAACGTTGAGGGAAGCATGCCAGGCCAGCGCGGATTCAGTGCCGGTTTGAAGATGCTCAAGGGCCGTTCTGCCACATAGGTGGGCATCCGAAGGCTCAGTTGGTTAAGAAATGCAATGGCGCTCGGTTCGGATTCAGTTTCATCCACACTCACCAGCACCACTTCCAAACCACGGCTCTTTAGGTTCACAGCAACTGCGTGCAGCATGGGCACTTCATCCCGACAGGGCGTGCACCAACTTGCCCAAGCATTAACCAGGACAGCGCGTGCTCCGGAGCCGGCGATGCTTGCGATGAGCTCACGACCGGAGATCGCGGAAAAGCTAGCACTCTCGGTGAAACGCGAGCCGCCAATCGCCAAGAGCGGGGCACGGGCGTGTGGCGGAATCGGTGACGAAGTGCGCTGCGTGAGCACGGTGGGCAGCGCGCGCGTTGCGGCCCGTGCCGGGGCGGGCTCACTGTGCGGTCGGACATCGCAACTGCCGATTGCCACGGACAGCGCACACTGCGTGAAAATTACGACTTTTTTGCTCACTGCGACACGGCTAGCACACTGCGACTGGGCTTGCGAGTCACGGCTTAAGCAGTCAAAGACTGCAGCAAAATGGGCCGACGTGGCTCGCCTATGGTA
>JBBSBI010000352.1:0-2680 GCA_038251425.1 Polyangiales bacterium
GCCGACGGCCGGCGTTGCAGTACATCGGCCATTCCATCGAGCACGTCGACCAGCGCAGCCGAGGCGCCATTTGGCACCTGCCATTGCGAAAGTCAACTTGGTTCCTTGGATCTGAAGTTGGTCCACGCCGCCGATGGCTGCGGGGACACAGACCCGAGAGTTCTCCCGCCGCTGGCATGGGGTATGTGCGTCACCGAACGCAACTTTGAGAGAGAACGCGTGCTCTGATAGAAGAGCAGCCTCTAATGTTCGTCGGCGCACAGACGGGAATCACCGTCCGGGCAATGCTGCTTGGTTGCCGGAAGTGTCCAGCAGCCACCCGTCGGATGAACTCCATGATGCACGCATTTCTTACCAACAATCGCGATGTGCTAGTCGCGATGTGCAAGGCGAAAGTCTTGAAGCGCCCGCATCGCAGTGCCACTGATGAGCAACTTAGCAACGGCATCCCGCTATTTCTGGATCAGCTCATACGTACGCTCATCGCGGAAGGTGCCGGAATAGACGACGTGGCCGTTCTGCTTTCGGGTCCTTCGGGCGGAGATACCGTTGCGCTGTCGGAGATCGGCGTAGCTGCTGCTGCTCACGGTAAGGCACTGCTGGCCCTCGGCTTCACGGTCGAGCAGGTGGTTCACGACTACGGAGACCTTTGCCAGGCGGTCACCGAGCTGGCACATCAGCGGGATGCGCCTTTCCAGGTCGACGAGTTTCGAACCTTGAATCGGTGCCTCGACAACGCTATAGCTGACGCGGTCTCGGAGTTCAGCGCGCAGCGTGATTCCGAGGTCGCTTACCGGCTCTCTTCGGAGGCGAACGAGAGACTGGGATTCCTTGTGCATGAACTTCGCAATGCACTGCAGATGGCAAACCTCTCCACGCGTGCGATGGAACTAGGAGGATTGACTTTGTCGGGCGCCACAGGCTCAGTGCTCAAACGAAGTCTTGCTTCGATGCGCAACCTCGTCGACGCGTCCCTTGCTGAAGTTCGCGCGGCGAACTTCGCTCCGATCCCGCGGACGGTCTTCTCGCTGTCCGCCTTCATAGAAGATGCCAGAACCGCCGCCCAGCTAGAGGCCGATGTGAACGGTTGCGTGCTGCTGGTAGCGCCCGTGGACCCGGTGCTTCGCGTCGATGCCAATCGGGACTTGTTGCTGGGGTCACTGGGGAATCTTCTGAGCAATGCGTTCAGGTTCACCCATCGCCATACCGCGGTGAATCTGATTGCCTATGAAGTCGATGATCATTTGCTCATCGATGTGGAAGACAGGTGTGGCGGCCTCGCTCCGGACTCGGAAGAGACGTTGTTTGCGCCCTTCGCTCACTCGGGCTCCGACCGCTCCGGGCTCAGCCTGGGCCTTGCGATTGCGCGGCAGAACGTCGAATCCATGGGCGGGACCTTGACGGTCAAGAATCTCCCGGAGGTCGGCTGCATTTTCACCATCAGCTTCCCAAACTCGACGGTCGAACGTCGAAGTGCCTTCGGGGCTCTGAGGTAGGAGGATCGTTCGCCTGCCGGGTCCCTCGAAATGAGCCACCGAGGCACTGCGTTTGATCAGGTCTCCGGTTTACCCGGCCACCACGCTCGGCTGAGAAGTCGAACGACTTGTTTTTACGGAGGCGCAGTAATGCGCCGACCACTTTGCCCGCGGGCCGGTGTTTTCAGGCTTCCCCGAGGACGGCGCTGCGGCGCAATCATGGCCAGCGAAATGCCGGCAAACCGCCGGTCGCCAACGACGGGAACTGGCCGACTCCCGCACGTCAAGAATCAACGTACTCATTGCAGTTGGTCTTGCCGCGTCCAGACTGGCGGCCGCAACGAGTTTGTCATTTCGGACCGCGAAAGGGCGCTTGGAACGGGGCAGCAGTCAAGCGCTATTTGAGCTTGACGCCTTGCGCCGCCATCGTCCGCTCCTGTTCGGCGTGATTGGACAGGTACTCGGCGTGCTGGGCCTCCGTGCGATGGGTGCCTAGCGTGGCGAGATGCTCGCGTAGCTTCTCAGCGGGCAGGTCGGCGCCGTAGCAAGGCGTTCCGGGCTGCTGTCGCCACGACTCATGTAGGCTGCCATCGTCCACGACGTCGAAACCCAGTTCCTCAACCAGAAGCATCACTTTTTGTTTGGCTGCCATATCGTCGCCGGCCAGCGGGAGAGCGATGCGGCCGGACGTGCCGGCGGGCAGGCCCTTGCTCTGCAAATGGTCGGCGTAGATATTGTTGAACACTTTCACTACGGGACGGCCCAAGTGCTGCTGCACCCACTCGCTTTCAGTGAGGTCGCCGGTTTCCAGCTCCGGTATATGGCCATCGCGCAGTAAGGGGTAGTAGTTGCTCGTGTCGATGACAGGTACGTCGGCGGCAACGCCGGCGAACAGATCTTTGGGCAGGTCGGGAATGTTTTTCAGGGGGATGGTGACCACGATGATTTCGCCGTGGCGGGCCGCTTCCCGAGCCGTCACTGGCTTGGCGACGGTTTTTTGAGCCACATCCTCCAGCGTTTCAGGGCCGCGGGAGTTGGCGATATAGACCGAGTGACCGAGGCTACCGAGCCGAACGGCCAGCGCGCTGCCGATGTGACCGGCTCCGATGATTCCAATGTTCATGGTGCGTATTTACCAAGGTTACACGGCGACGAATTGTCGCGATAGGTAGCAGAGCAGCTACGGCAGCGACTACGAAGTGTCA
>JBBSBI010000353.1:0-2676 GCA_038251425.1 Polyangiales bacterium
CATCGGTTAAAACGCACGAGGCGAGTGTGCCCGAGATCATGAAAACGATTGTTGGTGCGCCCGAGTTTATGCAGGCCTCAATTCCGAATGAGCCCGTTCAGGAGCTGCCATGAAATCTCGCTTACAGCGGTTGTTGAGTCGACGCGCCTTACTCGGAAACACGGCGCTTTTGGCGCTACTGGGACCCGTGGCGCGCCAACTCAAGGCTCACGCCGCAGGGCCTCAATCGCCGAAACGCGTGATCCTCATTTTTTCACCCAACGGACCGATGCGAGCCACGGGACCCGCCTCCGGTACGGAAACTGACTTCACGTTCCACGATTGGTGGCAACCGCTCGCGCGCCACAAGGCCGAGGGGATCTTCATGTCCCACATGGCTTCGACTGGCGCTGGCAAGCTAACTGCGAATGGCCATGCCCTGGGTGGTCAAACCTACGGCGGCTACGACGCCGGGGCGAACGGCGATCAGTACGCACAAAACGGAGAAACGATCGATCAGGTGATCGGGAAGCGGCTTGAGCAAGAGGGGCGCGCCGGGATGGTGCGTTCGCTTGTCTGGGGCAATGTTGCCAACAGCCAATCGGGAGGGACGGGAGATGCGTTCTGCGCCTCTCCTGGCCGCAACATCACGCCAGAATCGAGCCCCACCGCTGCCTGGGCTCAGCTCTTCACAAGCTTCATCGGGCCAGGAGCCACGCCAACAGAATCGCTGGCCGTGGTGACGCGCGATCGAAGCGCACTCGATTTCGTGATTGATGATTGCGAAGCCCTGAAGACGGCACTTGGCAGCGAAGGCGTGGCGCTCTTGGATGACCACTGCACCACACTTCGCACGCTGGAGAAGAACCTCACCGCGCCCATGCTTTCGGGCCGAGCGTGTGGGCGCCGAACGCCTCCTCCCGATCGGGACTGGCCCAATCCTGAGAACCGCGACCTGCAGACCGCCACCTTCAACGATCTCATCGCGATCACCCTCGCCTGCGAGCTTTCACACTTGATTGCATTCCAAATTGGGTCCCAGGCGGCGCGCAACAAGGTCGCTGCGAAATACGGTGTTCCCAAGTCGCCCAAAGCCGATTCAGGGGACTCGGGGCCGGCCCATCACCCCTGGACCCATCAACCCACGTCGCCCGAAATGATGCTCGCCATGCGCATCTTCACCACCACCTATTCTCGCCAAGTCGCCGCGTTGATCGACAAGCTGAAGTCCACCAACGATGCGCTCGGCAAGCCACTCCTCGATTCCACAGCAGTGCTTTGGCTTTCAGAACTGGGCGGCGACGAAAAGAGCGAAGACCCACACATCACGAAATCCGTACCTGCGGTGCTGTTTGGCAATGGGCAAGGAACGTTCAAGACGGGCCGCTACCTGCGCGGCCCCTCGGAAAGTGACTATGCTGAGGCCGGCCGCCAGAACGCGCAGCTGCTGGTCTCGCTCATCCAATACATGGGCCTTTCCGACGTCAATACCGTCGGAGTCACGGGCGCTTCGGGACCGCTAGCTTCACTTTACACTTGATTCGCTGACGCTGGCGGCTCAGTTCGACGTGCCCGAGTTCCCCGCGTTGCCACCTTGTTGGGCACCGCTCGCTCCAGCCGCACCACCCGTCGTTGGCACACCACTCGCACCGCCCGAGGCATTACCACCAGAGGCATTGCCACCGACGCCAGCGCCTCCCGTTGCCGTCGCTCCACCGGCACCACTCATCCCACCAGCGCCACCCGGTCCGCAGCTGACAACTTGCAGATTCGGGGCGTAGCCACGCACGTCAGTGCATCCAAAGCTAGGCCCACCGATAAGGCTCGCATCAATTACGGCCCCACAAAACCCTTGTGCCGTACAGCAGCCGTCAAAAGAGATTACCCCCATTGGCGCTTGCATAAAAAGCTCGCTGCCGTCGTAGGCGCGGCAGCGCACGTCTGCCACACCCGGGGCATCGATCAGCGCGCAGGCAGCTTGGCCTGCAAAGGAAACGCCACACTTGTTCCCGTCAACACAACAGGGACTTAACGCCGTTCCTTGCAGCACATAGCCCCGACACGTTTGTGCCATGCACTGAACACTAGGTGGAACTGACATGGCAGCCATGCCGCCCGTCCCCTTGACGCCGCCAGTCATGGCACCACCGGTTGATTTCCCACCTGAGCCGAGCACGCCACCTGCACCGCCGGTTCCTGTTTTCACGGCATCATCGCCGCTGTTGCCGCAGGCGGCTGCTACCGCAACGGCGACTAGGGAAAGAAGGATTGCCAGCGGGCCTACAGAAGAGCGTTTCGTGGAGGAAGCCATAAGCCTCCTATTATTATCGCGTCAGGCTCCCCCCGACAAGTATCCGTCCTTTTCCGGAGCGCTAAGTGAACAGCCCTTTTCGTTCCTTGAAAGATAGTAAGCATGCTTACTATCTTGTCCAAAGCTTCGACGCCATCCGTGGCGCTCAGCTCAAGCTCAGCCGTCAGTGCTTTGACGCATCAGACTTCGAACGAACAGATATATTCAGCGATGCCTGAATCCACGCAGATGTCGAAGCCTGAATCGGCAGGCACGCGAAAGTTATCGCCCGTCGCGAAGGCCTTGAATCCAGCTTCTCCCTTCAGCCGCACGCGGCAGCTCCCGGCCACGACCTGCATCACCTCCGCGGCACGCGTATCGAAGTGGAACTCACCGACGTAGATCAG
>JBBSBI010000354.1:0-2656 GCA_038251425.1 Polyangiales bacterium
CGAGGATCGTCAATGGTCGCCCACTGATCGACGCCAGACCACTGAGGCGGACCCTGCATTCCAGGCACACCCCGCGCGATAGGCAGGCATGCTGTCGGATATTGGGCTGGGCCAACGTTGCGTTGGTCGCACGGTGCTTCGGTTGCTCCCAAGCCGCCGCTGCCTGCTTGCTGGATTCCGTCCATCCCGCCTCCGCCCGGGTTACCTACAGAACTACCGGTGCCGCCAGCCGCCGCTCCACCAGCGCCAGGCATCACGGTTGCGCCCCCGGTACCAGCCGCATCCGTGGCGCCAGTACCCGCGACACCAGTATGCACGCCTCCCATTCCGAGCCCTGAGGGCACGCCTCCCGTCGCTGCTCCGGCGAATCCAGAACCCGCACGTGGAGGGCAGGTCCGTGTCTCGACGCAGCTATCGAACCCGTGGCTGCAAGCGTGCATAAACAGCAGTGTCGAGGCTCCGGCAACGGCGACTATGAACAGATTTCTAGCGTTCCGTTGCATCGGGTGTCCTCGGGCAAAGTAGTTACCTCGGCTCCGCGTGGCCGGCAATCCCCTAGGTTTTGGTTGCTTCACCGATCACTTGCGGTCGCCGAAGAGATCTTCGCTGGAGGGACGAGGAGCTGTGGGTGGTGCCGAAGAGGGCGCAGTATTTGCTGCGGCCTTGGGAACGCGAGCGGCACTCGTTGAAGCCGGCGGGGGGCGAGACCTCTTGCGATCTGGAGGGCGCTTGGGAGCACTGGTGGTTCCATCGATCTTGCGGGCGGGGAGCGTCTTTTCCGTGTTCGGCGGAACGGCCGGAGCTGGAGCTTTGGCAGGTTCCGCAGTCATGATCGGCCGTGGTGCAGCAACCGGCGTTGGAGGTGCCTCAGCTGTTGCGGAAAGTTGCCCAGCGAGCTGCACAGCGCCGCCTGGCTGACCCGTGCGATCGAGCAGAAACCACGCAACGCCTGCAGCCATGGCCACTCCAAGCCCCACTCCGAGCCAGAGCAGCGGGGGCGCCCCCTTCCCGGAATGCTTGTTCACTTCCGTGGCCACCAAGCTTCCGCTTGGCGCCGACCGAGCGGTTTGGATTGAGGCTATCGGATTGTGCGCAGTGGATGCGAAGCCGAGAGACTCTGCTGCATCCTGTACTCCGCCCTCGCTCACCCCGAGGGCCGCGAAGAGTGACGCGGACAGCTCCTCGGCTGATTGAAACCGTGCGTTGGGATCCTTCGCGATTCCGCGCCGAAACCAGGCGTCGAAGCCACGCGGAACCGGACCCACCTCAGAAGGAACCGGAGCCTCCTGCGTGCAGATCTTCAAGACCAAATCACCGATGGCTTCACTCACAAACGGACGGCGGCCCACCAGGCACTCGAAAGCGATCACGGCCATTGCCCAAAGATCCGTCTGCTTATCCACTTGGCGGATACCCTGCGCCTGCTCGGGGCTCATGTAAAAGGGGGTGCCCAAGAGCGCACCCGTTTGCGTCCCGCTGGATCCACTGCTGCCACCCGTGAGAGGGTCGACAATTTTGGCGATGCCGAAGTCCAATACTTTTGCGATCTCCTCTTCCTCGCTGACGATGTAGACATTGTCGGGTTTCAGATCGCGATGCACGATGCCTGAGGCGTGCGCTTTCGACATGGCGCGCGCTACGTGCCGGATGATACGAGCGGTCTCCCGAGGTGAAAGGCGGCCGACGCGCTCAAGGCGACTGCCCAGGCTTTCACCGTTGAGCAGCTCCATGGCGATGTAGGGCCTGCCCGCATCCACGCCATAGTCGAAAATCTGAACCACGTGCATGCTGCGCAAAGCGGCGGCCGATTGAGCCTCACGCAGAAATCGCTCCAAGATGCTGACGTTGCCAGCAATCGCTGGATCCAACAGCTTGATCGCAACCGCTGAGTTCAGCACCAGGTGATGAGCACGCCATACTGAGCCCATGCCTCCCTGGCCGAAAAGCACCTCTAGACGGTACTTTTCGGCGATCAGATCGCCAACGTTGGGCGCGTGGTGCATGTTCGCGGATTACTCCAAGGGCCGAGTGTAGCTCAGCCCAGGCGCTGACGACGCAGTTTCCTTCGGAGGCCAAATGCAGCGCCCAGAAGGCCGATCCCGAATGCTGCACTCGTTCCGTCGACGTTGCCCTGTCCGGGCAGCTCGCAGTTGCAGCGACAAGGCGGGACCTTGCCCGGCCCCTTCACGGGCTCTAGCGCTTCAATCGTGGACTTGACCAGGATCGAGCCACCCTCCGGCACGTTGACCTTGAAGTAGTTGGGTGAGAGCTCGGTGAGGGTCACGCCATTGAGGGCTTCGAGCGAGTGACGCCAACCCTCGAGAGCCCCTTCGTGCTTGACGAAGTACCCGAAGGGAACCTGAGCTTCGAATTGCCGAACCTCTTTCCCATTCACGGTCGAGCGCTTGCCGGTGTCGTGATAGACGTGCACTTCGTACGTGGCGAGAGCGTCCGTCGCTTGCTCGTAGGGGCTTCGCTCGGGGCCGGTGCGCTCACGTTGTTTGTCGGTAACGACTCCCTGTGGTCCGGTCGCATGCGCCGGCATATTCATGGTCTTTACATAGATGTGCACTTCGCGTTCGGTCGCACCTCCCGGGAACGCTGCTGCGCCTTTGATGTCAATCTTCGCCGTCCTTTCAAACAAGGATGCGGGCAC
>JBBSBI010000355.1:0-2652 GCA_038251425.1 Polyangiales bacterium
GCCTTTCGAGATCAGGGCCAATCCATCCGTATTTTTGAACTGGCGAAGAGCAAGAGTTGCAGAGCTATGAAACGGTTGCGGAGCGATGGGTAGGTCAATGCGTGAAGATGCGCCCCAACCTCCTACTCCACGAAGTGGGGCTTGGAGTTGCTGTGGACTGACCTTGGGCTGCCTGCTTTTGCTGTTGAGCTGTGACTCAGAGTCCGCATTGCATGTCTTAGGGCGCGCGCCGCATCGGCCGTCCGAGGCCTGCGAAGCTCCGGGTGAAGGATCTGCGAAGACACAATTGCCAGTCAAGCTGGGTACACTTTGCCTGTCTCGGTCTGTGCCGGCTCGCGCCTTCGGCGTAGGATTGCCGCCGCTGGTTACTTTTTGTCAGGGGTGGCTAGGAACGAGCTGCGAGCGTTTTGCCCCATTCAGATTGCAGCATGCTGAGGTCGCTACGTACCAGTCGAAAGTGGACGCAAGTTCGCTTGAGGTTCAGTCGCTGAAGTTCGAGAACCCAAGTTTAGCTTATGGCTATTTTACGCGGATTGCCCTGCAAGGCGGAGACCCACGGCGCTCCGCGTTTACCGCGTTTGAGGCAGGTGCTGGAGCGGCCCAGAGCCAGAACGAGGCCGTAGTGGTGGCTGGAAATCAGGTCATTTCTCTCAGGTTCGTGAATCCTGCGCTGCCGCAGCTCCGTGCAGTTGCGCAGGCAGGAGCAACCATGCCAGCCCTCGCGCGAGACCTTCTAACAGCTTTGCGCGCAGAGAACTTGAAGCCGCTGGAGGTGCGGCTGTTGCCAGCGGCAGATAGTCTCCCGTTGGCCGTTGACTACGAGCCGGAAGATATATTGGACGTCTCGGGGCTTGGGCCGGGTGCCGTTGGCTACTATGCGCGTGGAGCCAAGCGCTGGCGATTGGCCGCGCTGGATCGCGGGGAGGAGGACGCAGCATTGGACGTGGTGAGCACGCTCCGAAAATTCCATGGGGCCAGTGTATTGAAACAGGCACCTTTTGACGCTCTTGGGTTCAGCGCCCGAAAGGATGAAGAGCGGGCAAGGAGCGCCTGGCTCCTCACGCGGCGGGCTCAACGCATCTACGCGATTGGCGACGACGACTTTGCTCGACCTATGGGCCAGCTGCGGGGAGATGTTGAAGCGAGCCAGCTCTCCGAATCGGAGAAACTCGTTGAACTGGGCCGTTTCATGCGTCAGGCGGAAGAAATTCGAAAGTGAGCGAAGAGTTGGCGGAGCTGGCAGTTTGGCGCTTAACTACCTAGTGTGAACTTCGATCTTTCTGAGCACCATCAGATCCTGCGCCAAGCCGTGCGCGAATTCTGTGAACGACGCGTCCGACCGAACGCGAAGAAATGGGATGCCGAAGAGCGCTTCCCAAGCGAAATTGTACCAGAGCTTGCGGAGCTCGGCCTCTTGGGTATTCGCATTCCCGAAGCTTACGGCGGCTCCGGCATGGATATGCTGAGCTATGCGATCTGTGTTGAGGAGTGTGCCCGGATCGATGGATCGCTGGCACTCACCGTGGCAAGCCACAATGGGCTTGGCACGGGACACATTCTTAGGTTTGGAACGGAACAGCAAAAACAAACTTATCTCCGAGCGGCAGCAACGGGGAAGTGGCTGGCAGCCTGGGCGCTGACGGAGCCTGGCTCAGGCTCGGATGCGGCCGCCTTGCGCACGACGGCGGTGCGGGATGGCAACGAGTGGGTGATCAACGGCACGAAAATGTTCATCACGCAGGGGTCCGTCGCTGGATTTTGCGTGGTGTTGGCGCGTACGAATCAGGCCGTCGCCGCGCAAAAGGGCATCACTGCGTTTATCGTTCCGACCGACAGCGTGGGGTATTCAGCCAGCAAGAAGCTCGAAAAATATGGTTGCCGATCGAGCGATACGGTTGAGATCACGCTTGAGAATGTGCGCGTTCTTGACGAGCAGCGCCTGGGCGAGGTGGATAACGGATTCATCGATACCATGCGCATCCTGGACGGCGGTCGTGTGTCGATCGCAGCCATGGCCCTTGGTCTCGGTCGCGGAGCCTTAGAGATGGCGCTCCGCTACGCCAAAGAGCGTGAAGCCTTTGGCCAACCTATTTCAGAATTTCAGGCTATCCGCTGGATGCTGGCCGATGCGCGAACGGCTCTGGATGCGGCAGAGCTGCTCACCTATCGCGCAGCGTGGCTCGCGGACCAAGGCCGGCCGTTCACATTAGAAGCTTCGCAAGCCAAGCTATTTGCGAGCGAAGCCGCTACCAAGATCTGCAATGACAGCATGCAGATCCACGGCGGGTATGGCTACACCCGTGAGTTCGAGATCGAGCGGCATCTACGCGATGTGAAGTTGTGCGAGATAGGCGAGGGGACGAGCCAAGTCCAGCGCATGGTTATCTCGAAGTGGGTCCTCCGAGAGTAGCGTTGGCATTTACTCAGTTCTGAGAATGACGTGGTAGCCGAAAGGGGACTCCACCACGTTGGAGAGCTCACCCGGGCGGAGGGCGAAGGCAGCTTTTCCAAACTCGGGAACCACACGATCGCGCTTAAATTTTCCTAGATCCCCGCCGCTCGCCGCCGCCCCTGGCTCGTCCGAATACTCCGCGGCCAGCTGCTTGAACTCCGCCCCGGCCTTCGCCTTGGTGAAGGCTTCCTGTGCTCGGA
>JBBSBI010000356.1:0-2643 GCA_038251425.1 Polyangiales bacterium
AAGCCGGATACTCCGCCAACTGAGCCGCCGCTTGCTCCGCCAGTACCAGCGAACCCGCCAGCCCCAGCACCTTGGTAATACTGGGTGCAAGTACACGTAGAGGTCATGCCGAAACTACTGGGTTGGCATTGAAGCTCGAACTTGGTGCCCGAACAGCTGAGCTGCGAGTCGCAATAGCCTGGCGCGCTGATATTCACGCTTCCGAAGCAGCCCTGCGGCGGAGCATCATCTGCGGCAAGGTCGGGTTCGGGGTCGATATAGTTATGATTTTCGAGGATAATCTGATTTCTATGTCTGTTAACAAGTCGCCGGGCGCGTCGCGTGCGACAGGCGTCCAGAATTGGTCAGCCGCCGCACTTCTGTTGCTAGCGAAATCCGAAAAGAGTTCTCAGCTGGACGAGCAAGGATTCCGGGCAAGTCCCAACCCTGTGAATGCAGTCGTCATCAGTTCTCAGGCGTCCGGGAAACGTGGCCTTGAACCACGTTATCTCCGTAAGGCGTAGCTCATCGAATCCGATATTACCTGCACCAAGGACGACCGATTGACGGTCTTGCTCGGCACCTTTGGGGGCAACCGTGCTCCCAAACGCAATGAACGCCCACTCCAAGCCGTCAACAACGTGAATGCGTAGAATAACCCCCGGACGGCCAGGCTTGCCCCCAGCAGTCGCCTTTATCGCATCACCCTCGCGGAGCGGCACCTTCACTGATCTTGCGGCACTCCGGTTCGGCCATGCCTAACATCATCCTCAAAGCGTCTTAGGAATGCTTGGTCAGCGTCTTGAGCCTCTTGGAACAGCAGGGCAAGGTCGACTGCCGTGTCCGATGATCCAACCCCCGTGGGATATCCGAGGCCGGCGGCAAGCCATGCAAGTCGCCTCACGGATCCCTCGAACGCTTCCACTAACGCGCTCGCAAGCCACGGTTCAATTCGGTTCCCCTCAACACAAGCAGCCATGGCCGCAAAGAAGGCCACGCTTCCCTTCAACACGTCTAGGTATGCAAGGCTCAATTGCCTGGGTACAGCTTTGCCTGCCCGCAAGACAGCGGGTGGGTCACTCAGCACCATCTCAAGGAGATCGCGTCGCCGTGGCGAAGTGCTGGGAGAGAGCATCTCCTTGGCTGCAGCCATAAGGACGGACGACACAGCAATGGAGTCTCGAAGGGAGGCTGCAAGCCTTTTTGCAACCGCGACCCCGAGGCTCACCGATGTAGAATCATTTTCGTCAGGATCCTCAATCGCCGGAGGATTGTTCGAATTGAACTCGAGATCCTGCAACAGAGGTGTAAGAGCGTTGATGACGGAGGTCGAGTGCCGCTCAAGTAGAACATGCAGATTTGCGCGATCACGGGCGCCAAGGACATCCCGCCCGATGTCGAAAAGAGGTCGCAGTTTTGCGGGTATCTGAAACGTGCTCTCAGGGGCCTTTGCCCCCATCATCACTCTGCCCCAGTTCAGACAAGCCTCAAAGCTGGAACTCCCTGCCTGAAGCGTCAATGCGTGCATCACGATCACTTTTATAGCACCGTCTTAGAGCATTGCCGAATGTAATCAGCGCCGGGCCGGGTGGGGGTTGCTGACCACTGTGGGCAATTCCCCGGCCTTTCAATGGGGCATGCATGCCGACGAAGATGCAGCGATAACCGCCAGGCGCTACCTCATCGTGGGGAACATTGGGCGGCTGCGCCACGATCGTCCCCGGTTTGAACAAGATGCGTTGATCACCAACCGTGAGCACCCCTGTGCCCTCGATGTAACAAATCAGTTCCCAGTGCTCGTGAGTGTGGGCAGGAAAGCTAGTCCGGCGCTGCGCCAAGACGCCGGCGAAGATGAGATCAGCCATGAATTCGTACGCGGTTCGGTGGGAAAACACCAGGTAGCGTTGGATATTGCCATGGACAAGCCCTCGCCGACATTGGACGCATCCGCGAGTTCTCGGACTCGTGCAGCATGTGCTTGGTCGTCCATTTTCATTGTCATCGCTCAATGCGCGCGAGCCTAAGCCGGGGCAGGGACAGCAGAGCCTTCACGCTGAAAACGGCGGAACCCGCCTCGTCCCTGGTAGTCATCTGAGCTCCGGTGCGATCGCCGATCCCGATCCGGCTCAAATGGTTCCGAACCTTCAGCCCGGCGACGTGCTCGTGCTCAATGCCCACTGTCGCCACGGTGGCACCACCAACACGAGTGGTCGCCGTCGGCGCGCGATCCACGCCTATTTCACCGCTGTCGAGCACCCTCAGCAGTGCGACTTCCCCGCCCTCGTGTCGCCCTCTAAGAAGAAACGCTTGGGTCGAGCCGAGCGTGAGTTTTTGCGACTGCTCGAGTAGGTTGATCATGGCCGTGTAGAGGCGATCAAGACGTCGTCGACCTCCAGGAAGTCGGGGGGGGGCCCGGGGCGCTTGCCCGCGGGCACTGTTCGTGGTCGCGGGCAGCCGCGATCACCCGGAGCGGCGGGGTGGACTGTGGGCCGTCACGCTCGCGTCGTCATTCTGGGCGCCCTGGCGGGTGCAGGGATGCCACCGTCTTGGCGCAGCGCAGCCCGATGTTGTTGTTGCGATGGTCGGGCGTGTTGTTGTTGCGGTTCGAGGAGAGCCACGTTCGACGCATTGTTGTTGAACGAGCCGCCCCGTATCACGCGGTTG
>JBBSBI010000357.1:0-2641 GCA_038251425.1 Polyangiales bacterium
AAGACATCCTGTTGGGTCAAAATGATTTCCAGATCCGTGCCGTGGCGCTGGGCGGCACGGGCGATCTACGCAGTGCCGCAGGTGTGCGCATTGCAACCTGGGTGGACTGTTCGATACCCACCAACAGGTTTCGTCGGGAATGCCAGAGCGGCAGCCTGTTCGCGGGAGCTGCAGATCTCTTGGGCCGGATGTCCGTAGCGCAAGCTGAGTACTACTTTGAAGGAGATATGAAACGGGAGGAGTGGATGTGGAATATGAACTGGCGCGCACGTTTGAAGCGGTTCCGCCTCCCCGACGTGAAAGCAGCGAACAAGAAGAGGGATCCAAGCGACGCGGAAGCCAAGCAGTTTGGCGGACAGAAGGAGCCGAATTCCTCCGAAGACGCCTGTGGCCGCGCTAAGGACTCCAAGGGGGGGCGTTGTGGAGGCATGACGAGCACCCTCGAAACCCTTTCATCGGTCATCAAACACTGAGCAGCCATGAAAGCAAATTCACCGTCATCCTCCTCTACCCCCCGCAACTACCTCAGCCGAGAACGCGGAACGGCCAGCGTGGAGGCGGTGATCTTGCTACCGATCCTCATCCTACTTTTTTTCGGAATCATTTATGTGGCACGTGTCGACAGCGCCAAGCTCAGCGTGCTCACCCAAGCTCGCGGAAAAGCCTGGGTTGCTTCCATGCAGGCCTGCGAAGGCGATGCGAAGTCTGCTGATCAGGAACACCCAGAAGTTAAAGGCGTCAACAATCAGGTCAACAACGCCCTCTCACAAGCCGGCCAATCTACCTCGGGCAACGTCAAGTCACCGATTGGCGGCTTCGTTGGCAAGCTGCTCGACGCCCCATTGAAAGCTCTCTTCGGCCAAAGCGTGACCACCAGCGCTTTTCAAAGCGTCCCCCGCCCTGCCTTCTTGGGCGGCAAAGAAACGACCGTTGTCGGTAACTATCGACTGCCTTGCAACATCAAACCCTACACCCTCTGGGACATCGCGAAGTCTCTTTGGAACCAACTCCCGCTCTTCTGAGGCCCAGTCACGCATGCTGATCTTCTTCATAATTGCCGCCCGTTTTCGCAGAAAACTACTACCGGCGCTCCGTGTGGCGGGAGTGCTCGTGGCTGCGCATATCGTGCTCGCTCTGTTCTTCTTGCATCGAGCCGAAGCCGCGATCACGGAGGCCTTCCTCGCTGCATCACGGCCATTCTTGAGCCTGCCAGGAATGCAGACGGGAAGCGAACAGTCCGTGCAGATGAACGGAGCTGAATTCCGCGCACAGAGCATGAGTGTTCCGTTACCTTGGCGCCGAGTCCTGAACGCTGCCGCCAAGCAATGTGGAGCCCGGGGTGGCGTCAAACTCGACCCAGAAGTCGTCAAGAAGCTTGCCGCGGAAGACACGGAGGGGCGCGCTCAGGAATTATTGAGTGGGGTGCTGCGTCTCGAAGGAGAGGGCGAAGGCATCCTCGTGTGTCTCGAAGCCGACTCGAAACATTCACTGCAAGACTGGACCCAAAAGCTGCAACGTTTTGCGCAAACTCGTGACCTTGCGCTGCTCGGACGGCCACGCTACGTGCGCGTCCAACGGAGCTCCGAAGGCGCCTCCGTACTGCTCACCGTCTGGGCCGTGGGTGACTTGAATTTTGATCACATGTTTCCGAAAACCGCTGACGCTCCCGGTCGTGATTCCGATTTGCTCCCGCGCCCGCCAGAGAGTCGCCGTTTGCTATCAGCTCAAACCTTGGCTGGCTTGTCCCTGGCGAGTTACGAATCCCATCAAAAACCTGAGGAAATTCTAAAGTTCTACAAGGCCACGCTTGCCGCCGCGAACTGGTCCGTCTTAGCAGGCCAAGGAACGCTGAGCGCAATACGCGCCGATCAATCCCTTCGCATCGAGGTCGGTGAAGGCAAAGCTGGGACCAGCTTGGTGACGCTGAGCATCCTCTAGGTCAAAGCTTAAAATATCCGGAGACGCTGGCACCCACGTGAGGCCACTTGGCGAAGTTGAACCGCCCCCAAAAAAATCAATTACCGGTACCGTAATTGGCAGTGCGGAACCATTCAGTTCAACTTCTTCATGCCCGAGCGCTTCGGGCTGCATTACGTGGCCGAGACAAGGAAACACGAACCGCTGGTGATGCTGCATCGTGCGCTCTATGGAAGCCCATCAGCGCGCCGTGCCGTATCAGGTGATTCTTGGCTCACGCGAGCTACTGGGCGGCAACATTAGCCTGCGTGGGAATGGCAAACAAAGAGTCCTCCCCCTGGTGGACTGCGTCGCAGAGCTTTCACGACTATCAGCTGCGCCCGAGTTGAGCTGGGTGCGCTGATTTTTTTTCGGGGTCAGGGGTTGATTTTTGAAGAAACGGCGCGAGAAACGAGTCACGAAACACGCGCAGCGCGGCTGTGCGACATCCTCAAAGACGGAGAAATCGCCATGAAATTAGCTATTTATGCAGCCACCTTGGTTTCCTGTGCTTCGCTCGTGATGGCCTGCGGAGGCGCAATGTCTGAGCCAGCCACCCCCGAATCATCCGCCGAGAACAGTGCAGCCTCCCCGGCAAGCGAAGCCGCGGCCCCGGCCAGCAACATCGTCGAGACAGCAACGGCCGCTGGCTCGTTCACGACGCTCGTGGCGGCTGTCAAAGCTG
>JBBSBI010000358.1:0-2530 GCA_038251425.1 Polyangiales bacterium
ATCCGTCCCCTTCACCGCGAGCGACTCGCTAAACGCCAGGCACACGATGCCGCTCAGGATCAACGCTGCCCCTACGATCTGCGCCGGCCCGATGTGCTCGCCAAGTAGGCGGTGCGACAGAAGCAGGACAACCACAATCTCGAGATGCGAGGCGGCGAACGCCGGTCCTATGGGGGCGTGCTTGAGCAGGGTCATCCAAGTAAAAAATGCGCCCAGATAGCCCATGACCGCCAGGTACACCCACGGATGAACGAGAACACGCGTCAGCCAGCCGGCACTCGGCTCAAGCGGCAACGCTCCAGCGCCGGCGAACTTCATGCTGATCTGCGCAAGGGCGTCGAAGACCATCAACACGAAGAAGCCCACCAGGTAGAACCGCCCGAGACGACTCGCCGCCGTCATGCCACACCCACCAACAGGACACCGCACGAGATCAGCAACATGCCGATCACGCGAAGCGGCGTCAGCATTTCAGCGAACGCCCAGCGGCCGGCCATCATGATGACCACGATGTTTATCGATCCAAGCAGCACGCCCGTCGAAAGCGGCACCAGCGAGAGGAACCCGAGCCACGCGAAGAACTCGACGCAGAAGCAACCGAGGCCGAGCCATAGCCACGGGCGACGGACCATGCGCTGCCAACGCAGCTTTTCGTTGACGTCGGCACTCTCAACGGCAGCCCGTTTCAACGCCAACTGGCCGACGGTGTCGAAGAGGCTGTTGACAATCCAGAGGCCCGCGGCCAGCGGGGATACATTGACGCTGAGCATGAGATTCCGATCACCGGTCCGTCTGAACGCCGCCGCCGCCCGCAGACGTCACACCATCCTAACTTGCCTCGTGCGGCGCAAGTCTTTTGAAAGGATGGATGGCAGGCGACATGGTGAATGATGAATACCTCATCGAAGTTGAAGAACGGTCTGCAACAGATGAGCCGATCGGCGCCGCCGAATCCATCTTCAACAATCAACTCGAACCGACGTCGCTTATCGACTCGTTCGCGCGGCATCCGCCGCACGGGTTCGAGATCCTCCACGATCCATTCACCCGGACGCCTGCTTTCGCAGCCCCATTTCACCTCTTGACGACGGCCGACGAGAGTCTGCGACGACGCTTCTCGGGATTGCCTTTCTATCGCCATTGGTCTGGAGTGCTGCAGCCCCGCGTGGCGTTCGTCGGGACCACGGTGTCCGAATATGCGCTGCTTCCCAGCGGCCAGGACGCTCGCGAGTTGCCCGCGATTTGGAAGTCGGCTTGGGCTTCGCGGTTTCCCCTGCTGATCGTCAAGGACATTCCGCAACGCTCTGCGTTGCTGAGCGAGTTCGAAAACCGAGCGGCTGATGAACTCGTGCATGCCTGTGAAGCGCAAGGGTACTTCTTGGTGGAGGGTCAAGCTCTGGCCTACGTCACTGTCGATTTCGCTGACGTTTCGACATTCCTCGATCGAATGTCATCAGCGCGGCGAAAGAACTTGCGTCGGAAGATGCGCAGCCTCGACAAGCTCCACGTATCGCGAGTTCCTACCGGCGATGCCCGTTTCGCGGACGAGCAGACGATCGATCAGTACTTCGCTCTGTACCTCGCCGTGTTCGCACAAAGCGAGGTTCAGTTCGATCGGCTCTCCCGCGACTTCCTGGCGTCATTGCTGCGTGACCACCGCAATGGTGGGTTTGTTTTCGAGTACAGGCTCCGCGGAGCAACCGAGCCTCTCGTGGGTTGGAATCTCTGTTTCGTGGCGGCTGGCAAGCTCCTCGACAAATACATCGGCCTTTCCTACCCTGCGGCTCGCGAGCTCAATCTCTATTTCGTAAGCTGGATGGTGAATCTCGAGTTCGCTCTGAAGGCAGGGCTCACCCACTATGTCGCGGGCTGGACGGACCCTGAGGTCAAGGCGCAGCTCGGTGCGCAGTTCACCTTTACGCGCCATGCGGTCTACACCCGCCACAAGCTGTTGCGCGTCGTCGGGCGGAGGTTGTCGAGACGCCTCGCAATCGACCGCGATCGAGTGCAGCAGTGGACCTGAGTCCCATCGTTCTTGATCTCGACGGATCCGTGGGGTCGTTGCCCAACGAACGCCGCATCGGGCTGGCCGATTGGCAGGAGACTTTGCGCTTCGGCTGCACCTGGGATGCCTTGAAGCGCTTCGGCAACGAACTGGAGTCGCACTTGTCGTCCAGTTCGTCGATGGGTACGGTGATGCTCGGCAGCGGCGATTTCCACCACCTGAGTCAGTTGCTGATCGCGCGATGTGCAAAGGCGCAACGCGATCCGTTTGATGTGGTGGTCCTCGACAACCATCCGGACAACATGCGCTTTCCGTTCGGAACCCATTGCGGATCCTGGGTCAGTTCGGTTGCCGGTATGGCGGGGGTGTCTCACGTTCATGTCGTCGGCGTGACGTCGAGCGATGTCGGCGCGGCTCGTGCCTGGGAAAACCGGCTGGCCGCGCTCTACCGGGGCAGGCTCACATATTGGTGCACAGGCGTCAGAACCGCTTGGGCGCGCTCGATAGGACTCGGCCGTGCCGTAC
>JBBSBI010000359.1:0-2521 GCA_038251425.1 Polyangiales bacterium
GGCTAATCCGCTTGAGTTATCTTCCGTGAATGATCAGCTCTTCAACGCAACTCTAGCTCAACAGCTCGTGATTGAGCGCGATCTTCCGTATGCCATCGCCTACAAGCAGCGCACCCAGTCTACTAACGATGACGCGTTAGACGGTGCGCACGGCGCTGCCCACCACCGCACCGTCTTCATCAGCGACGAGCAAGCCCATGGGAGAGGCCGCGAAGGCCGCGTGTGGCACAGCCAACCGCACCGAGGGCTCACCTTCTCCGTGTTGTACCGACCTGGCTGGGAAGCCCGCGAAACGCTGGGGTTTGCGCTCGCTGTCGGCCTCGCCGTCCGCGACGCCTGCGCCCCATTCAGCCCACTTGAGCCCCAGATCAAATGGCCAAACGACGTCCTAGTCGCCAACAAGAAGCTCGCCGGCACGCTCGTTGAAACGCAGATCCGAGGCAACAAGCTGGGCGCGCTGGTGGTCGGTATCGGCTTGAACGTGAACAACACGGTCTTTCCAGATGATGTTTTGGCGCTAGCGACTTCGCTCCAGCTGCTCGGCGGGAAACCTGTAGCGAGAGAACGGTTGCTCACCGAAATCTTAGCGCACCTCGATACACGCTATCGCTCATTTTCCGAAACTGGCGTAGGCGGCCTTTTACCTGATCTCACTCGTTTCGATGCGCTCTTGGGCGAGCACATCGAAGTCGGAGCCATCCAGGGCGTTGGGGTAGGCATCAGCGCAGAAGGCTCACTCCGAATACGGTTAGAATCAGGGGTAGAGCGGCTGGTGTACAGCGGGACGGTGCGGAGGATGGCGGCACCTTGACGAGGCTGGCAACCGCTGAGGCATCAAATTCAGCCGTTTCAATGCGCGGCGTGTGCCAGGCATTCGGAGCTACCAACGTTCTGGATCGTATCGATCTCGAGATCGAAAAAGGAGAATTTTTGGCGCTGGTGGGGCCCTCAGGGTGCGGAAAATCGACGCTGCTCAGACTGATCGCAGGACTCGATTCCCCTTCGTCAGGCGCGCTGTCAGTGGCGGATGCTGGCCTCGCCTTCGTCTTTCAAGATGCTCATCTTCTGCCCTGGCGCACAGTGCTGAACAACGTCGCACTGCCGCTTGAGCTGGCGGGTGTCGCACCCGCGGAGGCCAAACAGCGAGCCAGCACGGCTCTTGCCGAAGTCGAGCTCAGCCACGCACTTCAACGCTTTCCGGACGAGCTCTCGGGCGGTATGCGCATGCGCGTTTCGATCGCGCGAGCACTCGTGACAGAGCCCAAGCTGCTGCTTCTGGACGAGCCGTTCGCCGCACTGGATGAGCTCACCCGACAACGGCTCGATGAACGCTTGCGTGCCCTCTGGCAACAGCGACACATGACGGTAGTGTTCGTGACGCACTCACTCGCAGAAGCGGCATTTCTAGCTAACCGCGCAATCGTGATGTCCCAACATCCAGCGCGCATCGTCCTCGACCACCGACTGAGCTTGCCGGTGGAGCGCACGAGCGCTCTCCGCACCGCTGCCGATTTCAGCCACGAAATGGCCATCCTTTACCAAGCCCTGGAGGCGCATGGCTCTGCCGACGAAGCACGCGCTTAGCACCGTTTGGCCTCCTCTCGTGACATTTCTGGTCGTGATCACGATTTGGGAAACGGCCGTTAGGCTATTGCGAGTGCCCGCCTTCCTGGTGCCACCGCCGTCAGACATATTTTCCGCGCTCCTGAAAGAGCGCGTTCTTCTCTTGAGCTCACTCCTCACCACCGCTGAGGGCGCGCTGCTCGGATTCGCTCTGAGCGTGAGCCTTGGCACGTTGGTTGGCATTGGGTTCTCTTCATCCCGCTGGCTCGAACGCGCCCTTTATCCGTACGCGTTATTTCTCCAGACGGTGCCGATTGTCGCGATCGCGCCGTTGCTGGTGCTTTGGTTCGGAGCGGGGCTTCGAGCCGTCTCGGTGTCCGCGTTCATTGTCTCGGTGTTTCCTGTGATTGCGAACACTCTGGCAGGCATGCGCAGCGTGGATCCGAAGTTGAACGATCTGTTCAGGCTGTATCGCGCTTCAAAAGCCGCCACACTTTTCAAGCTCCGAGTGCCCTCGGCCTTAGCCAGCATGGCAACCGGCTGGCGCGTCGCCTCAGGCCTAGCCGTGATCGGCGCGATTGTGGGCGAATTCGTGGCCGGATTCTCGGAGGGCCAGGCCGGGCTTGGGATCACGGTGTTAGCTGCGTATCGTCAACTGCGAACCGATTTGCTGTTTGGGGCCGTGCTTTTAGCTTCCCTTTTAGGGCTTTTGCTGTTCGCACTGGTCAGCGTGGCTTCCGGTCTGCTCTTGCGGCGCTTTCGTGTAACCGGCTCTGGGTGGTAAAAGCCAGCGCGTGAAACTCCCCGTAAAATCCCGGTCGGTACAGCTCTTCGTCAGCACGCTGCTGCTCCTTGCCCTCACAGCCTGCTCAAAGAAGGCTGACCTTGCGACTGCCCAACCCAACACCGACAAGCCCACGAAGCTGAAGCTCGCACTGAACTGGGTTCCCGAGCAGGA
>JBBSBI010000360.1:0-2513 GCA_038251425.1 Polyangiales bacterium
GTAGCCGAGGCGTCTTTCACGCGCCATCGCGTTACTGCGTGACGTTCTATCGGCCAGCGCGTACCCTCTAGCCTCCCCAGGTTGCCCAATGCTGGTTCTAAAATTCTCCGCTGTTCGCCTGCGCTGCTCACAGATCTATCCCGCCGCAATTGCGAAGGTGGCCCTGGCTCTCCTGCTGAGCGCCTGTGGGCAGAGCGCTAGTTCGCCGGCGGGCGATCCTGGGACGACAAGCGGGGTCGGCGGTGTGGGAATGGCAGCCACAGGTTTTGGTGGGGCGAGTTCCTCGCTTGGTTTGGGCGGTGTAGCGGCGTCGTCGGGTGGTTCGGCTGTGATGGCTGGTTTGTCGGGTGGTTCGAGCGCCATGCCAACTTCAGGTGGTGGCCAGCCTGGGATGGGAGGTGCGCGAGCCAATGGCGGCCAAGCCAACGTTCCTGTTGCATTGAAGGGTTTCGTCTACAAGGAGGATCCTTGGCCTCTTTCATCTGCGGACCCTACACTGCTGGCGGATAAGCTGAGCGCGCTCCACGTGGATTGGTTTTACACCTGGGGTCGCCTGCGCCCAGCTGCGGTGCCGATCAGCTTGCCGTTCGCTCCGATGATTTGGGGGCACCAAGCGCGCAACGCCGAGGTGTTGGATCACGCCCTTTCGCAACTTCAGCAACCCGGGCTGGACGATGCCCTACTCGGATTCAATGAACCGGATCGCCCCGATCAGGCTAATTTCACGGTCGAGGAGGCCCTCCTGCGCTGGCCCGATCTCATGGCAACTGGGCGTCGCCTCGGGAGCCCCGCCACAGCTGAAAATGCGCTGACGGGAACTTGGTTTCCCGCGTTCATGCAAGGGATTCGAGACAAGGGTCTGCGCGTCGATTTTATCGCGGTTCACCGCTACGCATCGCCCAATCCGCAATCCTTCCTCGACTACTTGGACGCGGTTCACGCACTGTACCAGCTTCCTATTTGGATCACTGAGTTCGCAGTTGCTGATTGGAACGCCACAGCTACCACACCTAACAAGTACAGCGTGGCGGACGTCGAAGCGTTCCTCAGGACCATCGTCCCCGAGTTCCGAAAGCGCCCGTTTGTCGAGCGTTTTTCCTGGAAAACACGGCACACGACCGACGTGAACATGGGAACGTCTGCGCTCTTCAACGAAGATGGCAGCTTGACGGAAGTCGGCGCTGTTTATGCCGGTCTGTAAAGTCGGGGTCTGGCGTAGCGGCGCCGCCGGTGGCGGCATTCAAGCGGCCTATCAAGCCCGAGCCTAATAGCCGATGTTCTTGAGGGCCTGGGGACCAAGCCTCAGGCACAACTGTCCAAGATAGAGACTTTTGGGAGCCACAGGCACACCCGGTGAATCAACGGTGCCGTTAGGCAGCGGTGTAGTGTCCGTGGAACCTGGAGCCGCCTGCGGGGCGAGGATGCCGAGGAAGCCAATGAGCCAGTTCGTCGTGCCCGGGGGCTGCTGAAGTACTTCACGTACGCACTGTCGAGCGAATCTGAGAGTGGTGCATCGACAGTGATCGCCGTCCCTTGAACGTCGGTGATCACTCGATCGGTATGGATCACCGTGGTGTTACTGAGCCAGGTTTGCGGCTGCCCGTCGCGAACCAAAGCGTCCATTCGCATGAAGTGGAGCCAAGCATCCGTCACCGGGCGATCAACGTGCACCGTATCGCCAATGGCGAAGCCAGCCGCGTTTTCGACATGAAAGCTGCGTGAGCCGGACGGAGGGGTCTGTGATGGCGACCGATTGCCCAACAACGCTTGCGGTGCCGGTCCTGGCTCCCGCCAGCGAAGGAAGCTGACGTGCCACCGCTACCAACAATAGAAGCAGAACCCACCGTACTTCCGTTACCACCAACCGAATAAAAACCAGCTGTTGCGTTGGCTCGCCCCGGGGAGTTGATGTCCGAAGCAGCGTGGCCACACGCGCCCACGCCCAGGGCGATCAGCACAGGGCTCCTCCGAGCGCGACGAAAACTTTGCACGGCCTGAAGAGTTGCCCTGCGAAGGCTTCGAGTCAACGGCGCTCGTAAGCGTATCTCTGGTTGACTGCGAGTGCCTGTTGATGCTCTATAGTGAGAGTGCTAAGTCTTGATACTCCTATAATATCAGCTTCCTCGCGTTGGTTGGGGCTTGCCATCTGTTGCGTGCAGCTCGCCGCGTGCTCTGGGCGATCTTCGGGCGCGAACGCTGTGGGAAGGGTCGGTGGTGCCGGCCCGGTTGGTGGTGCCGCGGCGGGGGGCGGCTCCAACGGGATTGGCGGCGCAGCTGCGCTTGGCACCGGTGGGAGTGGAGCTGCGGCGCAGGGCGGAAATGGAGCTGCGGCGTTGGGTGGAGCTAGTGGCGCTGGTACCGGAAGTGGCGCGTGCGTAGCGCCACCTGGAGAGTTGTTTGATCCAGTCGCGAGCTTCACGTCCACAACGCTGGCGGCCGCGGTGGTGGTTACCAGCGACGGTGATTCGGGGCCTGGTTCCTTGCGCGCGGCTGTTGAGGCGGCGGCGCCGAAC
>JBBSBI010000361.1:0-2488 GCA_038251425.1 Polyangiales bacterium
ATGCCGCCCGCGTGGTCGGCGCGGGTTCGTTGGTCCGCGTACATGCCGGCGTAAGTCTGTTCCTCTGCCGGCGTGATCGGACGTCGGAAAGCACGTTTTCCGAAGCTTGTGACGAAAGTGGCGGCGCACTCGGCTTCGGTCATGGGAGCTGCGCACGCGGGAACGGCAAAGGCTTGTGCCTGAAGCGCAGCAATATCGGCGTACTGCGAGGCGAGCCCGGGCGGCACGGTGAGCGAGCCACTAACGTTGTCGAAGCCCTTTGTCAGCGCATCCGATTGGAGGGGATCAGAGGGAATCGCCGGCAGTTGAAGCAGGTCTTTGACCGTGTTCCGATATTCGATGTTCGTAAGCCGCCTGAGCATGGTCGGGCCCACTATGGCTCCGACAGGCTGGGGGGGCGGCATGAGCGACATCCCCGTGCCTGGGGTCGTTGGCAGGGAGCCGGTCCCACCGGGCGGCGGATTGCTTCCCATGGTTGGTGAAGTACCGGGAGCGGGCTGTGCGCCGTCGCCGGGAACTTTTCGGCCCGCACTACCTGTCTCTGCCGTGCAACCGGCCGCGATACCAAGGAGGCACAGGGCTGCGGAAAAGTGGTAAGAGGTGGGAAGCCCAAATGGCTTCGTCTGGATGCCCCGAGAAACACGGCTGATTGGTTTACGCATGGATGGGTCCTCCGCAAAGGCAGGCGCACCGCACTCAGGCCGCCGACGCTTCAACACCTAATCTACGGTGGCCAACATCCTCTAGCAAGCCACCGTGGCGACTACGACGCGTGCAATTGCGACAGGATTGCGCTCACAATCGATTCTTTCCAGCGGAATCCTAACACTTGCGCGTACCACCCGGCGACGCCCCGTGACACCCGCGTGCGAGTGTCCGCGACAGCCAGCAGCGCGTATAGTTCATTCGCATGCGCATTGGCCTAGCAATGGACCGGCGAGGAGGGCCGAGCGAGATGATGCTTCGCGGAATCGCAGCTTACGCCCGCCCCGCCCGGCCGTGGTCGTTTGCCTGGGACAGCCCCAGCGCAGACGGGATCGAACGCCTGCTTGAGCTCGACCTCAACGGGATTTTGGCCAAACACCTGGATAGCCAAGGTGTCGAACTGATCGAGCGCTCCGGGTTACCAACAGTGCATATCGGAGACCCATTGAGCAGCCTCACCATTGCACAGGTCAACAATGACAACGTTGCCATAGGGCAGATGGCGGCCGATTACTTCACGAGCCGAGGTTACCGGCACCTCGCGTACTACGCACGCATCGGTACTGAGGTGGATCAGCGCTGGGCCGGGTACGAAGCGGGCTTGCAGAGAAAAAGACTTTCCTGTCATGCGCTCGACGCCAATCCCGGGCACCCAGCCCACCCTCGGCCGGGTAGACCTTCGCTGAGAAAAGAAAGTGAGAAGGTGCGGCTCTGGCTCTCGGCGCTGCCAAAACCGGTCGCTATCCTGTGTGTTTCGGACAATGCAGCTCTGATCGTTGCCGAACACTGCCGAGAGCTCGGGATAGTGGTGCCCGACGAGATTGCGCTCCTCGGAGTGGACAATGACATTCCTGTGTGCGCGCTCGCGGCCCCACCGCTCAGCAGCATCCAGATTGCTGGGGAGCGCATGGGCTACATCGCAGCAGAGCTTCTGGATGCGATGATGACCGAACGCAAGCCAGCGGGAAACATCAACGTGCCGCCGATTCGTGTCGTGAGCCGGCGATCCACCGATACCGTTGTCGCGAGCGATCCACTCGTTGCTCGGGCGCTTTCCTACATGCGACAGAACTTCGCGGATGCAGATTGCAACAACGACTTCTTTTCCTCGCTTCGCTGCTCTCGGCGCACCGTTGAGAGGAAGTTTCGCGCGGCGACGGGGCTCTCTCCGGCGCAGGCCTGGCTTCGCTTTCGTCTCGAGGAAGCCGAACGCCTGTTGGCGGATACGGAATTCAGCGTGGAATACGTCGCGGATCGGTGTGGATTCAGTGACATTCGGCAGTTACAGGTGGCGTTTCGCAAGGTACTGAAACAAACGCCGAGCCAGTTTCGGCGACACGCCATTCCGTCGTTTCGGGCTGGCGCTTGAAGAGCCTGCTCGCGCTTCACGTACCATGAGACGGCTAGTCTCCGCGGTGCGCCGCCCGATACGCGGATGGCTCGAGACCCGAACGCCGTCGGAACAGCCGGGCGCTCGCTCCTGGAGCTCACGCTGCAAGCTGGCAACGATGGCAAGAACGCGGTCGAGCGCAGAGCGCTCAAGCTGCAAACGGCTGCGAAATGCGTGTTTGGTCCGCACCTGGGGCTCAAGCATGAAGAGAGCGCGATAGCCGGGTAACGCCGCTAGCTGGTGAGTCGGCAGGGTCAGCCGTTCAGGATCGAACCCAAGGTTCATCACGCTGAAGCTGCGACAGTTCTCATAGCCGTGCAGCACATTGGGCAGGATGACGAACGCGTCACCCGCCTCGATCGCGTAGGCTTCGGACTGCAAACGGTGCGTAGC
>JBBSBI010000362.1:0-2479 GCA_038251425.1 Polyangiales bacterium
AGCGGACGTGCATGACTAGAGCAAGAGGGTTGCTGAAAGCGCCATAGAATAAGAGGCTTGAAACTTGGGGAAGCCAGCAGCTAGTTGGCGGCCACCGTTCGGATCGAAAGCCTGAGTTTCGTGGAAAAACTCTCCGCGTTGCCCGACCGGGAGGCTGGGATTGAAGTTGGCTTCGAGCCTCAGCCACTCTGGGATGGCGTCAAAGCTAACTCCCAGATTAACACCGAATGCGATAAAAGAACCACGTCGCTCAATCAGCCTGAGCGTGCCGCCCATTGGGGGCTTGGTGGAGAAGTATTGCCAGCTAGCGCTCGGACCGCCATACAGCGAAAGCCTGGGCGAAAGTGGCAATGTTGGCTCGATTGCCCCGAGCAGCTCATTCGAGCGAACGCTGAGCGGGAGCGTTGGGTTACCCATACTAGCTGCGAGCGAACCGAGCTCGATATCATGCTCGACGTGGCGTGCTAGGGCGCGCACCCCGAGCCAAGGCAGGACCCAGACCCGAACGTGTCCGCCATACGCAAACCCTGGCGTGTAACTCAAGTCACCGGCATTCACTCGCCCAATCACGCCCACATCGGGCCCCACCTCGGCCTGGGTTGGGCGGGGAGCCACCTCTTCTGCATGAACGGGCAGGCTCAAAAGTAGCGAACTCGTGAGCAGCGCACTCCCGAGAGCGGCACGGTGTGCAGAGTGGATGCGTGCGCTAGCTAACACGTTAGGCCCTCAACATCGCTCCGAACTGCTTCTGGGCCACCTGAGTGACCTGATCGTGCGCGGCGTCCACCTCTTTATCCGTGAGGGTTCGCGCTTGATCCGGGGCTTTGCGCGCGTTTGGGTCGCGAAACACCAGGTGGTAGGTGAGGGAACGATGGTCCGCCGGCACCGAGCCGCCCTTGAACGTAGCGACGAGCTCCACCGATTCGCAAAGCTCACCCGCAGCTTCTTGGATCACCGTGGCCACTTCACCGGCGCGGATGTCGTCGTGGATCACCAACGAGATATCACGGGTGACCGCCGGCAAGCGTGGTATAGGGCGATATTTGGGTGTCTTCTGCGGCACGGTTTCGAGCGCTGCCAAATCCACTTCGACAATCTGCACGCTGCCTTGGAGCTCCAAGGCTTCGGCAACATCGGGATGCAGCGAGCCAAAGATCGCAACTTGCAGGTCGCCCACGCACAGCTTGCCGGCAGCTCGCGGATGCAGATGCGGTGCGGCCTCGGGCGCGAGCGGTGCGACAGAAGCTTCGCTCAACGTGAGCTCTTGAACGATGCGCACGGCGATGGCCTTAGCGTCGAACACGTCGTAGTCGTTCGGTTTGGGTGCCAAATATTCAGCGCGTTTTCCGGCTAATACTGCGGCAAACGTGGGCCGCTCTTCGGGTAGCGCGACGAAATCTGCTGCAAGGCGCGGGCGAGCCAGCGCGCCGCGCGCGGAGGAAACATCACTCGTGGGAGGCAAGAAGCGAGGGGCGAGCGAAAACAAGCGCACCGAGCTTTCGCCATGACGCTGCGCACGCCGCAACGCATCGAGCAGGCCTGGGAGTGAACTCGTCTGCATCACGCTACGCTCTTCGCTCAACGGATTTTGAAGCACCACAACGGGCGGGGGCGCCTTAATGAGCTCCAGATCTTTACGGGAAACGAAATGGTACGAGAGGGCTTCGCTGAGTCCGAGGCTGAGTGCCAAAGCGCCGGCCCGACGTTCCAATTGGCCGGCTTCGCTCGGCATTTGAGGGATGATCGGCGGAAGCCGGGGCGCAATCTGATCTAAGCCATGCACGCGGGCAACCTCTTCAATCAGATCCGCCTCAAGCGCGATATCGTGACGGTAACTAGCGCCCGTTACCTCCGCGATAGCTTTACCTTCAACAGATTTCTTTTCTTGGGTGGCAAAGCCCAGGCGCCTGAGGATCCCGAGTGCCGTCTCAAAAGGGATGGGCAAGCCCAGCAGATCTACCAAGCGTTCGTGGCGAAGCTCGATCTTAGGAGCCCGATACGGCTCCTGTTCGACGAGCTCGGTGCGGAGCGAAATCGTGGCTCCCGCCAGCTCTCCCAGCAAGGCGAGGGCGCGCGCCAGCACGTCTGGGATCGCACCGCGATCTGTTCCGCGTTCGAAGCGATGGCTAGATTCTGTGTGCAACCCGTGACGGCGCCCGCTCCTTCGCACGCCGCGCGGCTGGAAGTAAGCGCACTCTAACAACACTCGAACGGTACTTTGACTGATCTCACTGTTGGCGCCGCCCATCACACCAGCCAGCGCGAGTGGCTTCTCGGCATCAGCGATCACTAAATCATCCGGATCCAAGACCCGCGACACACCATCCAGCGTCTGAAAAGGCTCACCAGCGGTGGCGCGGCGGATCACCACTTTGCCACCAGAAAGACGATCCAGATCAAATGCATGCATCGGCTGTCCAAACTCGAGGAGCAGCAAGTTGGTGATATCCACCACATTCGAAATCGGCCGAATCCCCAG
>JBBSBI010000363.1:0-2347 GCA_038251425.1 Polyangiales bacterium
GCCCGATCTCTTAAGCACCGACGGCTCCAAGATTCAGGGCGATTCGTGGGCGTGATCGCGACGGCTTGAACTCGCGAGCGAGCTGCGCGAGGGCGAGACCAACGGCTCGAGAAACGCGAGTCCAGGCGCAGCAGGTCGGCGCGGCCAGCGCGTCGATGATGTCGCGGGCGAAGGCGCGGGCGACGTGCAGGCAGGCGAGCGGACGCAGCTGCTCAAGCGGGATTTCGTTGTCGAGCGCGGCTTGAATGCGCAAGGAACGCACGAGCACGTGGGCCAGCATGGCGCCGTAGGTCATGGCCTGCACGGCGTGGAGGTCGGCCGTGAAGGAGCGACCCAGGTCAGTTGCTTGCTTGATTTCGCGGAAGAGCAACTCGATGAGCCAGCGCAGTCGGTAGGACTGAACGATCTGTTGCGCGGAAAGCTGGCTTCGCGGCACCGTGGTTAGGTACCAGCGAATGTTGCGGGACGTGTGCGCGATGCCGACGAGTCGCAGACCGATGAGGTGCTTTCCCTTGCCCCAAACCACATCGAGATCAAAGAGCGTGCCGCGGCGTCGGGAAACTGAAGTGAGGTAATAGCTGAGCGACCAGTTGGGAATGGTGCCCAGGGATCGGTTGGTAATGTGGGCAATCACGCGAACTTTCGCATTCTTTTTGAGGCGCATCAGCACGTGCGCTCCTGCGTCTTGGGCGGCCGCGAACAGGTTTCGCTCGAAGAAGCCCAGGTCGAACAGGTACAGCACGCCGCGCGTGAAGCTCGGCACGAGTCTGTGCCAAAGCGGTGTTTCGGAGGCGGTCTCGGCGCCGCCTTCGGCGTGCTCCAAGAGGCCGGTCTTGACGCTGTAGCCGACGACCCACTTGCTGCCGGCCTTACCAGCGGTGCATCCCGGCAAGGCTTTGCGGCCTCGTGGCGGGACTCGCTGTCCGGTGCCGTCGTAGATGCGCACGTCTGCGAACTGAGCGAGCGGCCCGGTGAGCGCAAGCCCGGCGCGGCTGATGACCGACGCAACCAGTCGCTCGAGGGCAGCGCGGAAGAACGCGGCCGCGCTGGCCTGCTTGAAGCGCTTCTGAAATGGGCACGGGCGGACGAACCCGAAGCGCCGCACAAAAATCGCTCGAAGTGCTGTAAATCCCAACGTTTGTCCCATCAGGAAGGCTTCGACGACAACGAGCATCAAGCGCTGGGCAGTGACCAAACGCTGCCTGGGGTTGTAGCCAGTCTGCTGGCGCAACTCATCGACCACCGTCGGGGTAAACGTGCGCCTCAACGCGCTTTCAACGGCCTGACCAGCTTGGGCTCTTGGTGCTGGATTCCGCTTCGTCGCCTGTGTAACTCTTGTCGCCATCGGGATGCCTCGGTTGTGTTTGGTAGAACAAAAACAACCCGGGGCACTCCCGATTTATTTCCATCTTTTCGTTATGTTACGCGCAAAGGATCTGGGCATGGACTCAACCGTCGTCGATCACTCCACCTCAGCTTCCCACCCGTCATATTCGCCATCACGAGGTGTTGCCAATGCCTCAAAGCCGGCTCTAGCGCGTGCGACATTCTCCTCGTTAGGAATAATGTGGTGCCGTGCGAGGACCAACCAATTTACACCGTCCGCACCAAGGCGTGACTCCACCTGCATCCCCTCATTCTTCAAGACTTTCGAAACATCACGCGCATCGGTTTCACGCGGGAAGTACAAATAGTGAAGGACAAGGGTCGGCTTGTCGCCACCTACGACGGACCTGAGCTCTCTCAATGCTTCTTCGTCCGACATCCTTACACCTCCTGAGATGGGTTCCAGCTCTCGCGAATTCGAATGCAGAGCATTTCGTGGTTCCAGATCACGGCAATAGGAAGCTGCTTTTCAGTATCAGTGAGCCCCCTCGTCATGCGTTCTTCGCCGCCGTTCTCTACTACCCATGAATCAATCTTCCCTTCGCGGCTTCGAGCCCCAGGGCGCCGAATCTTGGTTGGCACCTGCGTTGCGGGGTCCCGCTGCCCAGTCACCTCGACCAGTTTCTGAGTCACGGCTGCGGCGGCCGGATAGAAAGCCACATAGCCGACCGTGCCAGTCTCCGATGGCACCCAGACTACTCCCCCATATTCAGGATGCTTACCCAGATACTGCACACTTTTTTTGGAACCATCGAGTGCGAACTCAAGGATGTCGCCTGGGACCAATCGCTTCCGTGTCGCCATAACCTATGATCCCCCTTAGCACTACTGCTGAAGATTCGCGCCGAGAAGATCATGCGTAGCGCTGCGTGAGTTCGGGCGATGACAGAGCGGGCATCGCGGAAGCCATGCGACGAGCACTCGCGCAAACGCGAGGCGCAGCGACGTGATGGAATGAGGA
>JBBSBI010000364.1:0-2339 GCA_038251425.1 Polyangiales bacterium
AGCCTGGTGAAGCGCCCCGGGCCCCGATGCTAACCGCGCTACAGGCGTGCAGTGAAGGAAAACGAGCGTCGTTAGGCTGAATTCGTGAGTTCTTCAGCCAGACCCCAGCGCAATCCACGAGCCGACACCACGCACTCTTCAGCCCCGGCGAGGGCCAGCGCAGCTTCTAGAATAAGCGCGCCGGCGACAATGACATCTGCACGCCCTGGATTCATTCCGGCGAGCGCCTCACGGAGGTTAACAGGTAACTGCGTAAGCCGGATGAGTGTTTCGCGAAGTTCGCGCGCCAGGATCCGCTCGCCATGCAGTGCTACAGCATCGAAGCGAGGCAGGGCACGAATCACGGATCCCAATGTCGTCACCGTACCGGCGACGCCCACGACCGAGCCCACCCGCGCTGGCAGCTCGACCGCACGGAGTTCTCGTTCAATGTCCGCTCGGAGCGCCAGCAGTTCTTCGGGAGCTGGCGGATCGGAATGCACGTGCCGTTCGGTGAGGCGAACGCTGCCGATGTTTAGACTTAGCGCTGAGTGAACTATCAGACCATCCCGAGCCACCTCGCCAAGAATGAACTCGGTACTTCCACCGCCGATATCGATCACGAGCACAGGACCGAGCACCGGGAGCGCCGAGAGCGCTCCTTTGAACGCCAGCCGCGCTTCTTGTTCGCCTGAAATGACTTCGACGGGTACCCCCAGCAGGCCTTCCGCGCGACGCAAGAAGTCTTCGGCGCCCGCGGCATCGCGGAGCGCGCTCGTGCCCACGACCCGCAAGTGTTTGACGCCGAGCTCGTCCAACCGTTCGCGGTACTCCGCCAAACAGGCCAGCGTCCGTTCGATCGCCGCAGGAGCCAAGCGGCGCGCGCGGTCCACGCCCTGCCCGAGGCGAGTTACGGTGGAGACCTCACGTACAGCTCCCAGCACTCCTGCCTTCGACTCGGTGACGAGCAAGAGGACTGAATTGGTTCCTATGTCGATCGTGCCAACTCGGGACAAATCAGTCTTTTTTTCTATTTTGCGAAACTATTGAGGTTCAGCATCTCTTCGACGTTGGGTTGCACCACAAGCTCCACGCGTCGATTCTTCTTCCGGCCTTCATCGGTGCTGTTGTCCGCGACAGAGTCCGTGTCCGCGTACCCGGCGGCGCTCCAGTTGGCGCGCGGCAAGCCTCCGCCCTTCTCCTCCACCGATGCCGTGAGGAGCGTGAGGACTGAGCGGGCGCGCATGGCACTCAGACCCCAGTTATCCTTGAAATGGCCACCCTGAAGGGGTTTGGCGTCGGTGTGCCCCGCCACCTGAAATTGACGCTTGACCAAATCGGCATCACCCCGAATGACTTCCGCGATTTTAAGAAGAATCATCTCGCCGTCCGGCTTCAGCTTATCGGCGCCAGAATCGAAGAGCACGTCGCCGGGAAGCTGAATGAGCATGCGATTGTTGCGCACCTCCACTTTGAGGCCGAGCTCCGTGAGCTTTTGAAGTTTCTGGCTCAGCGCGTCGAATCGCTTGCGGATCTGCTCGAGCTGGTCTGCGCGCCGCTTGAACTCCTCAAGCGCTTTGCGCTGCTGCTCCAGGCTGGCACTCAAATTATCGAGGTTCACACCACGCTCCGTGAGTTGCTTTTTGAGTTCGTCAATTTCCGCAAGCGCAGCGGCGTAATCGTCTTCCGCTTTTTTGTGGGCTTGTTGCTGTACCGCGAGCTGAGCGCGCAGACTGTCCCCCTCCCGCACTTTTTGGTCCCATTCTTCTTGGGAGTACCCGCAGCCTGCGAGCAAGGCGACGGCGAGGATCTGGGGAACGAAACGGGTGATGGTGCGCATGCGGGAGAGTTCCTTTTTGGGCAGCGGTCGGATGTTCATCCGCCGAGCCACCCGTGGCGCTAGCTCGACTCTTTGCTCAGCGTCAAGTCGAGGAAACTAGCCGATTTTACAACTGAATCAGATGGCCCCATCCTTTGGCAGGTAGCCCTTGTGGGGCAGGACTGCCCAAAGCCGATGGAGATCACGGCACTTCACCGAAAATTCACCGTTGACGCTTGCACTAGCTTGCCATACAAGCGTGGTAACGCACTTCGGCTCATTCGATAACCCGGGCCGCAAGCCTGTTTGGAGGAAAACTCATGGCAAAGAAATCAGCACCCGCTGCAAAAGCCGCACCCGCCGCAAAAGCAGCTCCCAAGACCCGCACCAAGTCCGCTCGCAAGCCCGCGGCAGCCAAGGCTCCCAAAGTAGCCAAAGCTCCCAAGGCAGCTAAGCCCGCTGCAGCTAAGAAGCCTGCTGCAGCTAAGAAGCCTGCTGCAGCTAAAAAGCCTGCTGCAGCTAAAAAGCCTGCTGCAGCTAA
>JBBSBI010000365.1:0-2326 GCA_038251425.1 Polyangiales bacterium
CGCTTTGGTGGCACCGGGATTGGGCTTGCTCTCGCCAAAGAGCTTGTCGAACTCCATGGTGGCGAGATCACCGCTAAGGGCGAGGTTGGCGTTGGCGCCAAGTTTTTGGTTCGTCTCATCAAGGATCGTGAGCACTTTCGCCCTGAGGCGATGGACCGGCGCACGGGGCGCGCTGACCGCGTGGATGGTCAGCGGGAGGCTGATCGTGGCATTGCAGAGTGGCAGGTGAACGCGCTTGACCGCTTTCGTCTGATCGACATTGACGTAGTTACCGAACAGCGCATCGTCGACCGCGACGTTGACGAGGATCTTCGCCGCTACACGGTGTTGGTGGTCGAAGATACACCGGATATTGTTCGCGTGATCCGTCTGGCATTACACCATGATTTTCGTGTGCTTGCGGCGGGTGACGGCGCTCGCGGTTTTGAGCTGGCGGTGAAGCATCGTCCGACTGTGATTGTCACGGATCTGATGATGCCAGAAGTCGACGGCCTGGAGCTGACGCGCCGCGTGCGCGCAGAACCGATCACCGCCCACATTCCCATCATCATGTTGACGGCGCGCGCCGATGTGGAAGACAAGGTCGCGGGACTTGAAACTGGGGTTAACGCTTACCTGGCGAAGCCATTTTCTTCGAAGGAGCTGGTATCGACCGTGCGGTCACTCCTGCGCTCGCAACAGGCGACAGCCGATATTCTGTTGTCGCAAAATATGGATTCTCTGGAGAACATTGCGGGCGGGCTAGCGCACGAGATCCTGAACCCGCTCAACTACGTAAAAAACGCGGTCGGGTTGATTCGGGGTGATGTGAAACACCTGCTCCAAGCAGGCACCCTCCCTGGCGCTGACATCCAGTCGGGGGAGGGCGTCACCGCAGAGGCGGCCCACGCACGAATTGAACGCTTTTTCGAGGTCGCAAATGCCGGAGTTCAGCGCATCGCTGCAACTGTGGATCTCATGATGCGCTACAGTCGCGAGGGCTACAGCCGTGAGCACCAGCCGTACGACGTCTACGCGGCCATACGCGATATCGTGAGCGTTGTCTTGCCAACGGTGGGTTACAAGGTGAGCACCAAGCTCGACTTGACGGATGACGGTTTTATCGAGTGCGTCCCGGAAGAGCTCAACCAGGCACTGACGAACCTCATTCAGAACGCTGTCGAAGCTGTTGCGTCCGATGGCAGCGGGCGCTTAGAGATATCGGGGCGGGACGACTCAAATGGAGTGAACTTGTCGATCAAGGACAATGGCATCGGGATCGCACCGGAGGCGCAGGGGCGAATCTTCAACGCCTTCTACACCACCAAAGATGTGGGTCGAGGCGTTGGCATGGGACTCACGATCACCCATCGCGTGATCGGCGCGCTCAAAGGTACCATCAGCGTCCACAGCGAACATGGCGTCGGGACCGAATTCTCCATCAGATTGCCCCGTTCAACGGTGCGGGTTCGCTCAGAGTCGCAGAAAATACCGGGTTTGGCGGCTCAGGCGCCGGCCGTCCCCGTTAGCAGCTCGGCCTAATACGATCTTCTTCAGACTGTTCCAGCGTCCCCGCAGAGGTTTCCGTCTGCCCGAGTGCCTCAAGCAGTAACTTGGTATCAATGGGCTTGAGCAAAAAGGCCGTGGCGCCGGCTGCGCGAAGATCGCGTTCCCGTTGACGTTCACCGCTCATCCCGACCAGCGGTAGATCGCGCGTTGCCCCCGCCTTCTTGACTCGTCGGCAAAACTCTGCGCCGTCAATCTCAGGCATGTTTGAATCGACCAAGATGGCGTGAGGTTGAAAAGCTAGAATGGATTCCAATGCCTCCTTCGCGCCGTGCGCTCCGATCACGTCTAAATTCGGTGCCTGATGTTTGAGCAGCCGTTGCAGGGAACGCAGCGAACAGGCATCGTCGTCGACGATCAACAGTCGAGTCACTTCTGCCAGACTAGGTTCCGAGCGCCATCTTTCATCACGTGTTGTAGAAGCTTCTTCCGACATAGATTTCCCAATCAGGACTCCAGGATAGGGAGGATTGTTGTTGGCGCTACCGGTGATCGCTTAGCTGAACACTTGTGCGCTGCTCATTTTGCTCAAACGCTCGATCAACCCTTAGTTTCCGGCCGCCAAATTAGTGATCTCCGCTTGTGACAACGCCGTGTCATAGATGCGAACGTCATCAATGCGGCCATTCCAGAAATCGTCGGTGCCGTCGCCGCTCCCGAGGTGAAAAGCAGCCGGCGAGGAGCAATCGACCGCGGTATCTGTGTTCCCGCTCAATACGCCGTCGACGTAAATCTTTCGAATGTTCTGAGTGGCGTCCTGGACAGCCGCGACGTGGTGCCA
>JBBSBI010000366.1:0-2261 GCA_038251425.1 Polyangiales bacterium
AGCTAGCTTCCGACGCCGCGAGAAGTTGGCTCTTGCTTTAGCTGTGAGACTTTCGGAGATGAGCGGGCGCCATTGCCACACGACTCAAGCTAGTAAGCATGCTTACTATCGCTGCTGTTGAAAGATGGGCTTGGGCTCGCTCGTGGTCAGGGCTTCTGGCGGCAGAGGTCAAGCCTGCACCAGGTCACGTAGTTGCTCCCACAACTTCGCAAGTGTGCCAGCAGAGGCGCGTTCGCCATGCGGCGTTTGTTGCAGTGCTTAGGCCCCCACGTCAGCGTGCGGGTTTTCTAGCGTGCTGGGTACGGGGACATGCAGCGCATCTGCTGAATTTCGCGGAGCTTCCAACGCTGCGGCGAGGACCTCGCTCATATCTTCCGCGAGCACCACTTCCATTTCGCTCAGAATTGTCGCCGGGAGATCCTCCAAATCGCGCGCGTTCTTCTTGGGCAAGATCACGCGTCGGATGCCTGAGCGGTGAGCAGCCAACACCTTAGCCTTGATTCCGCCCACCGGGAGCACTCGCCCCCGCAGCGTGCATTCGCCGGTCATCGCAGTATCGGAGCGCACCAAACGATCGGTGAGCAAGGACACGAGTGCCGTGAAGATCGTGACTCCAGCGGATGGCCCATCCTTGGGAACGCCACCCGCAGGCACGTGAATGTGGAGATCGAATTGATCCACGGTGTCAGCAGCGACGCCCAACTCCTTGGTGTGGCTCTTCAAGTAGCTGAGCGCTGCGCGAGCAGACTCCTTCATCACGTCGCCCAATTGCCCGGTGATTTCTACGCGGCCTTTACCAGGCATTTTCGAGGTTTCGATGAAGAGGATGTCGCCGCCGAAGGGTGTCCAGGCCAGGCCTGTGGCGATACCTGGCGTTTGCGGGCCTTCGATCAAATCCGTGTCGAAACGGGCTTTGCCGAGATACTCCTTGAGTTGTTCGGTGTCGACGTTGAGCTTGAGGGGCTCATCGGCGTGATGGCGAGCTACCTTTAGCGCCACCGAACGGATCAGACGCATCAGCTCGCGGCTCAGTTGGCGCACCCCGGCTTCACGGGTATAGCGCGTGATGATGGAGTCCAAGGCGCCGTCCGTGATCGTGAGTGTATTTTCGGGCACGCCGCTTTCTTCTAGGCGTTTCTGGATCAGGTGTTTTCGGGCAATTTGGCGTTTTTCTTCCGGAGTGTAGCCGTTCAGTTCCACGATTTCGAGCCGGTCGCGGAGCGGGGCCGCGATCGTTTCCAGTGTGTTCGCGGTACATAGGAACAGCACTTCGCTCAGATCAAACGGTAACTCGATGTAGTGATCCGAGAAGGTGTGATTCTGCTCAGGGTCCAACACTTCCAACAGCGCCGCTTCAGGCGACCCTGAATAGCCAGCTGAGAGCTTGTCGATCTCATCCAGCAAGATGACCGGATTCTTGGCTTTTAACTTGCGAAGCGCTTGGATCAAGCGCCCGGGCAATGCCCCCACGTAGGTGCGGCGGTGCCCACGGATCTCGGCTTCATCGCGCACGCCGCCGAGCGAAATACGCGCAAAGGGTCTACCGGTTGCTTGAGCGATGGATTCACCGAGTGAGGTCTTGCCAACTCCGGGCGGGCCGACCAAGCACAAGATGCTGCCTTTCTTATTGCCGGAGAGCTTGTGCACGGCCATGTGCTCCAAGATGCGTTTCTTCACATCCTCAAGCCCCGTGTGGTCGCGGTCGAGTTGAGCCGAGAGCGCGTCGAGATCATCTTGCGTTTCGGCGCGCACGTTCCACGGCAGCTCCGCGAGCCAATCCAGATAGTTCCGGATAACAGACGCCTCGGGGCCCTGCGCAGACTCCAAGCGCCCAAGCTCGCGCTCAAAGACTTCCTTCACTTCTGGAGGCGCACCTTTGGCCTCAAATTTCTCCCGCAAGCTCTCGACATCATCCCCTTCTTTTTCGCCGAGCTCCTTCTTGATGGCCTTCAACTGCTCGCGGAGCACGGCTTCACGCTGATGTTTGCCGAATTGCTCGCGCACATTCTTCTCGATCTTCTCTTTCAACTCCGAGCGCACTTGTGCCTCATTCAGCAGCGACAGTACTTTCTGCAAGCGTTCCGGCACGCGTGCCTCAGCCAGCACGGCAACCGTTTGTTCTGTTTCGATAGGGAGCATGGAGGCGACGCGATCGGCGGCTTCAGACGGCGTCAGATGTTTGAGGTTTTGCTCGCTCAGCGCGCCTCCGTTGTGCGACAAAGTTTGTGAAACCTTCTGCGCGAGCTGTTCAGCCCAAAGCT
>JBBSBI010000367.1:0-2226 GCA_038251425.1 Polyangiales bacterium
CACCGCGGCGATAAGAAAATTCCTGACTCTGGCAAAGGCTTCGCGCAGAGTCACAAGGAGCCTGGCCACCTTGAGTTCATCCTTCACTTTGGCAGCCACTTCCATTTGATGCGCCAGCTCGGCCATTTCGGGCGCACCAAAGCTACCCGCTGCCCCCTTAATCGTGTGAGCACTCCGGAGCAGCGTATGGAAATCCCCGCGCGAAAGCGATTCGGCGATCAGTACTAGGCGCTGCTCGGTATCACTCAAAAATATCTCGGAGAGCTCAACCACCAGCTCACTTGAGCCGGCTTCTTCACTCAACTGCTGTAAGCGACTGAGGTCGACCGCTACGAGCGCGCCAACACTCTTCGTCTCACTCACGGCTTCAACAATGGTCGGCGTGTTTTCTACTCGGAGTTGTTCGGGCGAACCCAAGCTCCTGGGTGCCTCCGGGTTACGCTCCGCGAGCGGTGGTATCGTCTCTGCGGACTGCGTCGCGTGCGAAGACCCGACGTAGCGCTCCACAATGGTACGCAGATGTTCGAGATCGAACGGCTTGGCCAGGTAGTCGTCCATGCCTGCAGCCACGCAACGTTCGCGATCCCCCGGCATGGCATTAGCCGTGAGAGCAACAATCGGTACGTACTCTCGATCCCGCGTTCCCTCACGAATCAGACGTGTCGCATCGAACCCGTCGAGATCAGGCATCTGGCAATCCATCAAGACCAGCCCGAATCTTCCCCGCAACACCGCCTCAACCGCGTCGCTGCCCGTCCCCACCACCACAACCTCCGTGTAGCCCCGCAATGCGCGCAGCACGAGTTCCCGATTGAACGGGTTGTCGTCGGCTACCAAAATCCTGCGGCACGTGTGATCACCTTCGAGCCTGAAGCCAATCGCGGTGGCAGTTGTCTCCTCCGGAGCCTGCGCTGCAATCCGGTCCTGAACTCGCGGCAGAGGTATCCAAAACCAAAACCGACTCCCACGGCCGGCTTCAGAAGAAAAACCGAGCTGTCCCCCCAGCATCTCAACCAAGCGTTTTGCCACCACGAGCCCCAAACCCGTACCCACAAAACGTCGATCCGCTTCGGGACTCAGCTCGGGAAAAGGCCTAAAAAAATGCACTTTGCTAGCATCGGCGATCCCAATGCCGCTATCTTCGACCACAAATTCAACGCGCGGTGCGCCCTCGTTCAGGCCGGGGCCCACGGCCACACTGATAAAGCCAACAGGTGTGAACTTGAACGCGTTCTCAATCAGTGTTTCCAAGACTTGCTCGACGCGAGCTGGATCGGTGAACGCCAACTTCGGTAGGGTCGGGTCAATCTGCAGTGAGAATTCTAGGCCCCGTTCGGTTGCTTGTCGTTGAAAACGCGCCGAGAGCCGCTGTAAGGATTCGATCAGATTGAATTCTGCGGGCCTGAGTTCAAGCACTCCATAGTGCAACGTTGCAAACTGAAGGATGTTGTCGACCACATGCAGCAGCTGCTCGCCGGCGTGCTGAGCGTTCTCAACGATCAATCGATCGTCGCGTTTTAGGTTACCACCGCCCAGCAACTCCAGGGCTCCCATCACGACCGTCATGGGAGTTCGAAGCTCATGGCTCAGCGTCGAAAAAAGCGTGCTCAGGTCTGCTAATGCGCCAGGACCCACCGTTTTGGGACCCTGGATCTTGGGCTCGGGCCGCTCGCTGGAAGTGGGTTCACCCAGGCGCTGCTCGTGGATCAGCGTCTCCACCAAGCGCAACGCGTACTTCCAGCCCGCGGCATCAGGCACTTGGTCTGGATCGAGACCGCCTTCGCGCAAGCGATTCACCAGCACCTGCCTGAGCGCGGGAACCCTCCCGCCGTCCGTCACGCAACCTCACGCGACAAGGACATGCTTTGGATGCGCCGGTAGAGTGTGGCGCGCCCGATGCCGAGCAACTTGGCAGCTTTGCCAACACTACCTCCCGTGGCACGGAGGGCTCGCTCGATCGCCTTCCGTTCAAGCTCCTGCAGCGGAACAATTTCGGTCGCGACCGGAGCGATCGAGATGGGAGAAGCTCCCGCATGAGGTGCTTGGCTATACGGCAGGCTTGGAAGCGCAAATGTGCGCACATCATGGGGCAAATCAGAGAGCGTGATCTCATGGCCACGCGAAGCCAACATGCAGCGATGCACGACATTCTGTAGTTCGCGCACATTCCCTGGCCAGCGATAACGCGTGAGTGCCTCCAGTGCATCCGGAGTGATGCGCTGGACC
>JBBSBI010000368.1:0-2198 GCA_038251425.1 Polyangiales bacterium
CGGGACACTCACGAGTTGGCGCGCTGAGGAGCGCTCCGCTTCGTCGGCCACCTCGATACGGAGTACGAAATCTCCGATGTAGATCCGATCCCCTTCACGAACGATCGTCGCGTGCGAGATCCGTCGGCGATTCACATACGTTCCGTTCGTGCTGTTCAGGTCAGTCACAACGAACCGCCCGTCGCGATACAGCATGCGCGCGTGTCGTTTCGAAACGTTGCCCTTAGGGAGCATCAGATCGTTTCCTTGAACCCTCCCCAATGACAGCTCCGTCGCGTCGTAAACCTCACGACGCTCAGCCCCGCCCTTCTCGCTCACATAAACTGCGAAAACCGGTCCCTTATTCTGAGAGCTGGGCGATGCCACGCGTGCCTACAACCGATGCTTCAAACGACGGCTGAGTCTAACACTGCGCGGCAGAAACTTTCAAGCACCAACGGAAACCCCCGCAGAACCCCGCCGCTTGACCCGCATTTTGAATTTAGCTGCCGTCTCGCCGATCACGAACATCGGACGTCACTAAGCCGAGCAACTCGCCCGCAAGAGCCATCACGTCCTTCTCTGAGAACCCACTCCCGCGAAACTCGCGATAGATATTCTTTGCGAGAATTCGGATTGCACGTGGATCTGCAGTTCCTTGAATCATTGCTTGAGGTTCAGCCATGTGACTCCCAGTCCTACCCTTCGAGTAGATGATAATCAAAAACGGCGGCAAGCATATCGCTTCATTTGCATTGGGACAAATTAGATTTCTACGGCTAGATAGCTGTGTATTGAGCTTCGCATCTATCGTCCCACATCATTCGGCCCTATTGGATCAATTGCGCAGGCTCTTTCGCACTTCAGGACACCTGTACGTTACTCGCAACGCACGGCGTCAAGTGGTTCAACATGCTCGCCCACAGCACGCGGTGCTCAGGCTCCGGTATCATACGGACCCACCGCAGAGTACTGGAGGACGACATGCTTGGTAGGCCGATCGGTCCCGCAAAGGAGGCTAGTTACCAAGCTTTTTCCGCACCGCGCGAAGTGCAAGGCCTCTCCGATCTGTGGCTTTTCTTCTACTGGCACGGCGATTCCATCGGGATGAAAGCGCACCCCACCGGCAAGCTTTTGATTCAACGCCTCGTGGCGCAACAGCCAGTGTTGGTTTCTGCGGTTTCTGACGCCAACGCAGACGCCGTCCCGCAGGTGGTATTCAGTGTTGCGCGTCACGTAGACCGTGTGCCGCCGCCGCTCTGGTCCTTGGTAGTCGTTGGTTTCCATAGTGCTTGCCCACGAGTCTCTCAGGAGAGAGCCGGGGTTGTCCAAAATTCAGCGGATCTGGAATGGGCTCCCCTGACATTTGGAGGGTAACTTGGCCCGCCTATTGGGAGGGCGCTTCAGTGCGCCGAGAACTTCGCGCTTCTTAGTCCAGCGCGCTACGCTCTCCGGAGCATGGCACTGCGAAGCCCTGGTATCGCAAAAACGCGAGAACTTCTGCTGATTCAGCGCCGGGTGGTGGAGCTTTGGCAAAGCAACGATTACCGCTGGCGTGAACTCTTCGCCGCAGCAGACGTGATGAGCGAGGGGGCCACGCGCAAGGACCCAGACGGCGCCGTCTATTACGGTTCAACGAGCATCGTGCTCACATTTGAAAGCTGTGATGCGGCCGACGCCGACAAAGTCATACGTGCGTTATCCAAGGATCCACATGTCCGCCTGCGAGCGGTCCGTATCGCCTGCCTGGAAGCACAACTCCGAGCAGCCGGCGCCATCGGCCGCGTGCACTCGGAATTTCGCGTGAGGTCTCACGAAGTTGGCGCGTGTATCGACGTTGATGTGCATGCGAACGTCTTTTCCCATATGGCACACACGCCAGCCAAGACCAAAACACCACTCGCAAAACTTCCGAAACGCAAAGCCCCCGGCGGCGGACGCTAACCTGTGGTTGCCAATTCCCATCCACAAACTATCCACAAGCTTGCCGCCTGAGCCCCGTCGCGACGAAACGCGAAACGCGAAAGACCTGTCAAGCTTCATTTTCTTGAGGACTAGGTCTGGGCAGGCGAACTGAAGATTGATAGGCTGCCACGTCTTCCGTCGTGCTTCTCCAGCGTTCATGCCAAAGGGGTCATGCTCTCTCTACTACTTGACAACCGAGGCTCAGAAGACGAAGGGATAGCGCAGTCGCTTTCTAACTTTGGGGCACGAGTTCA
>JBBSBI010000369.1:0-2153 GCA_038251425.1 Polyangiales bacterium
CATCCTGGAGCGTCAATTGGAAGATCTGAGCCTCAGCGAACGCGCCAACAGTCTTCAGGCCATCCAACGCCACTGAAAACTGGGTTTTCCCTGCCTTCCTTGCTATCCTCGGCCTCTATGTTGCGCACAGCCATCGCGTTCGGAACTCTCGCAGCGGTTAACCTGACTGTATCATCAGCCTTGGCGGCATCGCTTCCGTTGCCTCCACTCAATTTGGAGCTCCCCGCACTGGGCGCACTTTATCCGCCCAGCTATGCGCAACAATCTGATCTGAACGCAGGCGGCCTGCGTCCCCCGCCCTCGGTGCAAAGCGATCCGTTTGCACCACCCAGCGGCGAAACAGCTGCGGATCTCGAACACTCCGACGAGGAAGACTCCGGACGCGGCCTAGAGTTCCTGTGGTTCAATGGGGAAATCGGCCTGCAGCACCTCGGCTTACAAACCTTCAGCTCTAAAAATCTGCTCGACACCAAAGTAGTGAGCTCGACGCAAACAGGGCTCGTGTATGGCGCAGGCGCTGGAATTCGGCTGCTGTTTCTCACCTTAGGCGGCCGCTTTCGCTTGGGCAATTTCTCGGATTATCAAGTATGGACGCTCGACGCAGAAGCCGGCTTCCGCATCCCGCTCGGCTCGATTGAGCCCTATTTCACGCTGGGTGGCGGGTACGCGTCGCTCGGCGCCTTCGACTCCAAAAACGTGGGAGCCGGGCTGAATAGCGCGGGCGTGGATGTCACGGGGTACAACGTGCGCGGTGGCGGTGGTCTCGACTTCTATCTTGGCAATGTGGTCTCAGTCGGAGCTTCGGTCACTGGAGATATTCTCTTCCTGTCGCGCCCCGGTGTGGATCCCACCAAGCTTGCCGCCACTACTGGTACCGTGCAGCCCGGGCAAATGGGAACCGCCGCTCAGGGCCAAGCCCTCGCCAGTGAAGTCTACGCCGCAGATGGCTCCAGCATTGGCGGTGGCGCCACCTTCACCGCCGTCCTCGGCCTGCACTTCTAGCCCGCTGATGGCTAAGCCATTGGAAGCACGAGCTTTGAGCGTGGTCACGTGAACATCGCATTCGGGCTTTTGCTTGGGCTCTTGCCGTTAGCCAGTGCTGCCTGGTTATGGAGCCAGATCAGCCACACGCAGCGCTTTTTGCGCCGTGTACTCGTCGCTGTAACAATCGCGGGGGCCCTGCTCGGAGCGCTCAGTTTTCATCTGGAACAGCTGCTCCTGGGCTGGGCGGAGCTGCCTAATCATCTCGAAGCAGCACCTTTGGGCGCCGGCCTTTTAGCTATATTTCTAGTCAAAGCTCCGCTCCAAGAAGGCCTCAAAGTGCTCCCGCTGTGGCCACTCTTCGCGACGGGTCGCATCGTGAATGCCCGCGCGGGCGTGTTGTATTCAGCCGTAGCAGCAGCAGGTTTTGCGAGTGCTGATGCGATCCTCGGAGTTGCCTTCGCTCAGAATCTTGGGCTGGCGCTGGCGCGCGGAATATTCGCAGTCTCGGGGCATTTGTTTTTTGCGGGTCTGTGGGGTTCGGCGCTTGGCTTTGGGGGTCAGCAAAGGGGGCGCTGGTTCGCCTTAGCTTGGCTCGGCGCCACGTCGCTCCACGGCCTTTTCAGTTACCTTGTATTTGCGCGTGGCCCGGGCGTGCTGCTGCTGTGTATCCCGCTGGTGCTTTTCATGGCGGTGCTCGCCTATGCCGCACTGCGAGATGTGGCGCCCGAGGCCGTGTTGCTTCCGGAAGCACTCCGCGCCTGGACGCTTCAGGCGCCATCCTTGAGCCAAATGCGCCGAGCGCTCAAGCGCCAGAAGGAGCCACTCGCCTTGTTCTGGATTGCGGTCGGGGTGTTTGTCACCTTCGGTGTCATCCTGGGGTTCGTGGCGCTCGCGGTGTATATTGGGCGCCAAATGGGGGTGGATTTCAGCTTGGCCGATGAGGCCGACGTCCGCTCTTCAGGCCCGCTCGTGCTACTCGGCGGAGCCGTTTTGGGCGCTTTTCCGGCAGCTGGCTTTCTGGTCGCGCGCGCGAGTGGTCGGGCGAGCATCCTCGAAGCCGCCATCGCCACCGGCATCGCGATCACGCTCTTGATAGTCGTGCTTTCGATCACGGCCCCAATCGCAGTTGTCTTCGCCCTCGCCGTCGCCCCCGTTGCCTTCACGTTAGC
>JBBSBI010000370.1:0-2127 GCA_038251425.1 Polyangiales bacterium
AGTGCGGTGGGCGTCGCTACGCGCACCAACACCCCTTCAATTTCTTTGACCTCGGAGATTAGGTCAGCAAAATGCGTCATCTCTCCCAGGCGCGTCAGAATGTCGAGGTAGAGCGTGCCGCGCGGAGGCCCATAGCGAACCGCCGGATAATCTCCACACAGATCCTCTGCGGTGATGTTGTCGATTTCGGCATCGTCCCACACGGCGCGCAGCGCAGTGCGCAGGCGTTCGATGTTTTGGGCATCGGGCTTGACGAAAACATCTAAGTCTTCAGTGGCGCGAACAATCCCATGAAAATTCATGGCGACTCCCCCGACCACCACGTAGTCCACGCCACAAGCATTGAGACTTGCGATGACTTTGAGTGCCTCGTCCAGGGTATCCACGAAAGACGAGGTTAGCACGCACTACCAGGTCTCAGGTCAAGAGTTTCCTTCAGCGCCGCTTCCTCGCTCGCCCTTTCGGTGCTTCAACGACCTCGCGGATCATCGACTCCAACACATCATCAAACTCGCTTTCGTCGTCGCCGAGCAAGTCGGGATCGATATTCGGACCGCGGAGGAAGGTTCCGAGCGGGATGCTCCCTTGCTTGAAGCGCACGGCAAATTCGCGGATCTGGCTGAGCAGCCCAAACGCCCGCGTCATGTCGCTCACGACGATATCGGCCTCACTCACCGGTGGGCCACGCCGGCCAGGTACGCGGATCATTCCAGGAACACTACGCTTGAGTTCTTTGAGTTCTGCGGTGAGTGTTCGAAGTTGCTTTCGCAAATCTCGATTGGAAGTGTCGAGAGAATCTTCGACGCGAGTAGCGAACTCCGGATCTGTGGAGGTCCGAGAATCGGCGAGCCAGACTCGTTCGAGTTCAAGCAACTTGGCCAGATCGCTCGTTTCGTAGGCCCGCGTCACCTCTTTCATGATGCGTGTTCGCTCATCTTTCTGCGAAACTTTCTGGACTTTGTCGGGGTGTAGCGCCACGGCGAGCTTGCGAAACAGCGTACGCAATAGGCTATCGCTGGCTTCGTCTGGCTTCGTTGCGGTGGCGATATCACGCTTCTTGTGTTCCGGGTCTTCTCCCCGAGTTCGCGCCTCGCGCCTGTTGTGTTCATGCTCAGCGTCGTCCGGATCGTGATCCGCATCCTCCTCAAAATCCTCATCTTCAAACGTCGCTCGGTCTTCGGGTGGCATGAGCTGCCGGTACAGCTTCCGCACCTTGGCCGCATTCTTGGCCGACAGCGGACTCTTTGGGCCAGTGAAGAAGTCAAATATTTCCCTGACCTCCCGCGTGGCCTGGCTGATGCCATCCCGGAGTGGCGCCATTCGCATTTCGAGCGCCATCTCAGCGTCGCGAGCGGCGCTGAGTGTGGTGGCGAACAAGGCTTTCTGCTTACCAATATCTTTCAACAAGCGTTCGTGTTCGCGTCGCAGTTGCTGGAGGCGATTGCCAGTGGAGCGTGCTCCGCCCCGAGCAGGCTTGCGCAGGGCGAGCGCGAACGAAGGAGCCGATTCGCTGTTATCGGGACGACGCTGAGTGGGGGCGCGCTTCATTCAGAGGGCCCCCACTTAGCTCAACTTCGGCGCAGCTGATAGACGCCAAAGCTCGGGAATGTCTCAGTCTGGTTCGCGAACGATGAAACGCTCAATTTTACTTGGGCATCACGACGCTGTCGATGACATGGATGACGCCGTTGGATGCGGTGATATCGGTCTTCGAGATCATGGCGCTGTCCACCATGACGTTTGAGCCGTCGATGCTCATGCTCAGCTCTTGCCCCTGAACCGTCATAAGCTTGCTGCCGTCCACGACATCTTTGGCCATCAGTGCACCAGGCACTACGTGGTACGTGAGGATTGCCACCAGCTTGTCCTTGTTCTCGGGCTTGAGCAGGCCCTCGACCGTACCGGCTGGCAACTTGGCAAAGGCATCGTCTGTCGGGGCGAAGACAGTAAAGGGACCAGGCCCAGACAAGGTTTCGGCGAGGCCAGCAGCTTTGACAGCCGCCACGAGCGTCGTGAACGAGCCAGCGGCCGTTGCTGTCTCGACGATGTTGCTGGCCGGGGCCGCGGCTTCGCTTGCCGGGGAGGCTGCACTGTTCTCGGCGGATGATTCGGGGGTGGCTGGCTCAG
>JBBSBI010000371.1:0-2061 GCA_038251425.1 Polyangiales bacterium
CCGCAGGCACGCTGCAGCACGGCCCCGAATTTCGATCATTTTCCGATCAAACCGAAGGCTTGCCGCTGGATCACGGAGCCCGCTGCCACGATCAGGACGAAAGACTGATCCCGATTTGGCGGCGGAGCCCGAGGTAACGTTCGCTGGTGGCAAACACCACGAGATCCTTAAAAAGCTCGCCCTGTTTGCCCTCTTCGACCTCTAAAAGCTCAGCCACAACCGGCAGATCGTTTGCGAGCACGAGCCCCCCGCGGCAGGCCGTCTTGTCGGCGGAGCGACTGTAGCGCTGCAAATTGGTGCGTCCGCCCTCCTCGACAAAGTGCAGGAAGCAGCTCTTCAGAACATCGCGCTGAGCTGCGTCGAGCAGGGGCTCAATAGCCTGCGCAATCGGTGCCACACGCCGCTTCATGTCTTCTGCAATGGGCAAGCCCGGATTGCCAATGCAGAGCGCCGCTAGGAACAGATCCTCCAAATCCGGAATGGCACTGAAGAGCGTCTTCACGAAGTGCTCTTGCCGATAACCCACCAAATGGCGGGCTACTTTGAAGGCATAGCCAGGTTGCGTGAGTCCAGAGAGCGCTTGCCTCCCTATCACCGTCACGGGGGGCACGCCGGGCACGATCTCAAACCCTGTATCACGCTCCTTCTCGATGTAAACCTGTGGCGTCGGCAGGCCCAAAATGGCGGCCGCCCAGGGCAACGCACGCACCGCCGTGACGGTGGACTCGGTTGGGTCTTGCAGATGTTCGGGACTGGGCCGGTACAGGCGTCCATCGCGCCGCAACGCGCTCACACGGCCCACCAATACTGCCGGCGCAATCACCCCCAGGATCTGACCCGCGATGATCTCTTCTTCGGGGTGAAACAGGAAATCGCGCCAGCTCTCGGCATGAATGCTCGCCGTCGGCGTGATCAGGCCGTGCTTCCTGCCGCGCTCGAAGCAGGCTGCCACCTCGGCTTCTGCGCTTCCGAGAGCGACCAGGACCTGAGCCATGCACCACGCCGCATCGTTGTCTCCGCGGGCCACGTACACGCGGTAAAGAGACTGGATATGTTCGGTGTTCGTGGGGTCGCGCCGCACTTTGCGCCAGATTTCCTGGGGGTCTTCGGAGGCCACTTGAGCCGCGCTCTCCAGCCCACCCAAATCGACTTCGACATTCACTTGCGCTTGAGCACGCCGAAGCTCAGCTTCTAGCTCTCGCACACGTGCTTCGAGCTCGGTGATGCGTTGCACCAACGCCTGCGAATCGCCACCCAACTGCTGCCCCATTTGAAGAGGCGCGAGTGAGCCCGCACGTTCCTCGTACTGCTCAATTACTCGAATATTACGATGGCTCTCATACGCCGCCAGCATGGCTTCTTCGAGCTTGAGCAACCGCGTGGGATCTAAGCCCAAGTTACCTGCAGCTCGTTCTAGCTGAGCTCGTTCCTCGGCGGTGATGACGCCATCGGCGAGCACCTCCGCAAACAACTCCCCATATTGGGCCTCAAGCCCACCCAGCCCAAGCGCCCCCGTTTGGGCCCCGGGTGAAAATGCCGCGCCATGCTCAAACCCCAAGCCTTGTGTTAGGTCGTTCACCATGTCTCCTCCGTCAGCCGAACATCATCCTCCAAGCCAAAACACATAGCCAGGGGCACCGGAGCAAGCGACGTATCAGCTGGCATCTCTCGCTTGCTCTCGGGCGGTATGGTACGGTAATGTGCGATGTCGATCCCCGAGGAGCACCGTTGGTTGTTTGTGGGATGTGGATCCGGACACCATTGTGCTTGAGCGAGACCGTCGGTACTTGCTGGCGCGTGTGCTCGAGCGTGGGCGGCTAGTGGACGTTCGTTGGGTGGTTCGCGCCTGTGGGGAAGAAGCAGTGCATCAATTCTTTCGGGATGGTGGGCACCCTGAGCTTTCGGCCCCAACGCTCGCTCTTTGGCGCGCATTTTTCAACGAAACTGGTGACGCATGGCCAAGCCCCGCGACCTGGCGGAAGAGCAGCTCCGCGCCTTGGATCGAATAAGGCCTCTAGCAACCGAGTGACGGTCCAGCTCATTTCCCGATCGCAAGCCTTC
>JBBSBI010000372.1:0-2054 GCA_038251425.1 Polyangiales bacterium
AGAGCAGTACGGCCCAAATAGCGGTCAAGCTTAGCGATGGCCCTCTTGGAAGGAGTCATTCCTTTCTACGGCTAGTTTCGCGGAACTTCTCGTCTGTGGGTGAATGTGGGGTTAGAGCACCAGCTGGGTTGGCCCCGGAGGCCGTGTCTTGATCACAATCGCTGCGGTTGTTCGCTCTACTAAGCTCTCGGATTTGGCGCGTCCGCTCGAATGCAAGAGTGCGATCACTTCGCCGCGTCGCACGGGTGCAGCCAGCTTGTGCAGCAGCACAATCCCCGCTTTCGGATCCACCGCCTGATCCGTTTGAGTTCGACCTGCTCCAAGATCGACTGAGACTAAACCGAGCTCCAGGGCATCCATCCCAAAAATGAACCCCGCACGTTTCGCAAGCACGGGAACTGGCTTCTTGCATTGAGGCAGCAAGCTGGGAGTTTCTGCAACACGCGCGTCGCCGCCGTGAGCCGCCACCATGCGCGCGAAGACTTCAAGTCCCTTCCCGGAACTGATCGCCTTCTGGAGCAGTGCGCGGGCCTGCTTCCGACTCGTAGCAGCACCTGCCACCATCAGCATTTCGATGCCAAGTGCGAGCGTGAGCTCCACAACGTCGCTTGGCCCTTTGCCCTGAAGCACGTCGATGGCCTCGCGAGTTTCCAGTGCATTCCCAATGGTAAATCCAAGCGGCACAGACATGTCCGTCAGCAGCGCCACGACCTTCCTGCCAGCACCCTGCCCAACCTTCACCAACATTTTCGCCAGAGATTTGGCTTGCGCCAAATCCTGCATGAAAGCGCCACGCCCGCACTTCACATCCATCACGAGCGCATCGGAATCGGTCGCAAGCTTTTTCGAAAGGATACTAGCAACGATCAACGGAATGCTCTCGACCGTGGCCGTTACATCGCGCAGCGCGTAGAGGCGTTTGTCTGCGGGAGCGATCTCAGCTGTTTGCCCCATGATCGAGACGCCGACCGTGCGCACGATCTCGGCGAAACGCCGGGCACTGATGTCCACGCGATATCCCGGGATAGCTTCCAGCTTATCCAGCGTACCTCCGGTGTGTCCGAGCCCGCGACCCGCCACGGTAGGCACCGCAACGCCACAAGCTGCAACCAAGGGCCCCAAGCAGAGGGTGATCTTATCGCCAACGCCTCCAGTTGAATGCTTGTCCACCTTAAATGCCGTTACAGATTTCAGAGAAAGCTGGCTGCCGGAGTGCTGCATGGCTTGGGTGAGCGCCACCGTTTCTGACAACGACAAACCATTCAGGAAGGCGGCCATGAGCCAGGCGCTCATCTGATAATCAGGGATCTGACCGGCCGTATAAGCCTGGATAAATGCCTCCAGCTCGGCGGCGCTGTGGGCCAGCCCTTGGCGTTTTTCGGTGATCACACGGACGGGATTCAGAGCCATGCCGCTGATTTTATCGTGGAAGTAGCGGGGTGGGCGGCATTTGTGGCGAGTTCAGCGTTTGCAGGCTCCCCGACGCGCTCTTGCATAAGTTAGGCTCCCTTGAAATGGCCGAGACCTCGCGCGTTAAAAGGCTCCCCCGTGGCAGGCCCAGTGGGCGTTTCACTCAGCATCGTCGCATCGACAAGCTGCGTGAGCTTCTAGAAAAGAATCCGCGCGGCATCACACTCTACGACATGGCGGCGTCGTTGAAGGTGACTCCGCGCACGATGCGCCGCTACCTGAAGGAGGTGCAGCTCGAGTATGAGCTCGAATCGAAACCCAGTCGTGGCGGCGGCCCGGCGTTGTGGAACGTGAAGGCGGGAGAAACTCCAAGAAAAGTGGAGCTCCGTCGCACCCAGATCTACGCGCTTTTGGCGGCGCGGCGTTTGTTTGAACCCATGCGTGGCTCGGCACTCTTCGATGAAATTGCACTCGCGACTGATCGCCTGCGAGCTTTTGCACAGCGGCCTGGGCGTGGCCCGAATGCCGGCATTGCCGACGCAAGGCTCGAAGAGCGCTTTCTCTACTTGCCGTATGCACCTAAGAATTACGCCGAAAAAACCGACGAATTAGATGATCTTTTTCAGGCGGTATCAGACTTGCGA
>JBBSBI010000373.1:0-2017 GCA_038251425.1 Polyangiales bacterium
GCTGCGGGCTGCGCCACTCAACCCTCCGCACCGCCGGCCTCACACCCAACCGCCGCAGCGAGCGAGGCGCCCCCAAATGCAGCAGCGCTCCCTCCCTCCGAGCCCGGCACCGGAGTCAGCCCCGTTGCGATTTCGGACTCGATCAAGAACGCCGTCTCAGCTCCCGATCGGAGCCCCGAGGACCAAGCGCTCGACGCACAACGCAAGCCCGCCGAGATGCTCGCATTCTTTGGGATCGCTCCCGGCATGAAGATCGCGGAGTTGGCCGCGGGCGGTGGCTACACCTCCGAACTCTTGGCTCGGACGCTGGGCGCCACGGGCACCCTCTACGGCCAGAATAACAAGTTCATCCTAGAGCGCTTCGCAGCCGGGCCCTGGGGCGAACGCCTCAAGAAGCCAGCCATGAAGAATACACTGCGCCTCGACACCGAATTCGACGCGCCCTTTCCGCCGAGCGTGAAGGACTTAGACGCCGTTCTCATGGTGCTCTTCTACCACGACACGGTTTGGATGAAGACGAACCGCGCCGCGATGAACCAGGCCATCTTCTCGACACTCAAGCCGGGTGGCATTTATGGCATTGTGGATCACAGCGCACGTGCCGGCGATGCGGATAAAGTCACGCAGACGCTGCACCGCATTGAAGAAAGCCTCGTCATCTCCGAGATCGAAGCAGCCGGGTTCCAACTGGCAGCGCAGGCGGACTTTCTGCGCAACCCCGCCGATCAGCGCGACTGGAACGATTCCCCGATGGCAGCCGGCGCACAAAGGGGCAAAAGCGATCGCTTCGTGCTCAAGTTCGTCAAGCCCCTCACGGCCACTGCAGTGCCCTGAACATCAGGCGCGCTTTTTGCCGGCACCCGTATACTAGATTTCTGGCCCAATCTAATAACTCCACAATAAATAGGAACAATTAGCGCATATCGTATACAGGGTCGTATACGGAATTTTTCCGCACCCCTTCCGCTCAGGCACCAGTCCGGTCACACTCTGGGAAGGTGTCGCCCGAAGTGTTTGCTTATCTGGATTATCGAGAGTTCCTCCGGGACTTCTATTCCGCGCGCAAGGCGGAGTCCGACTATTCATTTCGGAGCTTTTCGCGACGAGCGGGCCTCAAGTCTCCCAACTATCTGAAGTTGGTGATGGATGGCGACCGCAACTTAACGTCTAAGATGGCGGTTCGCTTCGCCGCTGCCTGCCACCTGGAGGGCCCGGCTGCAGAATATTTTACAGCGTTAGTTGCCTTCGGTCAGGCCAAAGATGTGGATGAGCGCAACGCGCGTTACTCCGCGCTCCAGCGTTTTAAGCGCTATCGTCAAAATCACCAGCTCGCCGCAGCCCAAGATGCGTACCACTCCAAGTGGTATCTGCCCGCGATTCGAGAGTTGGTGAGCAGTGTGAGCTTTCGCGAAGATCCGGTTTGGATCGCTGAGCGGCTGTCCCCCAAGATCAAAGCGACAGAAGCCGAGCTCGCTCTGGACACTTTAGTGGAGCTGGGGCTGTTGGTGCGTGATGTTAACGGTCGCCTACGGCAGGTGGACAAGACTGTCTCTACAGGGCCAGACCACGTGCGCTCGCTGCACCTCGCCAATTACCACCGAACCCTGATGAATCACGCCATGACGTCACTGGATCGCCTCCCCCCGAGCGACCGCGACATCACGGGGCTCACGCTGTGTCTCGGGCCCGGCGGCATCGCCCGTATGAAGCAACGGCTGGCAGCGTTTCGGCGAGAGCTCTTGGAGTTGGCGGAGCTAGAGGAAGCGCCGGAGCAAGTCGTGCAGGTGGGCTTTCAGTTGTTTGCGCTTTCGCATCCCGAAGAGAAGGAGCCTGTGTCGTGAAGCTATCCTTACGACGGGCGAAGCTCGGTGTCGCACTGATTGGCCTTGGTATGACCTTGGCTTGTGCGGGCACCGAGTCCGGCAATCCTTCATTGGATCCAATTCTCCCTATGGCCGGAGACGCCAAAGGCACGGAAGTGGGTGCCGCAGCGGGCAGTCCTAACGCACCGGGCACC
>JBBSBI010000374.1:0-2000 GCA_038251425.1 Polyangiales bacterium
CAGGCATATTTCTGCGGCAAGAAAATCGGCGAAGCGCGTCCCGTCACCGTCCAGGCGCGAGACCTCGATCTGTCGAGAGCGCCGATCACGCTGGTTTCTGCCAAATAGTCCGAAGCCTTATCACTAGTCTTTCTGAGTATTGAGTCAACATGCTGCTTTCTCGCTTTTGGTACGGGGTTTTAGGGCTGGCGTTAGGTGCGCTCGTGTTTCTGCTGTCGATCGCAACGAGCGTCTACAACCGCGCCGAGGCACGCGCCGTGGGGCAGGGGCTCTCGTCGGATACTCAGGTGGTTGAGTGGTACCTGCGCTCCGACGCACGGATCCGTTCAGAACAGTTGATCCCGTTTGCGTTGGATCCGGCCATTCGGAAATCTTTGCAGCAATCGACGCAGGCTGAAGGCGCGGTCCCGAGCGAAGCGCGCGAGGGAGCCGAGAAGGCACTGAAGAAGCTGTTGGAGTCGGCGACCGTGATGGAGGGCGGCCAACAAAGGCGGGCTTTTGATGCGGTCTTTGCTGTGGATCAGCAGGGCCGTGTGGTCGCCCAAATTGGCTACGACCAAGGAGGGAAGGATTTTGAGCTCGGGGGTTATCCTGTGGTTGCCGATGCGCTTCACGGATTTTTGCGCGATGATACGCTCGTGCTCGACTACATCTATCGCGTTGTCGGGCGACCCGTTGAAGCCGACATGGGCCAGATGCCTTCGGGGGCGGTGATTGGGGCTCGGATCGTGAACGATGCGTTCGCACGTGAGCTGGCGCAGAGAGCCGGAGCCGCTGTGGCTTTCTATGTGAACGGTACGGTGAGCGCGCGCGCCAGCTTCGACATGGAAGCCGTCGACACCGCCGATCTGGATCAGATCCTCCCGGATCTTTCCAAGATGGCGACCGATAAGGACTACCTGGAGAAGGGTCGAAGCCAGATCCGCGATGTGAATGGTAAGCTGAAAGCGCAGTATTCGCGCATGCCGGGCGAAGCGTGGAAGCTGGGCACTGGGTATGCGGTGGCACGCAAGGCGAACCCAGTTTCGGGCTTCTTGGGGTTCTTCAAGATGGCGGACGATAAGGATAAGGCCGAGGCCAATCTGGTGATGGCTGGCTTGCTCGCGCTTTCTGCAGCGGTGGTAGGTATTCTCTTCAGTCTCTTCGAGCACACTCGGCCGCTACGGGTTTTTCGCGCCGAAGCGAATCGCCTGGCCAAGGGGCAAACTGATCAGCTCCAGCCGAGTAAATTTCGCGGCGTCTACCGACGCATCGCGGCCGATCTCAATGATGGCATCGATGCGGTTGCAGCCAAGGGCGGTGCGCCACGTCGAGCCGCGGATCTGACTCAAGTTTTGGGTGATCTGCCGGACCAACCCCAAATGAGCGCCTTCAGCTTGCCGGGGGAGGGTCCAGCTTCGCAGACGAGCGCCGATGCTCCAGAGACTTCGAAGAATTTTCCACGGCCACCGGGTGGAGCTGTGGGTGGTCCGCCGAAACCTCCAGCCAAGCGTCTGCCTCGTGTTCCGGGTTCGGCTCCAGCCAGCGAGGAGGCGGTGCCTCCCCCTGCCGCAGTTTTTGATCAGGAAGTGGAGTGGCGTGAGGTGTACGACGTATTCGTTGCGACCAAGCAACAGTGCGGAGAATCTATCGAAGGTTTCACCTTTGAGAAGTTCGAAGAGACGCTCAAGAAAAATCGTGACGCGCTCGTTGCTCGCCACGGAGCCAGCCACGTGAAATTCAGCGTCTACGTCAAAGACGGCCGTGCGGCGCTCAAAGCAAACCCGATTCGCGGATAGCTTCAAAGCTTGGCTGCCGGCATTTATTCGGCCCACTTTCGCCCCACTCTCGACAGCTGCAGAAGCTCGCCCTATGCCGCGTATGGAGCATCTTTTCATGAGCGAACCCACCCTGCACAACGTCATCATCATTGGTTCGGGCCCGGCTGGGCTCACCGCTGCCATCTATGCGGCGCGCGCGAATCTCAAGCCATTCTGTGTTGAAGGCTTCAACGCGGGTGG
>JBBSBI010000375.1:0-1985 GCA_038251425.1 Polyangiales bacterium
CATGCGGCAGAGCTAGCCTTCTCCGATGGCAGCAAGGTGATCGCCCAGCCAGGAACGCGCTGCTCGGTGGTCGACGTGACGCCGAACGGGGCTCGGGTCGATATTCAACACGGGTCCATCGAAGCCTCGATTCAGCACCGGGAGCACACGGCGTGGACCGTGAGCGCGGGCCCGTTCAAGGTTGCGGTTACTGGTACTCGCTTCTCGGTAACGTGGGACGAAGTGACGGCCAAGATGTCCGTGCAGCTGCACGAAGGGAGCGTCACGGTCTCGGGGCGTTGCATGGGGGAGCGCAAGCTGAAGTCCGGTGAGGAGCTGGCGGTCAGCTGCGAGGGCCAAAAAACGCCGTCGCAGACAGCGGAAGCAGCCGTTTTAGCTGTGGAGCCCAGCCTTCCGTCAACGGCAGTTGCATCAGCGGCCCCCGAAGCGAGCGCGCCAATATCATCTGAGAAGAAGGCTGCTCCCAAGGCGCCCGATAGCCTGCGAGATGAGTTGAATTCATTGGCCGAGGTGCGGCGAGAACTCGCGGGCAATCCCGCGCGATCTCTGCAGCTCGCCGAAGCGAGCCGAGCCAAATATCCAGCTGGGGCTTTGGCCGAAGAGCGGGAAGCGTTGGCACTGTTCGCCCTGGATCGCCTGGGGCGCCGAGGCGAGTTCCGAACGCGTGGTGCGCGCTTCCTCGCGAAGTATCCCCTGGGGCCCTTTAGCGCTAAGGTTCGTGGCATTCTTGAGCATGTCGCGGAGCCTCCTCGGTAGTTTGTTTTCTCATGCGGCAGATTGGGCCGCATGAAGCTGTTCCGTGACGGCGCTCGGAAGCACTCCCTGAGTATGAGCCTCGGATCGGCGCTCCTTTTGGGCAGTTTGTCGGCCCGAGCCCAAGTTCCTGTGGTCTCCCCGGCGAGCAGTCCGGATGATGTCAATCTTGAGACCAAGTCGGTAGCGAGTGCGCTGACGATCCGTTACGAAGGCGGCTGCGTTGAAGCGTCCGAGGTGGCGGCGCGCGTGCGGCGTTGGCTGCGTAAAGACGTCGTCGATCGGCGGCTTTCGATCGTGGTCGAAGGGGGAGATGCAGAGAAGGGTCGAGCGCTTTCGTTCGTCGTCTTCTCGGATGGCGAGATGGTGGCCGTGCGCCGCTTTGGTGCGCTTGCGGGAGAGTGCGATTCGGTGCTGGATGTGTTGAGCTTTTCGATTGCCGTTTCGATCGATGCCAGTGTGAGTGAGCGTGCCGCAGCAGTTGACGCTGAGCCGGTCGCGGCGCCTGCGGTGACGGAAAAGAGCAACCAGGCGCCTGCCGTGAAGGAAAAGAGCGGCCCGGCATCCGCGCCAAAAAAACCAACGAGCGTGGAGCGGGCCACTTCCCACACCAAGCCAGCTAAGGTTTCCACTGACCGCAGCCAAGCTAGCGCGGTTCCGCTTCCGAAAGGCTCCTTCACGGCCGCAGCTTTTGGCGCTTCTGGCATGCTGCCCGAGCGTTCGCTGGGCGCAGAGGTCATGGCTCGGATCTGGCTGAAAAATGGCCTCGCGCCGGGGCTTGGCTTGATTGCCACAAGTCCGCACACGTTTTCTGTAGGGAAGGCAGGAGCCAGCGCATCCCTCGTGGCCGCGCGTGCGGATGTTCAGACGCTGTGGGCGTTTGGTCCGCTTCACGCTGGGCTCGGCCTCGGGATCTTGGCGGGCTCGGCGGAGGTTGCTGGCCTGGATCTAGTGCGGGCTAAAAGTGTCGCCTTTCTTTGGTCAGCGGTGGAAGCGCGCGGAGTGCTAGAGTTGCCTGTGAGTTCGTATCTGGCGCTGCATACGGGAGTGGGTGGGTGCATGGCGCTCACGCGGCCGGTGCTGGACGTGACGGCTCCAGACGGCAAGGTTGCCACGAGCCGTGTTTTCCCAGGCTTTGGGATCAACGTGGGATTGGGGTTAACCGCAACCCTGCGCTAGAATGCCATGCTTCGCTTTTCCAATCAGCTCACGTTGTGCCTTTCCTTGGCTGC
>JBBSBI010000376.1:0-1971 GCA_038251425.1 Polyangiales bacterium
CGAAGCAGGCCTGGACAGACGTGGCGCGCTTCGCGGAGCTGGGAGTGGTCGCGGTGAATTTCGGTCCGGGCACGCAAAGCCAGGCGCATCAGCGGAATGAATGGACTTTCCTGCCCGATCTGGAGGTAGGACAACGGATCCTCAGCACCTGGCTCCATAAGATCAGCGTCGCCTCCTGAAAATCGAAACCCAAGGTGTAAGGGGGCTCGGTTGTCTCCGTTGGGTTCTTATCTGGAGGCAATGAATCATGCGAAATATTAGCGGTTGGGTTTTGGTGGCGTGTGGAGTGGGTATCGGCGGTTGCAGTACGGCTCAAACTGAGCCGCGATCAGCAGACAAGAGTGCTTCGGAGGGTGGCTATCAAGCCCCCCAGAGTAGCGAGGGTGTGTCTCGTTTTGCACAGGCTCCTCCGGGAGCCTACTCGGACGAGGTTGCCCACGAATCGCCCAGGGCACGGCCGCAAGACTCAGGCAACGCCCCCAAAGGCGAAGGTTACCGCGCAGAGCCACCTTCAAGCGCAGCTCCGGCAAGGCGCTCGGCGAATAGCCAGGGACCGCGGGAAGAGAGCAAGCGTCGTGATTCTCGAGCCGAGGCCGACAGTGCCAGCGGGGCTCCGAGAACTGCTTGGGAGAGCGCCCCCGCGCCAAGCTATCGTCCCGGTCTAGCGACGCGTTGGGGCGAAACGCACACCAGCCGCGTGTCATCGGCACCGTTCGAACGCGACAACGAGTCCTCACCTTTTCTAACGGCTCGCTTGTTCTACAACAATGCTGCGGGCATCCAAGGCATGTTGGACCGCCGCGAGCTCTCGGTGCTCGGGCAAAGCCAATGGAACGGAGCGCGGGGTACGCTCAACGTACGCGTGGTGAGCGAGCGCGGCCGCGACTTCCCCGCCTATCGTCGCGGCTCAGATCTGTACGTCACGGGACGCGAAGGGGAGCGCTATCTCATCGAGGTCAAGAACAACAGCGGGAGCCGCTACGAAGCGGTGGCCACTGTGGACGGGCTAGATGTGATCGATGGTCAGCCCGGAAGCTTTGAAAAACGAGGCTATCTTGTCGGGCCCTGGGCCACCGTCCAGATCGACGGTTTTCGTCAAAGCGAGAGTGCAGTGGCTGCGTTTCGCTTTGGCGGAGTGGGCGAATCCTACGCGGCGAGCAAGGGCGATGATCGCAACGTAGGCGTGATCGGCGTGGCCTTCTTCGATGAAATTGGGGCGCGTGTGCCTTCGGAAGAGTTGGAGCAGCGTGAGCGAGCTGAGCCCTTCCCGGGCCAATATGCGGAACCGCCCATTGCGTATTGAGGGATCTCAGGGTGGGCGCTCTGAGGCTTCACTGTCACACGCAAACGCGTGTAAGCTCGGCCTCATGATCAGTATCCGACACGTCGAGCACATTGGGATTCGAGTTAACGACGCAGCCCGCTCCGAAGCGTTCTACGAACTCTTCGGGTTCGAGGCTGTATTTCGGGGGGGCTCCGAACCTGTCGTCGTGATGAAAAACGCGAGTGGCGTTGAGATCAATTTGATCTGCAATGGCAATCAAGGGAATAGCGCCACCAACGTCTTGATGGACATTCCGGAGAAGCACGCCGGGTACACACACGTCGCACTGGGCGTTGACTCGATCGAAGAAACCGTGGCGGAGCTCAATCGCCTGAATATTCCGATCACGGGAGGTCCGATGCAGCTCGGCGACGGGATTTCGCTGTTTGTGCGGGATCCTGATCGGAATGTGGTGGAGCTGCGGAAAGCTTGAGGCGGTGGTGGTTCGCGTGGGCTACACGTTTGCGGGAAGCTACGAACGGACGCCAGGCTTTGGTGCGCCAGGTTCCGGCGTAACGATAACTGGAGACCGCGCGCGCAAGGAGCTGACCATGTGGAGCGAGTGGCGAGGTACCGTGGGTAACCTAGATGCCGGTCCCTTGGGACTTGGTGGATGGACGTTGAACGCGCAACACCTGTACGATCCG
>JBBSBI010000377.1:0-1810 GCA_038251425.1 Polyangiales bacterium
CATTTCAAGGACAATCGAGATCCCAACTAGGCTCGCAGAGGTGCCGATGCTGCTCGCACCCGCCATGCGCAAGGCGGGCAACCCCAGCTTCCCCGCATAGCGGGCCAGCAGCGAGTCGAAGTAGAGTGTCAGCGCTTTGCCGCGTGGCACCTGGTGTCCGGCGAGGCGTTCGACCACGAAGACCCAGGCGCGTGCCTGAAAAATGGTTGCAGCGAGCAGGGGCAAGAGGCTCAGCACGAGGGCAATGGGCTCTACATGCACGCTCCGCGACTCTCGCCAGCGCAAGGCCAGCTGCCAGCCCGTGTAGCCGACAAAGGCCAAAGCAATTAACAGGAGGGCTGGTCGAAGCGTGCGCTTGAGGCTCGACATGTTCGAGCTTCACGACCTGGGCGCGATGCCCAAGGTGTCGGTGATGGGGTAAGCATGCTTGGCCTGCGATTCGAAGTACGTTCGCACCATGATCTCGGCGAGCAAACCGAGGCCAATCAACTGGCTTGCCATGAGTGTGCACATCACTGAAATCATGAAGAGAGGATTTCGATGCACCCAGGTTGCATAGGCGAACTTTTGGTACATCACGAGCCCCGCGAGCAGGCCAGCGATCCCCAAAAGCCCCACGCCCGCACCGCCGAAAACGTAAATGGGTTTAGTCTGAAAGCTCCGGAAAAACCAAACGGTCAGCAAATCGAGGAGAACTTTGATGGTTCGGCCTAAGCCATACTTTGAAGTGCCCGTGTGCCGAGGGCGATGGTTCACGATGACTTCTGCGACCCGCGCACCTTGGCTCTCAGCGAGCACGGTCAAGAACCGGTGCATCTCCCCATACAAGTGGAGCTCACTCGCGATTTCGCGTTTGTAGACCTTCAGCGAGCAGCCGAGGTCATTCACTTTGGTGTTGGTGACTAGACGAATAAATGCGTTGGCTATCTTGGATGGGATTTTCCGAAGAAAGAAGCCATCCTTTCGGCTCTTGCGCCAGCCGCTGACCACGTCGTAACCGCTTTCCAACTTCTCGATCAGCTTCGGTAGATCACTCGGATCATTTTGCAGATCAGCATCCATGGTGGCCACGATGCTGCCTTCAGCAAACCGAAAGCCTGCGTCAAAGGCGGCGGCCTGACCACAGTTGCGGCGGAACACAATGACCTTCACATGCGCCTTCTCATGGTGCAGCTCGCGCAACAATTCGGTGCTGCCGTCGGTACTGCCGTCGTCGACGGCGATCACTTCGTAGCTTCTGCCCGTCGGGATGAGAGCCGCGTCTATTTCGTCGACCAAACGTCGCAGATTCTCGCGTTCGTTAAAGACGGGAATTATGACGCTGAGGTCCATCAAAGCAGCGGAAGCTAGGCTTTTTCAGCGTTCAACGTCAAGCCTCCGCTGATTCCTGGCTTAGCGAGCTTTCAGACACTCCAGATGAAGCCAGGTCTTCGATGCGGCACGCGCACGCAGATAGCGTGCGTCTTTCGGAACAAAGTCGACGTCCCAACTCGTGAACGCGTCCGTCTTACGAGCGACTTCAAGCCACGTTTTACCATCCAAGCTGAGTTCGATCGCGAGTGGCAAGGGTCGCGTCTCGAAGCGTGCCCGATTTGCCACTTCCACGCGACGAACGCTTTGCACGCTCCCGAGATCGAACTGTACCCAGGGGTTCAGCTCCTCGTCGGTGTGAAAGAAAAACCCCCCAGTGCCGCTACAAATCGGGGTGGTCGGGGTGTTTGGCCGGGTACTACTGGTGTGCCAGCTCTTTCCTTCAAGCAGGTTGGGTGGATTGAGCTTCCGTTTGATCGTAGAAAATCCAAGCAAACCG
>JBBSBI010000378.1:0-1706 GCA_038251425.1 Polyangiales bacterium
ATGTGGGTGGAGGCAGATGCCAATCTGATCTCCGGGGAATCGATGGTGCGCCAATTGGTGCTGGGCAAGCACTTCTTCAAGCGCGAATTCGGCGTGGAAGTCAAGAACCTATGGTTGCCGGATGTGTTCGGGTATTCGGCTAATCTTCCACAGATTCTAGTCAAATCGGGTTGCCCTTATTTCCTCACGCAAAAACTCAGTTGGAGCAAGTACAACAAGTTCCCCCACAACACTTTCATGTGGCGTGGGATCGATGGCAGCGAGGTGCTCACGCATTTCCCGCCTGAGAGCAACTACAACGCCGACGTAACTCCAGGCTCCTTGCTTAAAGCTGATGCGGACTATCCAGAGACGGCGATTTGCGATGAAGCGATTTCGTTGTTTGGCATCGGCAACGGTGGCGGCGGCCCTAAAGACGAGTATTTGGAGCGGGCCCAGCGCCTGCAAAATCTGAACGGTTTGCCACGTTATCGCTTGGGAGCGGCTCAACCCGTTTTGGAGAAGCTCGGAACGTACAAGGCCGAGCTTGGGACTTGGCAGGGGGAGCTCTATTTGGAAATGCACCGTGGCACGCTCACCACGCAAGCTAACATCAAGCGTTTGAATCGCCGCGTTGAAGAGGCTTTGCGTGCCACCGAGATGTTGTGCTCAACGAACGCGCTTAGTGCTTACCCGCAGGCGGAGCTGGAGCAGATCTGGAAGGTGCTGCTCCTGAACCAATTTCACGATATTTTGCCGGGCTCATCCATTCACAGCGTGTACGAAGTGGCGACGGCGGAGCTGGAGGCCGCGCTCCTCACCTGTCGGGAGCTCCAAGTTCAGACGGTGCAGCAGCTCAGCACTCCGGATGCGGATTGTCTCGTGCTCTTCAATGCGTCGAGCACAGCGTACGTGGGGCCTTGGGTTCTGCCGGAAGGTTTTGCAAGTGTTAGCAGCGCCGGCGCACCACTCGTGGTTCAGAACGAAGGCAGCTCGTCCAGCTGTGTCGTGCACGTCCCGGCGCAGAGCTTCGTGACGTTGCAGCGTACGCCTGATTCCTCCGCCCGGGTTAGCTTCGAAGCGGTGGAGGGTGCCATTGCCGGTCAGGCGCGATATATCCTTGAAAATGCCCTGATCCGCTATGAATTCGACGCCGGGTTGGGTGTGGTGAGTGCTTTCGATAAGCGCTTGCAGCGCGAAGTGGTGACGGAAGGAGCGCGTGGCAATGAGCTTTCTCTCTACGAGGATAGGCCGCATGCTTTCGACGCGTGGGACGTGGACGAGTATTACGAGCAAGGGTTGCTCGGCGTTGCCGTTGTGGAAGGCCCGATCCTGAAGCGGGCAGGCGCGGTCCGAAGTGGCCTCTCTGCCACGTTGCGGATCGGCAGCTCGAGCATTCAACAAACCGTGTGGCTTTCCGAAGAGAGCACACGGTTGGATTTCGTGACCGAGGTCGAATGGAACGAGCGACATAAGATGCTGCGGGTTGCCTTCCCCACCCGATTGCGCGCCAGCGAAGCCAGTTTTGAGATCCAATACGGCGTGGTGCGGCGCCCCACACACCAAAATACTTCCTGGGATGCCGCGCAGTTCGAAGTTGTCGGGCATCGCTACGCCGATCTCTCGGAGTCTGATTGGGGCGTAGCCCTGCTGAATGACTGCAAATATGGCTATAAAGTGAGGGAAGGCGTGTTGGATTTGAATCTGTTGCGGGCGCCCACGGATCC
>JBBSBI010000379.1:0-1675 GCA_038251425.1 Polyangiales bacterium
CGCCCGCTTCCTCGAGGAGTGCCACAGACTCAACGCCGTCAGCGGCCTCAAAGGGTGCGCGCTGCTTCTTGGCGTAAGCCGCACTGAATGCAGCTTGTGCGCGGTGCGCTGCCGACTCCCCCTGAGCTTTCGCGCAACGCGCCTCAGCGCCAAACAGGTCCTTCGCTGCTAGTTGGGTTTTCGGTGGCTTCACGCTCGCGGCCTCATCTTGGCCAAAGGAAAAGAGAAGCCCTCCCACTGCGACGGCAGCGACCAAGGCTAGGATAAGAGTGCGTGCGCCTGCGTTCTGTGGCTCAGCGCCGGGTGTTTCCACAGCTACTTGGGCATGGTCCATTTTTGATTCCTTTGATTCTGAGAAAGTTAGAAGCCTGCGCCCGTCACGATGAACGGACCCATCAACAGCAGCAAAATGCAGCCAAACATGAAGACCATCGGAATGATCATGTAAACCCCGGCACGCGTCGCTGATTCCTCGGCAAGCACCGTACGCAGCCCACGACTCACCTGAGCCTGGGTGAGGAGCGCTTCTGAGATCGGTGTCCCTTTTTCTTCCGCTTGAGTGAGCGCACGCACTAGATCTCGTACCGACGAGATGGGGGCACGCCGTTCAAATGTTGCCAACGCCTCGCGCCGTGTTTGACCGAGATTCAGTGCATCGAGCAACCTTCCGATCTCTTGAGCGAGCGGATCGCCAGACTCGGCCTCCCGCACCACCATGCTCAAGGACGCCGGAAAATCTAAACCGGCACTAGTGCACAGTGCCGCAAGATCGATCGCTGCAGGTAACCGCCGGCCAATCGCCTTCAAGCGTTGGCGCATTTCTGATTCCACTTGCAAGTGGACAATCGCGGGCCCGCCGAGGGCACCCAACACCAAATAGAGCTCACCCTGCCCAGTGAGGGAACTGAGCATGGCGCCCGTCGCCGCGAACACCATGCAGCCAAGCAGCATGGCTCCAGATAGCTCATCCGGAACAAACCCCAGATAATCGCCCGCCTGCTCCAGGCGGCTCGCCTGCCGAGCCCTGAAGCTGGCAACTTTGGAACTCTGAGTAAAACAAGCCAAAACTTCGCCTATCAGCCCTCCAAACCAAAGCAGCACGGGCTCCAGCAACCGGAAACCTTCCGACTCCTGAAGAGCACGCGTACGAGCCTGTGCGCGATAGCCGCGCTGGGGAGCCTCCAACGGGCGCACGCCGGCCAGCGCTACACCGAGCGCCACGATTGCGATGCAAACTAAGACCAAACACAGCGAACGCATCACTCCATACGAAGGCATCACTCCATCTCCTTCAGATATCCACTAACAAGATTTTTCGTGCCGCGAGGACGGCAGCAAGCCAAAGCACCACCGCCGCTGCGAACACGAGGTGACCGGTGAACGTGGTCTCAAGTGGACGAAAGAAAAGCGGATCCATCATGCGCACACCGAGATAGAGCGGGACCGGGATCCCGCCGATCACGAAGGACTGAGCTTTGCCTTCGGCTGTTTTGGAGCGCACCACCCCTTCGAGGCGCGCCATTTCTCGCAAACTGATGGCCGCTGTGGCCAATGCGCGTGGCAGATTCCCGCCTGTGCGCCGCGCCGTTCGCAGCACCGCGACGGCCGCGTGAAACGTTGAGCTTTTCACACGCGCGGCCCCCACTTCCAGTGCACCATCCAAGGGCATACCGAG